>NZ_JAKRMN010000004.1:0-261132 GCF_022346365.1 Brevibacterium sp. ACRRH
GCCCGGCCCCATTCCGAACCCGGAAGCTAAGCCTGACAGCGCTGATGGTACTGCACACGAGAGTGTGTGGGAGAGTAAGACACCGCCGCAAAACCACTCTTATCATTAAGGGCCTGACCACTACACTGGTCAGGCCCTTAAGCAATTCACCCAAAGGTTCCGTAGATCCGGTTCCTTCGCACTAAGGGCTGAGTATCCGGGTTGCCACCCTGTGCGACTACCGGACCAGAGAACAACGTGTGCGTTGCGACAGTGTGACGGTCGGTCACCTCGACCTCAAAGAATGCACACGCCTGAGCAATATGGGCGGGCCCGCACTCACCATCCACAGTGGGGATATCGTTGAGCAAACCGTAATTCGGTTGCCCTGAAGCGCCCAACCATGTAGCGATATCTTCTTGGCCAGCGTTGAGCACGCTGAGCGTAAACATCGGCGCACACTCCATCACATCCATGACTCGGGACAAAGAAAGAATCGACACCAACATGGTGGGCGGATCCCACGACACGTCAAGAAAAGAGTCAACAGTGACCCCGGTGAACTTCGAGCCTCCACCAACAGTGACCACTGCCACGCCAGAAGCGATCGAATCACTCAACCTGCGGTAGTCGTCAATGAAGTCACTGGATAGAATAGGGGGCATGACTGAAACCTATCCGAGTACCGGTGGCACGGCAACACTCGACCGGGAGCTACAAGAACAGCTGACTGAACCCGGTGATCACGAGCGGTTTTCACACTACGCGCCCAAAGCGAAAATCATGGAATCCATGGTAACCGGCACGCCACTGGTAGCCCTCTGTGGCAAAGTCTGGGTCCCCAGCCGCGACCCTCAGCGTTTCCCGGTTTGCCCTCTGTGCAAAGAAATCTACGAATCCATGCCAGAAGGTCAGGAGCCTGACGACGAGTGAACACTGGTAGGGTTCCAGGAACCTCTGCCGCCGAACATCTTTCTCCCGCTTTCCCCGAACGCGCCGCGTGGGGAACAGCGGGTAAATTACGTGCATGGCAGGCAGAAGCACTCGAACAGTACTTCCGCAACGAACCACGCGACTTCCTGGCAGTCGCAACCCCGGGAGCGGGAAAGACAACCTTCGCGTTGCGATTAGCCTCTGAGCTTTTGGCGCAACGCAAGGTCGACCGCGTCACCGTCGTAGCCCCTACTGAGCACCTCAAGGTCCAATGGGCTGCCGCGGCTGGGCGCGTAGGTATCAAGCTCGACCCCAACTTTAAAAACTCACAAGGCCGTTCAGCCCCCGGCTTCCACGGCGTTGCAGTCACGTATGCGCAAGTGGCAGCGAAACCGGTGCTCCACCAAAACCGCACGGAAAAGTACCGCACGTTGGTCATCCTCGACGAGATTCACCACGCCGGTGACGCGCTTTCCTGGGGTGACGCCGTACGAGACGCTTTCGAACCCGCCCGCCGACGACTCGCCCTGACGGGAACGCCTTTCCGGTCGGACACCTCGGCGATCCCATTTGTCACCTACGTCCCCGACGACGAAGGCATCCGCACATCCCAAGCCGACTACTCATACGGGTACTCGCGGGCGCTTGGCGACGGCGTGGTGCGCCCCGTTATTTTCATGACCTACTCCGGCAACATGCGTTGGCGCACAAAAGCCGGAGACGAAATGGAAGCCATCCTGGGCGCAGACGCAACAAAAGACGTCCATGCACAAGCCTGGCGCACCGCACTGAACCCCACAGGCGAATGGATTCCCGCGGTTCTCAGGGCAGCCGACCGCAGGCTTACCGAAGTACGGCGCACCGTGCCGGACGCCGGGGGATTGGTGATCGCAACCGATCAGCAAGTGGCGCGCGCGTATGCCAAACAGCTTAAGGAAATAGCGGGCGAAGACGTGACCGTGGTGCTTTCGGACGAGGCGGGAGCCAGCGACCGTATCGAGGAATTCCAAAACTCCGACCGTCGCTGGATGGTTGCGGTTCGTATGGTGTCTGAAGGTGTGGACGTGCCCAGGCTCGCTGTGGGTGTGTACGCGACGTCATCAGCTACTCCGTTGTTCTTCGCGCAGGCCGTAGGGCGTTTTGTGCGCGCGCGTAAACGCGGGGAAACCGCCTCGATCTTCTTGCCCAGCGTGCCCGTTCTTTTAGCCCTTGCCAATAACCTGGAAGCTGAACGCGACCACGCGCTTGACGTCCGACGGCCCGACGAAGACGACGATGAGCAAGGACTTCTAGACGACCAGGCTCTCAACGAGGCGAACCGTGAGGAATCCGCGTCTGGGGAACTGACGACAGGATCCTACGAAGCGCTCTCGGCGGAGGCGTCCTTTGACCGCGTGCTCTATGACGGTGGTGCGTTTGGAGCCGGGGGAGAAGTGGGCTCGGAAGACGAACAGGACTTCATTGGCCTGCCTGGGCTGCTTGAACCAGAGCAAGTGTCCCACCTGTTGCGTGCTCGCCAAACAGAACAGTCCAAGCGCAAAGGGCGAGCCACCCCCGTTGAGGACCCGGACGAGATCGAGCACAAAGCGATGAAAGAGGAACGCAACAAACTGCAGTCGCTAGTGGGGGCGTGGGCCAGGCGCACAGGAAAACCGCACGGCTCCATCCACATCGAGCTGCGACGCGCGTGCGGTGGTCCCGCCGTAGCGCAGGCGTCGCGCGAACAAATCCAAGACAGGATCAAAACCCTGCAACGGTGGTTTGTGGGTCGCTCATAAATTCCACGTCGGATATTCCCATGGACCCCGAGTTGTCCATAGAATCTCATAAGAGATGCACTATGTGTGTCTTGCAGAAAGTCTGCAACCAATTGCGACGAAGGAGTTGAGCCCCATGTCCGACACAATGAATGCAGCTGTCGTCAATGAATTTGGAAAAGACCTCGAAGTCAAACAAGTAGACGTCCCCAAACCCGGCCCATACCAGGCGCTTGTGAAAAACATTTCGTCTGGCGTGTGCCACACCGACCTTCACGCAGCTCACGGTGACTGGCCGGTCAAGCCCCAGCCTCCTTTTATTCCCGGCCACGAAGGTGTTGGAAAGGTCGTTGCGGTAGGCGACTATGTCACGCGAGTAAAAGAAGGTGACATTGTTGGTAACGCATGGCTGTGGAGCGCATGTGGCGAGTGTGAGCACTGCGAAACCGGCTGGGAAACCCTGTGTGAGAAGCAGGAAAACGGCGGCTACTCAGTAGATGGTTCGTTCGGTGAGTACATGCTGGTCGACAGCCGTTACTGCGCTCTCATCCCAGAAGGTGCGGACCCATATGAAATCGCGCCGGTGCTGTGCGCAGGTGTCACGGTGTACAAGGGTCTGAAAGAAACCGAGGTGAAGCCCGGTGAATGGGTCGTTATTTCTGGTGTAGGTGGTCTGGGGCACATTGCAGTCCAGTACGCGGTTGCCATGGGAATGCGCGTTGTTGCCGTGGATATTGCAGATGACAAGCTCCAGCTTGCTAAGAAGCACGGCGCCGAGGTGGTTATCAACGCATTCGCGAACGACCCCGTCCCGGAGGTCCAGGAGGCCGTTGGCGGTAGTCACGGTGTTCTGGTGACAGCCGTGCACCCAGACGCGTTTGGGCAAGCGATTGGAATGACGCGTCGCGGTGGCACCATTGTGTTCAACGGTCTGCCACCAGGGGAGTTCCCTGCACCGATCTTCGACATTGTGCTTAAGGGTCTGACGATTCGTGGTTCGATTGTGGGAACCCGCCGCGACATGGAAGAAGCTTTGGACTTCTACGCGCGTGGTCTCATCCACCCCACGTTTACTAAGCGTCCTTTGGGCGACATTAACGCGGTGTTTGATGAGATGGTCCACGGCAAGATCGACGGTCGTGTGGTTGTCGAATACTGAGTGAACCTACTTAAGCGGGGTTACAGGTGTGAAAGCCTGTAACCCCGCTTGCGTTATGCGTTGTAGTACACGGTAGGAATCGCAGGTTCACCGTCTTGCAAACGGTGAGCAGTGCGGGGCAGTTCGCGAATGCAGTCGTGGTAGTGAGCGCGCGCCCGTTCAACGCCTTCAGGGCCGGTGTATCCGTCGACGATCTGACCGTCGACGACCAGGTCAACCGTGAGAGGACGTCCGCTGGAAACGTCCTCCGGAAGCGTGGGAACTCCGATCGCTTCCTCGGTTGCCACGCCACCTTCAAGTGCGCGCACTGCTTGTTTGAAGCCACCGTGTGAACCCTTGCCGGCCGATTTCTTTTCAACCGACACCCAGTCCTCACCGTTGTCAGAACGCGCCACCAGTTTGTACACCAAGTTAGCTGTGGGGGAGCCGGATCCTGTGACAAGGCGGGTGCCCACACCGTAGGAGTCCGTGGGTGTGGCTCGCAGGGCGGCTATCGCGTATTCGTCCAAGTCCGAGGTGACTGTAATTTTGGTGTTAGTGGCACCGAGTGCGTCGAGCTTGTCGCGGACTTCTGTCGCTTGGATGCCCAAGTCACCGGAGTCGATGCGCACCCCGCCCAGTTCTGTTCCGGCGACTTCGATCGCCGTTTTGAGTGCTTCGTCCACGTCGTACGTGTCTAACAGCAGGACAGTGTCTTTGCCTAGTGCTTTAACTTGAGCGTCGAATGCTTCGCGTTCGGTGTTGTGCAGAAGAGTAAACGCGTGTGCAGCGGTTCCAATGGTGCGGAGTCCGTAGCGCCTTCCTGCTTCAAGGTTCGATGTGGAGGCGAACCCAGCGATCACGGCTGCGCGGGCCGCACCAACTGCGGCGTATTCCTGAGTGCGTCGTGAACCCATGTCGGCACATGGACGGTTTCCTGCCGCCCGTGACATGCGGGACGCTGCCGATGCAACGGCGGTGTCGTAGTTCAGGATCGACAGGAGAAGTGTTTCGAGGACTACTGCCTGCGCAAAGGGCGCTTCAACCGTGAGAATGGGGGAGTGAGGGAAGTACATGTCCCCTTCTGCGTACCCCCGAATGTTTCCGGTGAACTCGTAGTTTTCCAGCCAGTCCAACGTGGTGGCGTCCAAAATGTTCGCGGACTTTAGGAACGCGAGTTCATCAGGGCCAAATGTGAAATTTTCGAGTGCTTCTAAGAAACGCCCAGTTCCAGCGACCACGCCGTAACGTCGGCCGGGAGGGAGCCTGCGGCCAAAAACTTCGAAGAGACAGGTGCGGTCTGCTCGACCGGATTCTAAAGCCGCCTGGACCATGGTGAGTTCGTACTGGTCGGTCAGAAGCGCTGTGGACTGGCGTGTGAGATCACTCATAACAGTGATCCTATTGCACGAACAGTCTGCGAGTCACAACGATGTTTCGCATATGGTGAATATGTGAGCAGTTCCATGAGCACCCTAGCCGAACCAGAGGTCGACGAAGTCGTTGCGACGGACTCGCCCTGGGTGACCATCGTGTTCAATGACCCGGTTAACCTCATGTCGTATGTGACGTATGTATTCCGCAGCTATTTTGGGTATTCGCCAGCGAAAGCAAAGAAGCTCATGATGGAGGTCCACAACGAAGGGAAGTCGGTTGTAGCAACCGGCACCCGTGAACAGATGGAACGTGACACGGCGGCGATGCACGGTTTTGGGTTGTGGGCCACGTGCAAAAAGGCGGACGCATGAAGATCACGCCCGGTATTCGCTCAACGGCAATCATTGAGCTCGAACCAGTTGAACGCAGGATTTTAAGCGGACTGTTTTCTGATGCCGCAGAACTTCTCGACGACGGTGCCGAAACTGAGGCCGATGAGCTGGCAAAGCTCGTAGGAATGAGCTCCGGAGAACGACCCACCGACCCAGCGGTGCTTCGGCTGCTTCCTGATGTGGACGCTGAAGATGCTGAACGTGCAGCAGAATTCAGGCGACTGACCGAACGCGACATTCGCGAATCGAAACTCGCGAACCTCCGAACTGCGCTTTTCACTCTGTCACGTTCCGGGCGTACCGAGCTCACCGAAGAACAGGCGCGCTCATGGGCTACGGCTTTGGGGGACGTGCGTCTGATCCTTGCGACCAGGCTGGGAATCGCAACCGACGCTGACCTGGAACACCTGCTGGAAACGAATGACGAACAGCCTGAAAGCACGGTCATGACTGTGCATGTTTATGAACTTCTCACCTGGGCACAGGACCGCATTACCTCTATTCTGTTGGAAACTCTCCCCGACCTCGGCGAAGACGACGAGGACGGGGACAACGACCTCGGGAACGAAGGGCCACAACATTGACTGACTTTTCGATCACAGCGGTGGGGATCTCCGGTTCGTACCCCGGACCGGCGTCCTCAGCCAGTTGTTATGTGGTGAGCGCACACGACGGTGAAAGAACCACCAACATCGTGCTAGACCTGGGCTCTGGTGCATTGGGACCGCTCCAAACGGTTCTCAACCACACCCAGATCGACGCGGTGTTCCTCTCACATCTTCACCCCGATCATTGCCTCGACGTCACCGGGCTGTACGTGTTACGTACGTACGATCCCAAATTTTTCTTCGAGGAGTCGCCCCTCCCTCAACTTCCCGTTTACGGGCCCGCTGGAAGCGAAGCCCGGTTGCAATCCGCGCACCACACACCTGCCGGACTGGCCGCTGGGGCCGGAAAAGGCGCGGATGACTCAACGCTTGATTCGGCGTTCGAGTTTAAGGACCTCACTCCCGGCTCACGGCACACAGTTGGGCCACTGACCGTGGTTTCGCACTTGGTGGATCACCCGGTGGAAACATATGCACTGCGGATCGAGCACGCCAATGGTACGGTGCTCACGTATTCGGGCGACTCGGACGCCTGCGACGGACTTGTCGACGCTGCCCGTGACGCAGATTTGTTTGTGTGCGAGGCTGCATTCGAAGAAGGACGCGACAACGTTCGTGGCATTCACCTTACGGGTAAACGTGCAGGTGAGGTGGCGCGAACCGCCGGTGTTAAGCGGCTGATGCTCACCCACATACCGCCGTGGACCAGTGAGGACAAGGTGCGCACAGAAGCCACGGAGAGCTTCGGACACACCCCCGAACTCGCATCACCACTGTCCACATACACGGTTCCCTGAACGACCTCGCCGGCCGCGACGACCTCGGGAAACCCCACCCCAACCAGTTAGCCAGCTAGCCCGGAATGACACCAACCAACCCATACCAACCCAAGGAGAAAACAGTGCGATTTGACGGACGCCAAGCAAATGAACTGCGCGAGGTAAAGATTACGCGCGGATGGCTCGACCACGCGGAAGGGTCCGTGCTCGTGGAGTTTGGGCGCACGCGCGTGCTGTGCGCGGCTTCGCTGACTGAAGGTGTCCCACGGTGGATGAAAGGCGAAGGGCGCGGTTGGGCCACGGCCGAATACGCCATGCTTCCACGTGCCACCCACACCCGTAGTTCCCGCGAAAGCGTCAAGGGAAAAATTGGGGGACGGACGCACGAGATTTCCCGGCTGATCGGTCGTAGTTTGCGTGCGGTTCTTGACCTGTCGAAGCTAGGTGAAAACACGCTCCAGGTGGACTGTGACGTGCTCCAGGCCGACGGTGGCACGCGCACGGCAGCGATTACGGGGGCGTATGTTGCGCTCGTCGACGCGGTTGCGAAAGGCAAGGAACTGGGGTGGATTCCTAAGAACACCGAGGTGTTAAAGGACTCCGTGGCTGCGATCAGTGTGGGAATTGTGGATGGGAAGCCCGTGCTTGACCTGCCGTATGAAGAGGATTCGACCGCCGAAACCGACATGAACGTGGTCATGACTGGCTCGGGCGCGTTCGTGGAGGTGCAGGGGACCGCGGAGGGTGCTCCGTTCGACCGCGCTGAGCTGGGCTCGTTGCTGGATTTGGCTGAGCACGGGTGTGCGGAACTCGCCCGGATTCAGGCCCGTGCTCTGGCACAGGGTCTGGTGAGCGGTTCGGAACAGTAAGGGGCCAGCCGTGACTCGTTTTGTTCTCGCCACCCACAACGCTGGTAAGAAAGTTGAGTTGCAGGCGATTTTGTCGCAGGTGATTCCCACCGCCGAGGTCGTCACGGCTGGCGAGCTGGGGTTGGCTGATGTTGTTGAAGATGGATTGACGTTCGAAGAGAACGCGCTCATTAAAGCGCGCGCTGTTGCCCGGGAGACCGGCTTGCCTGCGATCGCTGATGATTCGGGTCTCGTTGTTGACGTGCTGGGTTCTGCTCCCGGTATTCTGTCTGCTCGCTGGGCGGGGGCGCACGGTGATGACCGCGCGAACCTGGAGTTGCTCCTTGCGCAGTTAGGCGATATTCCAGAGCGGGGGCGCGGTGCCCGTTTTGTGTGCGCGGCCGCGTATGTGAATGCCGGCGCCGAGGTGGTGTGTACCGGGGAAATGCGTGGCACGATCCTGCGGGAACCGGTGGGAGACGGTGGCTTTGGGTACGACCCGATTTTTCAGCCAGACGGCGTGAACGTGAGTGCGGCACAGCTGTCTTCGGAAGAGAAAAACGCGATCAGTCACAGGGGCAAGGCGTTACGGAAGCTCGTGGCAGAAATCGCCCCTGCGTAGCGGATGTGCTGACAGCGGAATAGGCGCGGATTTGGGTGCAGTGGGCCACCAGATTGGTGTTACTCTTTTGTCAAACGATTGCACGAATGCACGCATGTGCTGACGGACACTCGTATGGCCTTTCGAAAGGGAAGATCGTTGGCACGTTTCATTCGCTCAATTGTCGTAGTTACTCTCGCAGCTCTTGCTACTTCCGCATGCGCAATCGGTGCAATCAGCGAAGAGAAATTTGCTCAACAGATGTTTGAGCGTGGAGGAGGCATCGCAGCGCCACGGGTCGAACAGGCGCTCCAGGACTTCGCGCAGCACGGTGGGTATGACGACATCGAAAAAACCCAACTGCGGCGAATCAGTTTCCAGGGTTCAAACTTTTCGTTCGTTGGTGATGTGCTCAACGCACAGAATCCGGTAGAAAACGACGGGGTTTACTCACAGCCCTCCCGCAAAGCTTCGCCAAGGGAAAACAGTATCGACTCGTACTTCTTGGCACAAGATATTCCGCCTATTTTTCGCAAGGATCCTGCCACTCTCATCCGCAATATGCGTGACGAAGTCGATGGAGCAGAAATCACGAACTTTGACCTCAAGGTGCGAGTAGGCAACGAAACGATTGTGGCTGACGCGCAGGGAGCAGCACCCGGGGGCGAGGTTCAGGACGCACCTGTTCCCCAACGCACAACGAACGTGTCACTTCACGGAACCGTGAATGGTCCCCGACTAGGACTCGTGAGCTTCGAATTTGATCCTCAGACCGGGGAGGTCATTTCTCGTGATTAATTCGTCAGCGTCGGTTGGACAACAACGGACAAACCAAGAAAAATCTCGACCCGTTAAAAGCAAGAAAAATAGCTTCCGCGGGCTTCTTGTAGCGGGCGTGGTCTCATACATTATTGTTGGATGTGTTGTGGTTTTCCCCGTCGAGCTCATGTTCCCCATTCTCGACGCACCACTTGCACCGTTATTGTGCAAAGAACCAGGGGCGGAACTCATCAGCACCTCAGACGAATGGACAAACAGCGAGGGTGAAACAAGCGTCAGCGTCACCCGTTTCTGCGTTTCAGAAGCACAAGGGGTGCAACATCTGACATTCATGGATCGCCTGCCGGTCCGCCTTGGTCAGGCAGCTGTGGCCTGGCTACTGTTTGTCGTGTTGGTCAAGATGCGAGCTGCAGGTGCGCGCCGTAGTCGTTCGTGAGGGCTAGCAGCACTGAGTGTGAGCGGGGACTGGGGATGCCCCGCACCACCAAAAACGTCGGCGTCCCGGAATGTGCGTTGTGACTTGGGACGACACTGCGTGTCGGTATGTGAACCAGTTTCTGAACATTCGTTAAATCTTTTGTAATCTTCATTACAGTGTTGGGGGTTGCTGAAACCTCCAGGTTTGGATGAAGGAGTCACATGAAAACGCGTTTTGGCCTAGCGCTCGTAGCCACCGTAAGTTCGCTCGCACTGGTGGGATGCAACGCGGGAGCGTCATCATCGGGTTCGTCTGACGCACGCACCGACATGGTAATCGCGCACACGGCGGAACCTGCCAACCTGGACTTCACGACCTCGGCCGGGGCTGCCGTCCCGCAAGCACTCATGGAAAACGTGTACGAATCGCTTGTCCGGATTGACCAAGAAGGTCAGATCCAGCCTGCGCTCGCCGAATCCTGGGACCTGTCAGAAGACCGCAAAACGTACACCTTTAAGCTTCGCAAGGATGTGAAGTTCTCATCCGGTGCCGACTTCACCGCCGAGGACGTCAAGTTCTCATATGAACGAGTCAAATCAGACGCGTGGAAGAACGCGTTGAAGGCGAAAATGGACGTTGTCGACACCATCAACGTCGTCGATGACGCAACGGTTGAAATCACCCTGTCACACCCATCCAACCGGTGGCTGTTTGACTTGGCGTCCCTTGTGGGAGCCGTATTTGACGAAGAAGGCGTCAACGACCTGGCCAACAAGGCCGTAGGAACCGGGCCGTTCACGGTCGACACCTTTACACGTGGTCAGAAGATCGTATTCGCTGCCCGTGATGATTACTGGGGTGAAGAACCCAAGCTGGACAAGGTCACGTTCAAGTACTTTAAGGATCCCGTGGCCAGTGCTAACGCGTTGAAGTCCGGGGAAGTAGACGTCCTGGCTAGCCTGCAGGCGCCTGACCTGCTGTCGAGTTTTGAAAAAGAATCCGACAAGTACAAAGTCGTCGAAGGGACCACCAACGGTGAAGTCCTGCTTGCTCTCAATAACGCAGACGGCGTGTTCAAGGACAAGAGAGTCCGCGAAGCAGTGATGTACGCGCTCGACGAGCAGGCCATCATCGACACGGCGTGGAGTGGCCACGGAACGCTTATTGGCTCGATGGTTCCACCCACCGATCCGTACTACGAAGACCTGACCAACAAATGGCCTCACGATGTTGAAAAGGCCAAGAAGCTCATCGAAGAAGCCGGTGTGAAAGACCAGACCGTGAAGTTCACGGTGCCCAACCTTCCATACGCAACTGCTTCAGCTAACGTTGTTGTTTCCCAGCTCGAAGCGGTGGGTCTGAAAGCGAAAATTGAGACCCAAGAGTTCCCGGCCGTGTGGTTGGACAAGACGTTCACCAACCATGAGTACGACATGTCCATCATCAACCACATCGAAGCCCGCGACATCCTCACAGTCTTTGGTGAGGGCTACTACACCGGATACGACTCTAAGAAGATCAGCGACATCGCTGCTAAAGCTGACGAAGGATCCGAAGAAGAGTACACCGAAGGCATGAAGCAGGTTGCGCACACCATCACGGAAGACGCGGCGGCCGGTTTCCTCTTCCTCTTCCCAAACCTGGTTGTGACCAACTCGAAGGTCACGGGAGTTGCCGAAAACCAGGTATCTGACGCATTCCGTATCGCCGACCTCGGCTGGGAGTAACGGTTTTGACGAGCTACATCCTCCGACGACTGCTTCAGTTTGTCCTGACAGCGGCAGTCGCCTCGGTGGTGGTGTTCGCACTCATGCAGATCCTGCCGGGTAATGCCGCGCAGGTTGCGTTGGGGACCAGCGCCACGCCCGAGGCGGTAGCGGCTTTGGAAGAAAAGTACGGCTTGGATCGTCCTATCGTTGTGCAATACTTCGATTGGATCGGCCATGTGCTCGTGGGCGACTTTGGTACGTCGTACGTGACGCAAGCGCCGATCGCCCCGGTCATTGCCGACTCGATCCAGGTGACGCTCATTGTGGTGCTGGCGTCGATGGTTGTGGCTCTTGCTGTTGCCGTTCCGCTGGGGACGTTGGCTGCTGTCAACCACAAGAACCTGGTGGGTTCACTGATTTCCGGTGCCAGCCAGATTGGGGTTGCAATCCCCAACTTCTTGGCGGGAATCCTGCTGGTCATGCTGTTTTCGCTCAAATTTGGATGGTTCCCGTCGTCGGGGTGGAAAGCGCCGTCGGAAGGTTTTGGAGAGTTTCTCATCCGCTTGGTGCTTCCCGTCTGTGCGCTCGCTTTGGTGCAGGCGGCTATATTGACGCGGTATGTGCGTTCAGCGGTTCTAGATGTCATGGGTGAGGACTTCTTGCGGACCGCGCGTGCAAAAGGCCAAACAAAGGGCCGTGCGTTGGTGAAACACGGTCTGCGCAACGCCGCGATCCCTGTTGTCACAGTTGCGGGTGTGCAGTTAGCGACTTTGCTCATTGGTGCCGTGGTGATCGAACAAGTGTTTGTGATCCCCGGAATGGGGTCAGAACTGGTGCGGGCCGTGAGCAACCGTGACCTGATCACGGTTCAGGGAATCGTTTTGGTTCTGGTGGTTCTGGTGCTGGCGCTCAACACCATCATTGACCTGTTGTACCCGGTACTTGATCCGCGTGTGAGGAGGGCAGCGTAGTGAACAAGCGCTTCTTTTCGAACATGAGCCTGATCGTTGGCCTGGTATTTGTGGCTCTCATCATTATCACCGCGCTCATCAGCTTCATTTGGACTCCGTATTCGCCCAACCACCTGGATACTCGTTTATCAGACTCCAGTCCTGAGCACTGGTTAGGGACCGACCAGTACGGTCGCGACACTCTCACGTGGGTCATGATGGGTGCGCGGATCACGCTGTATGTTGGTGCCGTCGCGGTGGGAATCGCCGTGGTTATTGGCGTCCCGTTAGGCATTCTGGCCGGAATGACCGACCTTGGCTGGTTGTCCGGCTTGATCATGCGCACCAACGACCTGCTGTTGGCTTTTCCCGCACTGTTGCTGGCCATGATCTTCGCGGCTGCTCTGGGTCCAGGTACCTTGCCTGCCATGATCGCGGTGGGAATCGCGTCAATCCCCGGATTTGCGCGCGTGGCCCGTTCTGGCACCCTGCAGGTGATGAGCCGCGAATTCATCATGGCGGCGAAGTCTGCGAACCGGAGCGCGTTCGCGATTGCGCGCACGCACGTCTTGCCCAATATCGGTGGCATGGTGATCGTGCAGTGTTCGGTTGCGTTCGCGCTGGCTATTTTGGCCGAGGCCGGTCTGTCCTTCCTGGGGTTAGGCACCCAAGCGCAAACTCCCTCATGGGGGCGCATGCTGTACGACTCTCAACAGCATTTGGAAAGCCACCCAGGACTAGCAATATGGCCAGGCATCGCCATTGCGATCGCGGTGTTAGGTTTCAACCTGCTAGGTGACGGCCTCCGCGATCGACTCGACCCCAAACTGAAGGGACGGTCGTGATGTCAGAACTTTTACACGTCAAAGACCTGCGTATCGCAACCGAAACTACCGAACTGGTGAAACCGCTTTCATTTGACCTTGCATCAGGCGAACGCGTGGGGCTGATAGGTGAGTCAGGTTCCGGAAAGTCACTCACCGCTTCGGCGATCATGGGGCTCCTGCCCGACGAACTTCAATCCTCAGGAACCATTGAACTTCAGGGCCACGCCGGAAACCTGCTCACACTCAGTGACGCGCGGATGTCCAAACTGCGCGGAAAAGACATCTCGATGGTGTTCCAAGAACCCATGAGCGCGCTCAATCCGCTCATGCGTGTGGGCGACCAAGTGGCCGAAGTGATGAAACTTCACGGGAACACCGCAAACCTACGAGACAAGGTCATTGAGCTGTTGACCCAAGTGGACCTCCCTGACCCGCAGGCCGCTGCAAAAGCCTACCCACACCAACTTTCGGGAGGCCAACGACAGCGCGTGGTGATCGCGATCGCCATGGCGAACTCACCTCGGCTTCTCATCTGTGACGAGCCTACGACCGCACTCGACGTGACTGTGCAGTCAGGAATCCTGGACCTCATTGGGCACAGCGTGCAGAAAAACAACACAGGACTCTTGTTCATCACCCACGACCTCGCAGTTGTTGCACGAGTGTGCGAACACGTGTTGGTCATGTACAAGGGCGAACTGGTGGAGCGCGGAACGGTCAAGGACGTCTTCACCAACCCGCAACACGAATACACGCGCGGACTCCTAGCCGCCTCGGACCTGTCCGCGACTGACGACAACGGTCGTCTCTTCACCATCCAAACAGCTCAGAACTACCGCCTCGAAGAAACGGCACGGGAGGAAGCTGGGGACGACGTTGCGGTGACGGAAGGTTCCAAAACCGGGGACAACTCGAACGCGCAAGGAAGCACAAAGGTGGGGGACACCTCGGCGGGAGAAAAACCCGGAATAGTCGTTGAGGTTCGCGACCTGAAGAAGGACTACGAACGCAAGTCCGGCCGCCTTTTTGCCCGGCCCCACAAAGTCCACGCGCTCAAAGGAATCGACCTGACGATCCAGTCGGGGCAACGGTTCGGAATCGTGGGGGAGTCCGGTTCAGGGAAATCGACGCTGTTGAAGATCCTGTCTGGGTTGGAAACAGCGTCAAGCGGGAAGGTGACCGTGGGCGACTACGACGTCACGGCCGGGGCCGAGGCGGACATCCGCAAGGTAAGAGAAGACCTGCAGATCGTGTTCCAAGACCCGTTCGCGTCGCTCGACCCGCGTATGAAAGTGCGCGAAATCGTCGCCGAACCGCTCATCGCGATGGGAGTTCCTGCACAGGAGCGAGCCACCCGAGTACGAGAAATGCTCCTCGCGGTAGGGCTCGACGAAACAGCAGAAAACCGGTACCCACACCAGTTTTCTGGCGGGCAGAGGCAACGCATCTCAATCGCGCGCGCACTGGTGTGCAGGCCACAGATTTTGGTTGCCGACGAACCTGTTTCAGCGCTTGACGTTTCGGTTCGTGCGCAGGTCCTCAACCTGCTCACTGACCTCGTTGAGGAATACGGCCTCACCTTGATTTTCGTCAGCCACGACTTGTCTGTTGTGCGCTACCTGTGTAGCGATGTTGCAGTCATGAAAAGTGGCGAGATTGTGGAAACTGGGACAGTCGACCAGATCTATGAAGCACCGTCCCACCCGTACACGCAGAATCTCGTAGCTGCGACTCCACAACTCGAGGATGCACTGTCGCATCACGCCTAAACAACCACGTGGTGACCGGCTGACGGGGCCACCACGCAGTCAAAATACGTCGATACACGTCGACGCATCTATAGAAAGGAGCACATTATGCTGGCGGATCTTTCCGCTCAAGAATCAACAGCTGGATACGCAAACGGGGAGTTTAGCCCAGTTGATGTGCTCGATGCTGTGGCAGAGCGTATTGCTGCGTGCGAACCCACCATCAACGCGCTGTGGGACAACGCTACAGGTGACGGGCCCGTTTCGGAGCGCACGCGGAAAGCAGCCCAAGATTCTGCTGGGCGTTGGCAACGTGGCGAAGCGTTAAGCGGCTTGGACGGTGTGGTCGTAACCGTGAAAGAAAACATCGCGCGCGCCGGAGTCGCCATGCCGTCGGGCACCAAGCCGGGTTCACGTACACCGGAAGAACGCAATGCCCCTATTGTGGACCGCCTGGAAGAAGCCGGTGCCGTCATCGTGGGTTCGACGGTCATGCCCGACTGGGGCATGTTGTCATCTGGAGTGTCGTCACTGCACGGGATCACGCGTTCGCCAATCAACCCGGACCTGACAACGGGAGGATCGTCTTCTGGTGCGGGTGCAGCTGCTGTTGCCGGATATGGTCCGATACATATTGGTAGCGACATTGGTGGTTCGATCCGTTTGCCGGGAACCTGGCTGGGGTTGGCTACGCTCAAGCCCAGTTTTGGGCGCGTTCCGCTTTCCGCGCCGTACCAGGGACGTTGCGCGGGGCCACTTGCCCGTCGGATGAGCGACGTGATCGCGGCTATGGAAGTGATTGGGCGTTCCGATGCACGTGACTACACGCAACTCCCTCCGTATGCGGGGGCGTACCAGACCCGTTTTGACCCGGCTAACGTGCGCGTGGCCGTGCATGTGGATGCTGGGTGCGGAATGGATGTTGATCCGCAGGTCGCCGAGGTGGTGCTTGGGGTTGCGCGCGAGTTCGAGCGGGCGGGCGCCAAGGTGGAACAGATTGAACCATTCATGGATGACGAGTTGCTGAGCCTCATTGATCTGTTTTGGCGCGTGCGGTCATATAACGACTTCATGAAACTCAGTGAAGAAGACCGTGCTCACGTCTTGCCGTATGTTGCACAGTGGTGTGAGGCGGGGGCGAATGTGACTGGCCCGGAACTCATGGATGCGTACAACTCGATTCATTCGATGCGCAAGCGTACCGTGAGTGCGACCGAACCATTTGACCTGGTGTTGTCGCCGGTGGCTCCCGTCGCCGCGTTCCCGGCTGAGTGGCCCATGCCGTTTAACGACCCGTCGCAGAGCATGGGGCACATATCGTTTACGGTTCCGTACAACATGTCGGAACAGCCAGCTTCGACCGTGCATGCGGGTTACACAGACGATGGGCGGACCGTGGGCGTACAGGTTGCGGGCCCACGCTTTGCTGACCCAATCGTTTTGTCGGCGTCGCTGTGGTTGGAACATGCCCTGGACGTGGAGCTTCCCGCGCGCACTGTGGGAGTGTAGCCAGAAACACGTGAGCCCCCGGACGTAGCGTCCAGGGGCTCACACGTGTGAACTACGGTCAGTAGTCCTCGATCTTTACGGACTCGCCGTCGATGTAGACTTTGCCGGAAACTTTGAACGGAATGTTCTTGATTGACTTCCAGGCATTCTTTCCGGCCTTTTTCGAGTCGGCCTTGAACGAAACTTCTCCCTCTTCTTTAGAGAAGTACACGCCATTTCCGATTGTGCCGGAGTACGACACGTAGATCTTGGGTCGCTTTTCGATCTTCCAATGAACGTCGCCTTCGTTAACGTCGTCCTTGAACTTGACCCCTTGAGAGCTTGACTCCGGATCAACTCGGAACCCGCATCCCTTAGGTTCAAAATCTCCCGACTTTTCACATTCGTCGAGCTTCTTGTTGACGAGGTTTTCGACCTCTTTGTTCAGTTCGTCCTTGACATCTGCCCTCAGACGGACTTCCTGTGGTTCCTGTTTGTCTTGGTCGCTGAGGTAGCCCAAGGAAATGGACTGCTTGTCTCCGCTCAGGAACTTGCTGTCAGGCGATTCGAGGTCATAAGTCCCTGGGTACATCGCGTATACGGCAGAACCAGGTTCGACGTCGAGTTCTTCACCGTTGACCTTGAGCTTATTAGCGGGAGTGTCGAGAGTCACAGGCTGAACCTGAGGCCCCTGCATGTGCCAGTCATCGAAGAACAGGCCCTTCTTGCCCTTCTTTTCAGCGTGCAACTTCATGTTGTGCTCTTGACCGCTGATGGTGTACGACATGTCGATCTGTGCCGTGTCGCCCTTGCGGTCAACCTGGCCGACCTTGACGTCACTAATCTTGTCAGGAGAGGACTCGATGAATCGTGGGTCGAGGAGTTCTTCACGAGCCCCCTTAGGGACGCGAACCTTGGCAATTTCGTTGGCCTTTTTCATGTCGCCGGAGTTAACAGCGTCAGCGTATGACTGAGCAAGTGCTTGGGGACTGTGCTGTTGTTTGTTGACAACATTGACCACAATGATCCCAGCGACGACAAGAAGGATGACACCCGCAACTGCAGCCAGCGAAATGAAAAGCGGTGCCTTAGAAGACTTCTTCTTCTGAGGCCCGGCTTGAGGGTGTCCATAACCTGGGGCGGGTGCCGGCCGAGGTGGCTGGTTAGGTCCCGTGCCCATAGGCGTTTGAGGTGCGGACCCCATATTGTTGGGGGCTCCGTTGTGCTGCGGTGGCCGGGGTGGCTGGGGCGGCGTGCCAGGGGGGAAGTTGTTCCCTGAACTCATATAATCCTCACAAAACGTCTAAATATACCTTCACTAAGGTATCATGTGGGTTCATCTCGGGTGTGTCTTAATTGGAACACCTGCTGCTGGGACGGCAATATGTATGTGTGCCAAAGACCTCCCAATCACTGAATGACTTCGCTCGGCCACTAGGGCTCGGAGCGCTGGCCGGTGCCCGCGTTCTCCTTATTTTTGTTCTGAGCGCGCTGGGTTTGTCGTTTGTGATGTGGCTGGTGGCAGTGGCAAAAATGCTCCCAATCTCCACCATTCCAGACTGGGCCACGCGCGGTGCTTTAGCTGCTTTCGGTTTCCCGTTTGAGCAGGCTGATTTTGTTCTGAGTTTGCCACCGTCGCTGTTATCGCTCGTGGTTGCATGGCAGATGTATCGGGCGGGCAAGAAGCTTCGCGCGGACGACCGCGTGTCTTCCGACGACCTTCTGAAAACTCAGTTGTTACGGCTCACAGGTTTGTCACTGAGCGTTCTCATCGTGATTGTGGTTGCGCTTGTGATCAGTGGCGCGCCTGTCACTGGTTTTGGTATTTGCCGGAGCATCATTCTTCTTTTCCTCGCACCCGCGAGGGGCATTCGCATAGGCGCTGAACACCTCGCGCGGTGGTGCGATGACCGCATGAGCTTTGCGTGGGGCGACGCGGTCGAAGATTCCTTGAAGCTTGCGTCACGACTGTTGATTGCGCTGGTCGTGGCTGCGCACGTCGTTCTTGCCGTTGCCGTGTGGGGGAGTTTTTCATCCGCCGCCGAGGTGGTTTCTGCTTACAGCGCCCCCGTAATTGCCGCTGTTGGGCTGGGTATCGTTCAATTGATGTTCGCTCCAACCGTGTGGGCGGGAGCGCTGACGTGGGTAACTGGCTTCCCCCTTCGCTTAGGCGGCGACATTCACGCTTCGGCGATGTCTGGTTTTGAAGGGCCGCTACCAGCTATTCCGAGTTTTGCGCTCATTCCTCATACATCGTTTCCGGAAGGAATCGCGTTGGTGGCTGTTCCCCTTGTCGCCGTTGCGTTGGTGATTGCGTTTTCGGAGTCTGCGACGCTACACAACGCAGTTGTCGCGGGGGTTCAGGCATTCATTGTCTTAGCGTTGGCGTCGCTGTTCTTCTTCGGAGGAATCGGCCCTGGAGGTTTGCAAACCACTGGTGTGATTCCGTGGATGTTCGTGATTGCAAGCGCTATTTGGGTTGCAGGTGGCGTTGGAATTGGCCTGGGGATGAAAAAATTGCGGGACTTTTATGTCTCTTCGTCGACTCCTCAAAAGACTGACTCAGAGTCAGCTCGGTAACTGTTGCCCAGTCACCTGCTTGAAAAGGTCTTCGACGCCCTTTTTATATTCGGTTTGGCACGAAACGCTTGCCTCTTGAGTGATGGCAGATGTAGTGCACTCTTCGAATGATTTCTGTACCGGATACATGATGAGCGTTCCAGCGGCGGCGAAAATGCTCATCACTGAGGCGAACACGCCAATGACCGAGAACACGAGCATCGGGACAGGACCTTTTGTCTGCACGCACGCGATGAACAGGCGGATACCCCAGATGAGTGCTCCAACCGAGAACAGCCCCGCGAGCAAAGAAAACGGCAAGCGGTAGAAAGAGAACATGAAGGAGAGGGCGCACAGGGCTAAAAACGTGTAGCCCAAACGCCTGCGCTTCTTCACGTCTGGTCCGATGGAGGTGTTTTCAGTCGTTTCATTCTTGGGAGGCATCACGTTCTTTAGTGTGGCACACGAATTCGAACGGGAAGCGTCAAGGCTTAGAATGGCGTCGTGCGTATTCTTCTGTTGGCTTCTGGTTCAGGAACGTTGACCCAAGCAGTTTTAGACGCTGCCGGTCCCTACAGTGTGGTGGCAGTGGGCTCCGATCTTCCCGACGCTCCGGTGTTGCGCCGTGCTCAGCAGGCAGGCGTGGATGACTTTTGTGTCGACTTCTCGTCCTACGAAGACCGGTCAGATTGGAATCGGGCGCTTGCCGAGGTTGTTGAGGGCTACCAGCCGGACTGGATCGTGTCCGCAGGACTCATGCGGATTTTGGGACCGGAATTTGTTTCGCGGTTTGCCGGGAAGATTATTAACACGCACCCCGCTCTTTTGCCCAGCTTCCCAGGAGCCCATGCGGTGCGCGACGCTCTGGCCCACGGAGTTCACGTGACAGGTACGACTATCCACCTCATAGACGAGGGCGTGGACACCGGCCCCATCATCCGCCAATTTCCTATTGAAATCAGCCCCACCGACACTGAAGAAACTCTTCACGAAAAAATTAAAGAGGTTGAGCGAGCGCAGCTTGTGCGACTTCTATCCGACCTAGCGACGCATTCGTTGTCTCTTGACGGCCGTCGCGTCACACTCACACCAGTAGAAAGCGAGTCCTCACGTGTCTGAACAACGCCCCATTCGTCGCGCACTCATTAGCGTTTTTGACAAGACCGGCTTAGAAGAATTCGCTCAGAGCTTGGCTACGGCAGGCGTCGAAATTGTGTCGACAGGATCAACAGCGTCGACGATCGCGCAAACGGGCGTAAAGGTCACCAAAGTGGAAGAGCTCACCGGCTTCCCCGAATGCCTGGACGGGCGAGTAAAAACTCTCCACCCACGTGTTCACGCGGGAATTCTCGCTGACACCCGCAATCCCGATCACGTCGCACAACTTGCAGACCTAAACATTGAGGCCTTTGACCTGGTTGTCGTGAACCTCTACCCGTTCAGCGAGACTGTCGCATCAGGTGCAGGATACGACGACTGCATCGAAAAGATCGATATTGGTGGCCCGTCCATGGTGCGCGCGGCGGCAAAGAATCACGCATCCGTGGCGATCGTGGTAGACCCGGCCGATTACGCGTCCACAGTCGCGGCCGCTGAAGGCAACGGTTTCACCCTTGAAGAACGGACGACGCTTGCCGCAAAAGCGTTCGCACACACCGCGTCTTATGACACGGCAGTAGCTTCATGGTTTGCTTCGCACAGCGATAAGCCTGAGTTCTTTGGTGCCACTGGTCAGCTGAAATCGACTCTGCGTTACGGAGAGAATCCGCACCAGGAAGCCCGCGTGTACGCAACCGGTGGGGGACTGGCAACTGCCACACAGCTCCACGGAAAAGAAATGTCGTACAACAACTATCAAGACACGGATGCCGCAGTGCGTACGGCCTACGACTTCGACGAACCTGCTGTAGCCATCATCAAGCACGCCAATCCGTGTGGAGTTGCGGTAGGTTCCACGATTGAAGAAGCACACAAGCGCGCTCATGACTGTGACTCGGTTTCGGCTTTCGGTGGTGTGATTGCCACCAACCGGCCGGTGACTGTGGCGCTTGCAGAACAGATCGCTCCCATTTTCACCGAGGTCGTTGCCGCCCCTTCTTTTGAAGCAGGTGCCGCTGAAGTTCTGCAGAAAAAGAAGAACATCCGCTTGCTGGAACTGGGCGACGTGACGTTTGCTTCCACGGAGTTCCGCTCAATCAGTGGTGGAATTCTGGTGCAAGAGCGTGACGTCTACCAGGCAGAAGGCGACAACCCGAACAACTGGACTCTGGCTACTGGGGAAGCAGCCGATGACGCGACGCTCGCAGACTTGGTGTTCGCATGGCGCGCCGTCAGGTCAGTGAAGTCCAACGCGATTCTGCTGGCAAAGGACGGTGCATCCGTTGGAATCGGAATGGGGCAGGTCAACCGCGTGGACTCCGCGCGTCTGGCTGTCAGCCGTGCTGGTGAAGAACGCGCACGTGGATCTGTTGCGGCTTCCGACGCTTTCTTCCCCTTTGCCGACGGGCTCGAAGTGCTCGTCGAAGCCGGGGTCCGTGCGGTGGTACAACCCGGCGGCTCGATTCGCGACGAAGAAGTGATCGAGGCTGCTCGCAAGGCCGGACTGACTCTCTACCTGACGGGTACTCGCCATTTCTTCCACTAAGAAGACCACGCTTAAACGGCGAGGTAAGGGTCGCGGGCCGATTTCCAAACGATGGATCGTATGGAAACGCCGATTCGCTAACCCCACGGGTCGCGACTGGGTTCTGTTGGTGACCCTGGTGTGGATTCTGGGTGCCTGTGCTCTGGCGTTTGTCAGTGTGCTCTATACAGCAATCGCTTTAGCGGTTTGCCTGGTTGGTTTAGCGATTGTTCGCCTGAGTCCGCGGAGTTCATGGTGGGTCAATCGCAGCATGATCGCTGACGTCACCACCTTGATGATTCTGGCTGGCTTAATCTTGACACTCGCACTTACAGTACCCGGCGTATAAAGCAATTTGTCCGCCTAGCTGGACACTCGTGTGCGTACGAAAGTGAATGTGCTGACGTGGGCTGGGACAATTGATATATGTCACATTCACCGTTTTCTGGCGTCACAATCGTAGATTTTTCGCGAGTGCTTGCAGGTCCCTACGCGACCGCAATGTTTGCGGACCTAGGTGCCGAAGTGATCAAGATCGAGATCCCCGGAGTGGGTGACGATGCTCGACACTTGGGCCCTTTCAAAGACGGAGAGAGCGTTTACTTCTCCGGTCTCAACCGAGGCAAGAAGTCCGTTGAGATTGACCTGAAGTCCGATGAGGACCGGGCTCGACTGGACACCCTCCTGGAACGCGCCGACGTTGTGGTTGAGAATTTCCGTCCCGGCGTGGCTCACAAACTGGGTATCTCAGCTGAGCAGTTGCGCGCGAAGCGCCCTGAGCTGGTGTACGCGTCCATCTCTGGGTACGGGCAGGCCGGTAGCTTCGCCAAGAGCCCGGCATACGACACTGTGGTCCAGGCACGTAGCGGACTCATGGCCGCTACTGGAACGGTCGAAAGTGGACCTACCCGGGTAGGGGAGTCGATTGCCGACGTCGCTGCAGGTAACCTCGCGGCCTTTGGAATCGCGTCTGCGCTGTTCAAGCAGAAGGTCACTGGCGAAGGAAGCCACGTCGACATTCCCATGTACGACGTGTTGGTTTCGATGCAGCCAACTAACGTGGCGGTGTACGACTCAACGGGTGAAGCACCAGTTCCTTCAGGAAATGCACACCCCGTCACGGCACCCTTCGACACCTACCGTGTCTCTGACGGTCTCATTGTCATCGCTGTTGCAAACGACCGTCTGTTTGCTCACTTGGCGGAAACGCTCGAGCGGCCACAACTCGCAACCGACGAACGATTCCTCACCGACCCCAAGCGGAAGGCGAACGAAGAAGAGCTCCGCGCCGAAATCGAGGAAGCCCTCAAATCCCACACTGTTGATTCGGCACTAGAACTCCTCGGAACGAACGGAATTCCGTGCTCAGCGGTACTGGACTTGAAGCAGAGCCTCGAGTCCGACCTCGGCCGGGAACGCGACCTCATCCGCACTGACGAACGTTTAGGGCACCGCTATGCGGGCCACCCACTGTTATTTGACGGCGAGCGACCAGTCGCTGAGCTGCCAGTTCCCCGTCTGGGCGAACACAACGACGAAATTTAGGAGGAAGCACATGTTTGGTGTATCTGACGACGAGAAGATGCTCATCGAAGCCGTCGAGGAGCTATCGAACGAAGTTCTGGAACCCCAGGCCGCGAAAACCGACGAAACTGAAGAGATTCCTCACGACGTCATCAAGGCACTCGCGAACATGGGTGTCATGGGACTCAACCTGCCAGAAGAGTACGGTGGTCCAGGAATCAGCTCGGTCGCGATGACCCACATGGTCGCTGCAGTCGCTGGCGGATGTGGTTCGACCGCGTCGATCGTCACCGCGCACTACCTGGCCACAGACTCTGTGCTGATTGGCGGAACCGACGAACAGAAGAACGCCTACTTGCCACGTGCTGCCAGCGGTGAAGTCATTGGTGCATTTGGTCTCACCGAGCCCGGCGCAGGTTCTAACCCAGCCGAAATGAGCACAAAAGCCGTGCGCACCGACAACGGTTGGCACCTCAAGGGCACCAAGCACTTCATCACGAATGCTGGGTTCGCTGACTTTGTCGTCGTTTACGCCATCACTGATCCCGAGGCCGGCCACCGCGGAATCTCGGCCTTCCTGGTCGACACCGCTAAGGTCGAAGGCATTGTGGTCGGTGGCCACGAAAAGACGATGGGTCTGCGCGGATCACCCGTGTATGAAATCTCGTTCGACTGCGAACTGCCTGCAGACGCCCTACTGGGTGAAGAGGGCCAGGGCTTTAAGACCGCCATGAAGGTCCTGGACCGAGGTCGTATCGAAGTTGCCGCGATGAGTATCGGTATTTCGCGCAAGGCTATGGAGCACGCTGTTGCATGGTCCAAGACTCGCCACATCAACGGCAAGCCCATTGCAGCTATGCAAGCTATCGCCTTCAAACTCGCTGACATCTACGCGCGCTACCAGCAGGCATTTCTCGTCACCATGGACGCCGCGCACTCACGTGACACGGGCGAAGACTTCACCATCAAGTCGGCAACCGCAAAACTGGTGGCATCCGAAGCCGCTGCGTTCATCACGGACGAAGCTCTGCAGATCCACGGTGGTTACGGCTTCACCAGGGACTTTCCGCTCGAGCGCTACGCTCGTGACGTCCGCATCTTCCGGATCTACGAAGGCTCCTCAGAAATTCAGCGGACCATCATTGGGCGCCAGCTCACCCGTTAGCTGAAGGAACGGCGAAGAAAACCTGAACGTCACGTGAAAATCGCAAGGTTTTCTTAAGGGGCGGTTGTCTCACAAGCTACTCGATGGAAATGTTGGAGACAGGTTGCTGATCGCAACTGTCCACGTAATACGAGGAGGATTAATGGGACTCGGAGACTTCGCAGACAAGGCAAAGGACGCAGTTAACAGCGAGCAGGCTGAAGGCGTTACCGACGACGCACTCGACAAGGGTGCTGACTTCGCTAACGACAAGACCGGTGGCAAGTTCGAAGACCAGGTTAACCAGGGTCGCGACGCTGCTGACGGCAAGCTCGGAAACGAGTAAGAACACTCGTTCGAACACGAGGGGCGGGAGCACATGCTCCCGCCCCTCGTGTTTTGTGTCTAGAGCTTTTACAGTTTCTCGACGGGCGCGTAACGCATAAGCAGACGCTTGGTACCTTCTGAACCAAAGTCAACATGTGCAACGGTCTTATCGCCCGATCCCGTCACCTCGACGACAGTTCCCAAACCAAACGAGTCGTGCGAGAGCGTATCCCCGACTGCGACCTCGGGAACCTCCCTTTGAGGCCGGATCCGCGAACCCGACCTTCCAACGGAAGCCGCCGTGCGCCCTCCCGAGGTGTACCGCCCAGCTGACAACGAACGATTAGCCGAGCTGGTCACGGGTGCAGTGACCGAGCCGGTCGACTGCCAATCGACGAGTTCCGACGGGATCTCCTGCAGGAACCGGCTGGGTGGGTTGTACGACGACTGCCCCCACATCGACCGGGTTTCTGACCTGGACACAAACAGGCGCTGCATGGCGCGCGTGAGACCCACGTAGGCCAGACGCCGCTCTTCTGCCAGTTCCGTGGCGTTCGTAAACGAGCGCTGGTGGGGGAACGTGCCGTCTTCCAAACCAGTGAGGAATACGACAGGGAACTCCAGCCCCTTGGCCGTGTGCAGAGTCATGAGAGTGATTTCGCCGGCTTGTGAGTCGGGGACTGAGTCGGCGTCTGCGGTGAGCGAGACACGTTCGAGGAAGTCGTCAAGGGTTGCTTCCGGTTGCGAGTGCTGGAAGTCCTCAGCGACTGCAACCAACTCCGCGAGGTTGTCCACGCGCGACTCATCTTGGGGGTCGGTACTACGGTTGAGCTCATCCAAGTAACCCGTCTGTTCCATGATCGCTTCAAGCACGCGGGACGGTTGCGCGCCGTGGCAGGCCTCGAGCAGGTCGTTGAGGAGCTGTGTGAACGCCCGGAGTGGGCCCAGGGTGCGATTCGTCATTCCCGGTGCTTCGTCCGCCCGTTTGAGTGCTTCATAAAAGCTGATGCGTTCGCGGTTTGCAAGTGCCGCGACGAGGGCTTCCCCACGATCTCCGATGCCGCGTTTGGGCACGTTGAGAATGCGACGCAGATTCACGTCATCCGATGGGTTCGACAAAACGTGAGCGTAGGCCAAGATGTCCTTGATCTCTTTGCGCTCGTAGAACCGTGTACCACCCACAACCTTGTACGGGAGTCCCGCTCTCACCAGGGCATCTTCAATAGCTCGTGACTGAGCGTTCGTGCGGTAGAAGACAGCGAAGTCACCGTAGGTGAGATCGGTTTCGTCCATGAGCTCGTCGATCCTGTCAACGACGAACTGAGCTTCTGCATGTTCGGTAGACGCGACCCACCCCACTACTTTCTCGCCACTACCTTGGTCAGTCCACAGGTTTTTGTCGCGACGGTCGTCGTTGTTCCGAATGACGGCGTTAGCGGCCGAAAGAATGTTCTGCGTGGACCGGTAGTTCTGCTCCAGCACAATCGTCTGTGCATGCGGGAAGTCTTTTTCGAATTCGACGATGTTGCGAACAGTGGCTCCGCGGAACGCATAGATGGACTGGTCCGCGTCACCTACTACCGTGAGCTGGCCGGTGGGCTCAGGGAGGTCCGCCCCGGCAAGTACCCGGATCAGCGCGTATTGTGCAGGGTTCGTGTCTTGGTACTCGTCGACGAAAATGTGGGTGAACCGCGCCCGGTAGTTCCGCGCGATTTCGGGATTGTTCGTCAGCAACCTCACGGTCTCCATAATAAGGTCGTCGAAGTCGTAGGCGTTCGCGACAGCCAAGCGTTCTTGATACCGGCTGTATACCCGCGCAGTAGCTTGCTCTAACGGGTTATTCTCTTGCGCTTTGACCTCGAAGTCTGCCGCGGTCACGCATTCGTTCTTGAGGTTCGAAATGCGATTCCGAAGGGTCTTGGGTGCAAACTTCTTGGGGTCGAGGTCAAGTTCTTTCGTCACCTGTGTGATGAGTCGCAAAGAATCTTGCGCGTCATAAATGGAGAAATTGGATGTGCGGTCACGCGCCTCGCGTCGAAGGATTCGCACACACGCAGAGTGGAACGTGGAGATCCACATGCCACGCGCACGATCGCCCACAAGCGATGTGACGCGCTCCAGCATTTCGCGCGCGGCCTTGTTGGTGAACGTGATCGCAAGGATCTGCCCCGGATGTGCTTGTCCTGTGGCCAAGATGTGTGCGATCCGTCGCGTGAGGACAGTGGTTTTCCCTGATCCGGCACCTGCGACGATCAAGAGCGCCGAGCCTGAATGCGTCACTGCCTGGCGCTGTTGAGGGTTGAGGTTTTCGAGAAGTTCTTCCTGCCCTGGTGCGGTGTTGGCTACCGGGTTTTCGGGTTCTGAGGCTGATTGCGAATCAAGGAAGTCAAAGTTCATGATGTTTCACTTTTAAGCGACGGGAGGCTGATACACAAACGAGCGACACCACTCGGGTGTCGCTCGTTAAAGTACAGGGTGTTACAGAACCACTGCAATGATGACTGCGAGGATCGCAAACACTCCTGTTAGGTGGGCCATTGTGGCGGACGGCTGAGGGCCGTCGGCCTGGTCGTGAGCTTTCTGTTTGCGGTTACCAATGAACGCAAACACGGTCACCAAGATCGCAAGGACCAGTTTGATGCCGATCTTCATGTGGTTGGCGCCGCCCATCGCTTCAGCTACGCCTACCAGAGCTAGACCTGTCACCAACTGCAGGAAAGAAGCGTGCAACATGCCTGCTACCACGCGTGGTGAACGCATGTATGTAAAGTAGCCACCAACGATGATGGCCATTCCGACTAGGTGCAAAATAAGTAGAATGTAGCGCAGAATTTCCATGTTTCCCATCTTAATGGCAAGATAGAAAAGCCTGTTCATCGTATGAACAATCCGCCCTGGTGTAATGGCAGCACGCCGGCCTTTGGAGCCGTGCAGTCTAGGTTCGAATCCTAGGGGCGGAGCTAGCGCCGCTAGTTCAAGGAGTGCACATGACGCAGCAGTCGCCAGCTGCCGTAATCGTTCTCGCCGCTGGAGCGGGAACCCGTATGAAGTCCTCCACGCCCAAAGTGATGCACCCTATTGGTGGTCGATCACTGTTGCACCACGCAGTCGATGCGGCTGCGGGTGTCAACCCCGATCACCTGGTCGTCGTTTTGCGCCACGAGCGTGACCGAGTGGGTGAACACGTTTCACAGATCGCCCAGGCACGTGAATGCGCGGTGCTGGTGGCAGATCAAGATGACGTTCCGGGCACCGGGCGCGCCGTTGAGTGTGCGCTCACCCAACTTCCACAAGACCTCACTGGAACCGTCGTAGTGACCTACGGCGATGTCCCTCTGCTGGAAGCGGACACCATTAACGACTTGGTGGCTTTCCACGAAGAACACTCCAACGCGGCTACGGTTTTGTCTGCTCATGTGGAGCAGCCTCGGGGTTACGGCCGGATCGTGCGCGACGCGACCGGGACACTCGAGAAGATCGTGGAAGAAAAGGACGCCACGGAACAAGAGCGCGCAATCACCGAAATCAACTCGGGCATCTACGCTTTTGACGCCGGAGTGTTGCGTTCATCTTTGGCTTCGGTTGGAACCGACAACGCACAGGGCGAAAAGTACCTCACGGACGTGATCGGTATTGCCCGCTCGCAGGGGTCGGCTGTTGCTGCTTTGGCCACTGACGACGTGTGGCAGGTCGAAGGTGCAAATGACCGCGTCCAGCTTGCAGCACTTGGAAAAGAGCTCAACCGACGCAACGTCGAGAAGTGGATGCGTGCCGGCGTTACGGTCGTGGATCCTGACACCACGTGGATCGACTCGGATGTGACCCTGAACCCTGACGTGACCATCCTTCCGGGCGTTCAGCTTCACGGAGCGTGCGATATCGCTACTGGAGCTGTGATTGGCCCGGACACCACCCTGTCAGACACCGAGGTGGGAGAAGGCGCGCAGGTCATCCGGACTCACGCGCAACTCGCCGTGGTGCGAGCAGGTGCAACGGTAGGTCCGTTTGCGTATCTGCGACCCGGAACGGACTTGGGTGAAAACGGCAAGATCGGCACATTTGTCGAAACGAAGAACGCACAGATCGGATCTGGTTCGAAGGTTCCGCACCTCACGTATGTGGGTGACGCGACGATCGGTAAAAACTCCAACATCGGTGCATCAAGTGTTTTCGTCAACTATGACGGTGTGAACAAGCACCGCACTGTAGTGGGCGACAACGTGCGTACAGGCTCCGACACCATGTTCGTCGCACCTGTGACCGTGGGCGACGGAGCATATTCCGGAGCCGGTACTGTCATTCGAAAGGATGTTCCTGCAGGTGCACTGGCCATAACCGTTGCGCCTCAGCGTAATATTGAAGAGTGGGTGGTTAAGAACCGACCAGGAACCCCCGCTGCCGACGCTGCTTCTGCCAACAAGGAGACGGACGAACAGTGAACTCGATTACCGCCGCAGGAGAAAAGAAACTTGTTCTCGTTTCTGGACGTGCACACGAAGAGCTAGCCCAGCAAGTCGCAGAGAATCTGGGCACTGAGCTTCTTCCAGCTGATGTGTACAACTTTGCGAACGGCGAAATCTACGTGCGCTTTTCTGAGTCTGTACGCGGATGTGACGCGTTTGTTCTGCAGAGCCACTGCGCACCCATCAACGAATGGTTGATGGAGCAGCTCATTATGGTTGACGCACTGAAGCGAGCATCGGCCAAGCGCATCACCGTTATCGCCCCATTCTTCCCATACGCTCGCCAAGACAAGAAGCACCGCGGACGTGAACCTATTTCCGCTCGCCTCGTCGCTGACTTGTACCGCACTGCAGGCGCCGACCGGATCATTACCGTGGATCTCCACACCGCCCAGATCCAGGGCTTCTTCGACGGTCCCGTGGACCACTTGGTCGCCCTGCCGATCCTGTCTGACTACGTCAAGAGCAACTACGAACAACCACTCGCGGTTGTCTCCCCAGACGCAGGACGCATCAAGGTCGCTGAGAACTGGTCGGCTGCTTTGGGTGGCTGCCCACTGGCATTTATCCACAAGACGCGCGACATCGACCGTCCAAACCAGACCAAAGCCAACCGCGTGGTGGGTGACGTCAAGGGGCGCACGTGCGTTCTCGTTGACGACATGATCGACACGGGTGGCACCATCGTGCAGGCCGCTGAGGCGTGTATGGCTGACGGTGCAACCGGAGTCGTCATCGTGGCGACGCACCCGGTGTTCTCCGGGCCTGCAGTAGAGCGGTTGAAGAACTCGGTTGCTAACGAAGTGATCGTGACAAACACGCTTCCGCTGAGCGAAGAAAAGATCTTCGACAAGCTCACCGTTCTGTCGATCGCTCCGCTCTTGGGCCGAGCAGTTCACGAAGTATTCGAGGACGGTTCGGTTACGAGCCTCTTCAATATTTAACCAACTTCATTTAACAAGCCTGAGCGCACGCGTCCATCGACGCGTGCGCCTGCTTTTGCGCTTAAAGTGCGTCACCGTATAGAATGTTTCTCGCCTCGGCGAGGGAGGAAAGACTTCTCCGTTATCGACGCGGTTATTCGTGAAGGTGTTATCTGACCGCGAAAACTGTCGCCGTGGTTTGGATAAACCACACGAAAGGACATCATGGCTGACATTAAGCTTGAAGCCGAACTCCGTGAAAACTACGGTAAGGGGTATGCCCGCCGTACCCGTGCCGCTGGACGTGTTCCTGGCGTTCTCTACGGTCACGGATCCGAACCTGCTCACCTCTCATTTGACGGCCACGCCATTATGATGGCGATGAAGAACCCAAACTCGCTGGTCGAGATCTCGACTGCTGATGGCAAGCTCAAGAGCCTCGCAGTTGCTCGTGACATCCAGCGCCACCCTGTTCGCCGCGACATCATCCACGTTGACTTCATCATCGTGAAGCGCGGTGAAAAGATTGAGGTCGACATCCCAGTCACGCCAGTTGGCGACGCTGCTCCTGGAACCCTTGTTTCGGTTGAAACCCAGACTCTGCGTGTTCTGGCAGACGCCACCCAGATTCCAGAGCACTTCGAACTTTCCATCGAAGGACGCGAAGTTGGTGACCACCTCCTGGCGAAGGACGTGGAACTGCCTGAAGGCGTCGAACTGGTTGACGACGAAGACATGATGCTCATCCACGTCGCCGCTGAAATGACCGAGGCAGAGCTCGAATCTGAACTCGAATCCGACGCAGTCGACGAAGAAGTTGCAGCATCGACCGGTGCTGAGCCTTCCGACGAAGCTGCAGAATCGTCTGACGACGAGTAATCGCCGTAAACTGAGTGGGGTGCGCATGGGGCGCACCCCACTTTTTTACATCGAAGGACGGCATGCGTTACCTCATTATTGGTCTGGGTAATCCGGGTCCACGTTACGCGGGTACCCGGCACAACATTGGGCACATGGTGCTAGACGAACTCGTACGCAGGTGCGGGGCCACACTGGGGTCCACGAAAACTCGAGCGGTAGCGGCCAGCGTGGCCGACCTCGGCGGGGTTGTGGGTACCAAGGCCGTCCTGATGAAGTCCGCAACCTACATGAACGAATCCGGGCTTCCCGTGCGCCAGCTGGCTGACTTCTATTCGATCGATCCCGACCACGTGATCGCTATTCACGACGACGTGGACCTGCCGTTCGACTCGATCAAGCTCAAACTGAGCGGGGGAGAAGGTGGGCACAATGGCCTCCGGTCGATGAGCAAGCACCTGGGTACCCGCGACTACTTGCGGGTGCGCGCCGGAGTGGGCCGACCGCCCGGACGCATGGACACGGCAGACTTCGTGTTGCAGAACTTTTCAAGCACGGAACGCAAAAACCTGCCCATTTTTGTCTCGGACTGTGCCGACGCCGTTGAAGACTTGGTGCTTAAAGGGCTCACGGAAGCCCAGCAGCGCTACCACTCGCGTCAGAGCTAGTCCAGGTTCCGGAGTATCGCGTCAAGTTCCGGGTCCCCGGTGCCAGCCGTTGTCCCAGCGTCCGCTCCAATGGCCCCGGCCCGAGGTCGTTGCGACTTCCGGTTTCCACCCCACTTGAGGACGACCCAGGCTGCGCACACCCCGCCAATGAGCCCAAAGAGGTGCGCTTGCCACGAAATGTGGCCCAACCGGGGGAGAACGCCAAAAAGCATGGCGCTGCCATAAACCCCAATAACGACCAGGGAAATGACGCCGCGAGTAATCCGGCCCGACCACGTGCGTGCGAAGAACGCGGCGACTGCAAGGTACCCAAAGTAGCCGAACACCAAACCAGAGGCCCCAACCGTGACGGTGCCCGGTTCGTTGAGAAAAAACGTGCCAACAGCGCTTGTGACCATGACGATCCCCGTGACGGCCCAGAATCGGGCAACCCCGTCGGCAACGACCAGCCCGCCTAGCACCAGGAATGGAAGCGAGTTCGCCAGCAAGTGAGGCCACGACGAGTGCAGGAACGGCATGGTGAAAAGTCCATACCAGTGCGAAAAGTCCCACGACCGTAGTCCTGCGCCGTTGAACCGGATAGGAATCACAAAGTCAGAAATGCGGATCAGCCACATGACCGCGAGCATGATGAGGGGAGACGCTAAGCGTTTCGCAACATCGACCCCGATTGCACCCAAACTGTCTTCGTCACCTGATTTGTGCGACTGGCTCATGTAACAAGTGTTTCACAGGTAGACTGACGGCGTGTCTTTGACGGGAATCTCTGCAAGCGTGTCCGAACTCCCCGGCTTCACCCAAGCCGTCGATGCCCTCAACACAGATCCAGGAGGATCCATCGATGTGGTGAAGGGCCTGTGGCCGTTCCTCATCGCTCAGGCAAGCGCGAACGCTCCTGTAGTTGCCGTGACGTCGACGGGGCGGGAGGCCGAAGAACTTACCGAAGCCCTCGCCGACCACCTGGCTCCCTCATCTGTTGCGTTCTTCCCCAGCTGGGAAACCCTGCCACATGAACGCCTTTCGCCCCGGTCGGACACAGTGGGTAAGCGCCTGTCCGTGTTGCGCGCGCTCAGCCACCCAGGCGAACGTCCACTGTCCGTCGTAGTCACCACGGTTCGCGCGCTCTTGCAGCCGATCGTAAAAGGGCTGGGCGATCTGGAACCCGTCACCATCAAAGTGGGTGACGAACACGATCTGACGGAACTCGCGGAACGCTTGTCACATTTGGCGTATTCGCGCGTCGACATGGTGTCGCGAAGGGGAGAGTTTGCCGTCCGAGGTGGCATTATCGACATCTTTCCGCCCACCGAAGATTCGGCACTGCGCGTCGAGTTCTTCGGCGATGAGGTAGAAGAGATCCGGCGGTTCTCGGTTGCCGATCAGCGTTCTATCGAAGCTGAAGAAGGTGCCGAGGTGCCCCACGTGTGGGCGCCTCCGTGTCGCGAAGTTCTTTTGTCATCAAAGGTGCGCGAACGGGCCGCGGACTTGGTTGAGCAGATCCCTGCCGCGGCCGACATGCTCACCAAAATTGCTGACGGGGTTGCAGTGGACGGGATGGAGTCGCTGGCCCCCGTGCTGGCCGACGGCATGGAACCACTGCTCGCCCGCCTTCCCAGCACCACCCGCATTGTGGTGCTTTCCCCCGAAAGGGTCGAAACACGGGCCGCAGACCTCGTGGCGACAACAGACGAGTTCTTGGCGGCCGCGTGGACCTCTGCCACCTCGGGAGGAAAGGCCCCCATTGACCTGTCCCCGGCGAGCTTCCGCACTTTGGAGGAGACCCGCACGGCCGCAGACCAGCTCAGCCTTCCATGGTGGGAAGTGGGCGGGTTCGCCCGCGATGAAGAGCTGGTGGAGGTCACGGACAACCACGTCACGATCGACGCCCGCGAACCGCGCGGTTACGCAGGCGACGTTGAAGCGGTGCTCACCGACGTGCGTGACCACGTTTCGCACGAGTGGAACGTGTACGTGCTCACGGAAGGTAAAGGATCGGGCGAGCGGCTTGTCGAGGTGTTCTCGAGTGCGGACATCCCAGCGCATTTTGAACCGGTGATCGAGGCTCCCGCGCCGGCGGCCACCGTCACCGTGACCACGGCCGCCACGTACGCGGGATTCGTGAGTGAGACCGCGAAACTTGCTGTTCTCACCGAATCCGAGGTGTTGGGCCGTTCCGTTCAGAACAGTCGCCAAGGGCGTAAGTCCCTTCCGCGCAGGCGCCGCCGTGGGCAGGTGGACCCGCTTGACCTGAAACCAGGCGACTATGTGGTTCACGAACAGCACGGAGTGGGACGATTCGTGGAGCTGGTTCAGCGCACCACTCGCAAGGGTAAGGACTCGCTGACCCGCGAATACTTAGTGATCGAATACGCGCCGTCCAAACGTGGCCACCCGGGCGACCGTTTGTTCGTGCCGTCCGACTCGCTCGATCAGGTCACCCGCTATGTGGGTGGAGAGAGCCCGTCCGTCAACAAGATGGGCGGAGCCGATTGGGCGAAGACCAAACAGCGCGCTCGCAAGGCGGTCAAGGAGATCGCCGGCGAGCTGGTGCGACTGTACTCAGCGCGCATGGCTTCGCAAGGCTTCCAGTTCTCACCGGATACGCCGTGGCAGCGGGAACTGGAGGACGCGTTCCGGTACGTCGAAACCGCTGACCAGCTCACCACGATCGACGAAGTGAAAGAGGACATGGAGAAGCCTCTCCCCATGGACCGTCTGATCTGCGGTGATGTGGGTTATGGAAAGACCGAGGTGGCAGTCCGGGCCGCTTTCAAGGCAGTTCAGGATGGCAAGCAGGTGGCGGTGTTGGTTCCCACCACTTTGTTGGTTCAGCAGCACTTTGAGACGTTTAGGGAACGGTACGCGGGATTCCCCGTCACAGTGGGTAAGCTTTCGCGTTTCCAAACTCCAAAGGAGTCACAGCAGACCAAGGACGACATTCATTCCGGCAAGCTCGATGTGGTGATCGGAACTCACCGTTTGCTTTCCGGTGAAGTGCGTTTTAAAAACCTGGGTCTAGTCATCATTGACGAAGAGCAGCGCTTTGGGGTGGAGCACAAAGAGACACTCAAAGCGATGCGCACCAATGTGGACGTGCTTGCAATGAGTGCGACTCCAATTCCGCGCACGCTGGAAATGGCTGTGACGGGGATCCGTGAAATGTCCACGCTGGCCACTCCGCCGGAGGAGCGCCACCCCGTGCTCACCTACGTGGGCAAATATGAGGAAAAGCAGGTCACTGCAGCGATTCGTCGTGAACTTTTGCGCGAAGGGCAAGTGTTCTTCATCCACAACCGGGTCCAAGACATTGACGCGGTAGCCACCCGGTTAGCAGAACTTGTCCCGGAAGCTCGTATCGCTGTTGCGCACGGAAAAATGAGCGAGCAACAGCTTGAAAAAGTGATCGTCGACTTCTGGGAAAAGCAGTACGACGTGCTGGTCTGCACCACGATCGTGGAGACCGGAATCGACATTGCGAACGCCAACACGCTGATCGTGGACCGGGCCGACCGCATGGGCTTGTCCCAACTCCACCAGCTCAGGGGCCGCGTGGGCCGTGGACGCGAGCGGGCATATGCGTACTTCCTCTACCCGTCCGACATCGAACTGACCGAAACCGCTCACGACCGCCTCGAAACCGTTGCCGCCCACACCGAACTGGGCGCGGGTATGCAGGTGGCGATGAAAGACCTCGAGATCCGAGGCGCCGGGAACCTGCTGGGCGGCCAACAGTCCGGGCACGTCGAAGGCGTGGGCTTCGACCTGTATGTGCGCATGGTGGGTGAAGCGGTCGCTAACTTTAAGGGTGAAGCCGAAGAAGAGCTCCCGGAAATGCGGATCGAGCTCCCCATCGACGCGCACCTGCCAACCACTTACGTCGAGCAGGAGCGGTTGCGCTTGGAGGCGTATCGCAAACTGGCAACGGCAACCGATGAGACTGCTGTGCAAGAAGTCCTCGCCGAACTCACCGACCGCTACGGCCCTTACCCGCCGGAAGTCGCGGTGCTGGCCGATGTCGCCCGCCTGCGTATCCGCGCCCGCGCCTCCGGAATCAGCGACATCGTTGCGCAAGGAAACAACATCCGATTCGGACCCGTGGAACTCGCCGATTCGCAAGTCGTGCGACTCAAACGCCTCTACCCGCGGTCCCTCATCAAACCCGCGGTGCGTTCCGTGCTGGTACCCAAACCCACCTCGGGACAGGGATTCGCCGCCAGCGACGTCACGGACGTAGCCCTGCTGGAATGGTGCATGAAGTTCCTCAACGCGATCCTGCCGGTCGAAAAGACGGACAGCGGTGAGGAGCCGGCTGGCGCGAAGCCAGACAGTGGCGGCGGCGAAAAGGGGGAGTCGTGACGCAGTGGGAGCCGGTCGACCCTGAAACCCTGTCAACGGCCGAGGTCGTTGCCTACTTGCGTGCTCGCTGCCCCTGGGCGGCCGCCCACACGCATGCCAGCCTGGCCCCGTACCTGTTAGAAGAGACGTACGAACTGCTCGACGCGATCGAGGAGTACACCACAAACCCCGGCTCCACGACCCGCTCGGAACTCGTGGGCGAGCTGGGCGATGTGGCATATCAGGTCCTTTTCCACGCCGCGTTGCTCGACCAGCCCAACGCGACACCCACCTCGGCGTGCCCACCCACCGGAAACTACGTGAGTCCCCGCGCCATCACCGAGGTGGCGGACAGGTTGCGTGCGAAGGTGGTCCGGCGGCACCCGCACGTCTTTGAGACCACCGGCCCTACCAGCATCGAGGACGTCGAACGGGCCTACGAACGCATCAAGGCAGAAGAAAAGCGGGGTGCCCGCGACGACGTCACTGAAGACGATGTCACTGAAGATGCGCACGCGGGTGATAGCTTGGCACGTGACGCATGCGCGTCGATCCCAGCCAGCATGCCGGCGCTCGCCCGGACGCAAGCGGTACTGGGCCGCTTAGACCGGGTGGACCTGAGCGTAGGGCGCAGCCAGGACGTTCCCGGTACACCGGAGCCTGCGGACGAAGATGTCACAGAAACCGCCATAGGCCAGGAACTGTTAGCAGTTGTCCAGAAAGCGCACGCGCACGGCATTGACGCCGAAGGAGCTTTGCGTCGCGCCACCGACGCACTTATCGACGAAAGAGGAAGTCGTGCATCAACCGACACGAATTGAGATCGGCGGGACATTTAACTTCCGCGACATCGGGGGCTGGGACACGCCCGCAGGTCGAGTTGCGCAACACAAAGTGTTCCGCTCGGACGGGCTGTCTTCTTTGACTGACGACGCGCGAGCACGTCTGCAGGAGCTGGGGATTGGCACGGTGATCGACCTGCGTGAGGAGAGGGAACGCACTAACGCGCCCAATGCGCTGGGGGATTTGCAGGTCAACCACGTTCACGCGCCACTGTTTGGCAACCGGCTCTACCCCGCTGACCGTGAACGACCAGACCGGATTGTGCTTGAGAAGCGTGACTTGGAGACCTTGTACGGTGTTCTGCTCGATCACTTTGCCCTCAACGTCGCGCACGTGATTGACCTGGTTGCTAATGCCCAAGGGCCATTGGTGTACCACTGTTCGGCTGGAAAAGACCGCACCGGGGTGGTCACGGCGTTCATCCACGAACTCGTAGGGGTTGCGCGCGACGACGTGGTGACCGACTACAACGCCACAGAGCAATTCTTGGGCGCAGAGTTTTTGGTTGCAATCAGCGCAAACTTCGCAAACGCGGGCATTGTGGCCAACCTGTCAGAGACCGCAACCCAAGCCCCACGCGTGTACATGGACAACATGCTGCGGCGAGTAGACGACGAATTCGGGGGAGTGGAGCAGTTCCTTTTATCGGGTGGAATGAACACAAAAACGCCGGAACTGCTCCGCCAGAAACTGCTTGTAGATTAGAGTTACGACTGAAGCCTCTCGACGTGTGTAAAAGGAGACACCATGGCACAGATCATCGCGGCTAACGCTCGTGAAATCCTAGACTCCCGCGGCAACCCCACTGTCGAAGTTGAGATCCTTCTGGAGGACGGAGCAATCGGTTCCGCATGCGTCCCTTCCGGTGCCTCAACCGGTGAATGGGAAGCTGTTGAACTTCGCGACAACGACCCAGAACGCTACGACGGCAAGGGTGTCCTGTCCGCTGTTGACTCTGTCCTCGACGAGATCCACGACGCAGTTGCAGGTATCGAAGCCGACGACCAGCGCATCATCGACCAGACGCTGATCGACCTCGACGGAACGTCAAACAAAGAACGATTGGGCGCCAACGCGATCCTGGGAGCCTCACTTGCAGCAGCTCACGCGGCAGCCCGGTCCGTAGACCTCCCACTTTTCCGCTACCTGGGTGGCCCCAACGCACACGTCATGCCCGTACCCATGATGAACATCCTCAACGGTGGAGCGCACGCCGACTCCAACGTTGACATCCAGGAATTCATGATCGCGCCTATTGGTGCAGCGACCTTCCGCGAAGCACTCCAGTGGGGCGCCGAGGTCTACCACGCACTCAAGAAAGTTCTCAAGGCCAAGGGCCTGGGAACTGGTCTGGGTGACGAAGGTGGGTTTGCACCTAACCTCGAATCCAACGCGCAGGCACTCGACCTCATCATTGAAGCAATCCAGGCGACCGGTCGTACACCAGGTAAGGACATCGCGCTCGCACTCGACGTTGCGTCCAGTGAATTCTTCAAGGACGGGTCGTACTCCTTCGAAGGTGCGCAGAAGTCCGCGGAAGAAATGACCGCGTACTACACCGAACTCGTGGAAAAGTACCCGCTTGTTTCAATCGAAGACCCACTCGACGAAAACGACTGGGACGGATACGTCCACCTCACGGAAACCTTGGGCGACCGAGTTCAGCTGGTGGGTGACGACCTCTTCGTAACCAACCCTGAACGCCTGCAGACCGGTATCGAAAAGGGTGCCGCTAACTCGCTTCTGGTGAAGGTCAACCAGATTGGTACCCTGACCGAAACTCTGGAAGCTATTGCACTGGCACACACCAACGGTTACACCACCATGGTGTCCCACCGCTCCGGTGAAACCGAAGACACCACGATTGCCGACCTTGCAGTAGCCACCAACGCCGGACAGATCAAGACCGGTGCGCCTGCTCGTTCGGAACGTGTAGCCAAGTACAACCGTCTGCTGGTGATCGAAGAGTTCTTGGGTGATGCAGCTCGTTACGCAGGAGCTAGCGCGTTCCCACGCTTCAACGCATAAACAGCTTCGCGGATAATCAACACACCCGCGAATAGCCTTCGCGTTTACGGAAAAGCACGGCACACTACAAGTGTCGTGCTTTTCCCTTCCCCTACGCGCGAATGACGAGGTCCCATGAGCAAGAAACCGCAGAGTCGCCGTGCGACCTCGTCCTCAGAAACTTCCGGTCGCACATCAACCTCTGGTCGCCCAACGCGTCGCAAGCGTTTGAGCTTTGGGCGCAAAGCGACCCTCGCGGCAGTTTTTCTTCTGGTCGGACTCATGTTCGTGCCCACTGTGAGCACAGGTATCCGGCAAGCACAACAGATCAGTGCTTTGGAACGCGATAACGAAGCGACCGAACAAGAGATCAAAGACCTCGAAAAGAAACAACGCGATCTTAAAGACCCCAAGTACATGGAACGGCGCGCGCGGGACGAATACCACTACGCCAAACCGGGCGAAAAGATCTTTATCGTAGAATCTGACAAGAACGAGCACGCTTCAACGAACCAGGCAAATAAAGGTGAACGGCAACGTCCCTGGTATGTTGAACTTTCGGACTCTCTCAAGACCGTGGGGCTAGCAACGGAGGAATAACAATGGTTGGCCTGGCCAGTAAGGCAGATTTAGAAATTGTGCGCCAACAGTTGGGCCGTATCCCCAGGGGAGTACTTGGTATCGCTGCTCGGTCAGTCACCGGTGAACCACTCGTTATTGCAACAGCACCTCGTCTTGAAGACGGCTCGCCGTTCCCCACAACCTACTATTTGACTCACCCCGCTTATGTTGCGGAGTGTTCCCGCCTCGAGGCCTCCGGGATCATGTCGGAATGGACTCAAGAGCTTGCAGAAGACGAAGAGCTGGCTGCCCAGTACTTGGAGGCTCATCGTGCGTACTTGAGCGACCGCAAAACATTGGGAGACGAAGCCGGTATTGAGTTCGTCGAAGAAATCGCTGACTTTTCCGCCGGCGGGATGCCTAACCGGGTCAAGTGCCTGCACGCTCTAGTTGGTCACGCGCTCGCTGCCGGGCCGGGTGTCAACCCTATTGGTGACCGTGCAATTGAACGCATGAACAACGTTCCGGGGGTGCAAAGATAATGCGCGTTGCTGCGATCGACTGTGGAACCAACTCAATCCGCCTCCTCGTCGCCGACACAGATGGCACCGCTCTAACCGATGTGGTGCGTGAGATGCGCGTGGTGCGACTAGGCCAAGGCGTCGACGCGACGGGCGCTTTTGCTCCAGAAGCACTCGGACGAACCTTCGCAGCAATCGACGAATATGCTGAACTCATCACAGACCACGGTGCGGAACACGTCCGCTTCGTTGCCACCTCGGCCACCCGCGATGCCGCCAACCGCGAAACGTTTTTTGCCGGCGTACGCGAACGCTTGGGCATCGACGCAGAAGTCATCACTGGTGAAGAAGAAGCCGAACTGTCCTTTATTGGAGCAACCGCCGGGCTGGGTGCCAGCGTGGACTACCCGGCACTCGTCATGGACCTGGGTGGCGGCTCAACTGAACTGGTGCTGGGCACGGACGTCGTTGACAGTGCGTTTTCGATGGACATCGGGTGCGTGCGCATGACGGAACGCCACATGCACTCAAACCCGCCCACCGAGCAGGAAATCGCGGCGGCGGTGGCCGACATTGACGAGTGGTATGACCGCGCTCGCCAAACGGTCGACACGTCGCAGGCACGCACCCTGGTGGGAGTCGCGGGAACCATCACCACGGTCACGGCGGCATATTTGGACTTGCCAGCGTATGACCCGCACGCGATCCACGGCGCACAACTTGAAGTGGACCGTGCCCTGGAAACCTGCCAGAAGCTCGCCGCCATGACACGTGAGGAACGGGCCGCGCTACCTTACATGCATCCCGGGCGCGTCGACGTGATTGGTGCCGGTGCGACCGTGTTCTCTCGCCTGATTACTCGCATCGTTGCCGATGCGCCGGGACTCACGATTCGCACCAGTGAAACAGACATTCTGGACGGAATTGCGCTCGGTGTGGCGAGGTCACGTGGCTAAACTCCGCCAGATCCTGTGTTCGGTCGCAATTCTGGCACTGGGTGGTTCGCTGTTGAGCCCCGGTGCGCCGGCGCAGGCTGCCCCGAAAGCGTCGCCTGGTCAGTGGTTTATTGAGTCGTACGGAATCGACAAGGCCTGGGAAAGTACCACTGGGAAAGGTGTCAAAGTTTCCATCATTGACTCCGGGGTGAAAGGCGATCACGAAAACCTCACGGGCAAAGTTGTGGGTGCAAAAGACTTCTCCGGGTCAAATACCGACGGTCAAACGCCCGTGGGGCCCAAAGACACCGTGCGGCACGGCACCGCCGTTGCGGGTGTGATCGCAGGAAACGGTTCCAATCTAGGGCCGCGAGGTGTGGCACCAGACGCTGAACTTCTTTCGGCATCCATGTGGCTGGGTTCAGGCGGGCCGTCGGATGCGCCTTCTTCGCGCGAGCAGGCGGCTGACGCGATCAAATGGTCGGTGGACAACGGTGCCAAAGTCATCAACATGTCCTTAGGTTGGGCAGATCCCGCGTGGCCAGAACAGTGGGATGAAGCGTTCGCTTACGCATACAAGAAGGACGCCGTGATCATTGCGTGCGTGGGTAACGCCTCCCAGGGTGCGACCCGTGCATGGTCGCCGGCCACGGTTCCCGGGGTAGTGGGTGTTGGGGGCCTGAAAAAAGACGACTCGCTTGATTCGGAATCAACCGCTCCAGGTATTGCCGTGGATCTCATGGGGCCGGCCCAGAAAATTCCGGTTCCGTACTATGAGGGTGGGTACGCCGAGGCGGAAGGTTGTTCGTTCGCCGCCCCCTTTGTGTCCGGTGTGGCTGCTCTCATTCGTTCCAAACATCCCGACTATTCGGCCGATCAGGTGGTGGATGTCATGACGTCTACTGCGAAGCCCGTCAAGGACCACGACCAGAAGAAACCTGTCGATCCGATCGTTGGGTACGGGCGGATCGACCCCGTGGCTGCTCTTGAAGCTGGGCCCGGCAAGAAAGTGGCGTCGGCAAAAGACGAACTCGCAGAATGGGTACGCATGCACCGCCGCGCCCAGCAGTCGCCCAAACCCGGCCAGGACGCCATCGTCGACTCAGCAGACAAACCGGGAACCACCTCGGCCCATCAACCCACCCCACACGACCGAAACGAACTACCCTGGTTCTACGTGCCGCTCATGGGCGTAGGAGCCACGCTGATTGTGGTTGGGGCGGTCGCGTGGCAGTCGCAAAACCGGCGACGAAAAAACGCCACGGAAAAGACGTGATGAACATTTTGGGTGCGCGTTCGTGAAAGATCGCATCAAGCGATAGCATGAGACCATGGCTTTGATTCGTAATAGCAAATTGCGTCCACGTGTCCTCGTAGTAGGTGGCGGTTACCTCGGACTGGTCACCGCCCAGAACCTGTTGAAGAACCTGGGTCGAGGTGAAGCAACGGTCACCGTTGTTGACCCCAACCCATACATGACTTACCAGCCGTTCCTTCCAGAAGTTGCTGCCGGTTCGATCGAACCACGCCACGCTGTGGTTCCACTGCGCCGCAACCTCAAGGGTGCAGAAGTTGTCACCGGTTATGTGCGCTCCATCAACCACGCAAAGAAGTACGCGGTTGTTGAGCCTGAAGGTGACGAAGCATTTGAACTGGACTACGACCACATTGTGCTGGCCGCCGGTTCGGTTGCACGCGCACTGCCGATCCCAGGTCTGGACGAAGAAGCTATTGGTGTCAAGCGCATTGAAGAAGCTGTTGCTCTGCGCGACCACATCCTCAACCAGCTCGACCTCGCCGCTCTCATGGAGAACGACGAAGAACGTCGTAAGGCTCTGACGTTTGCGTTCGTCGGTGGTGGATTCGCTGGAATCGAAGCACTCGCTGAAATTGAAGACATGGTGCGTTCGGCTGTTGCCCAGCACGAAACCCTCACCGAAGCCGACGTTCGCTTTGTTCTGGTTGAAGCTGCACCTCGCGTGATGCCAGAAGTTGGCGAAGCGCAGGCACGCTGGGTTGTTGACCACCTGCGTGAACGTGGCGTTGACGTGTACCTGGAAACCTTCCTGCAGGACTGCACCAACAAGCGTTGCAAGCTGTCGAACGGCGAAGAGTTCGACGCTGACACCATCGTGTGGAACGCCGGTGTGAAGGCTAACCCGCTGCTGGTTGACTCGGACCTTCCGCTGGACGACCGCGGTCGCCTCACGGTTCGTGCTGACCTGCGTGTTGAAGACGAGAACGGTGTTGTTGAAGGCGCATGGGGTGCTGGTGACAACGCTGCTGTTCCAGACCTCTCCGGTGGCGGTGTTGGTGGGTACTGTGTGCCAAACGCTCAGCACGCTGTGCGCCAGGCTCCTGTTCTGGCCGCTAACATCTTGGCTGCTCTGCGTGGCGAAACCGAATTCCGTCAGTACTTCCACAAGTCACTGGGTGCGGTTGCCGGTATGGGTCTGTACAAGGGTGTCGCACAGATGGGTGACTTCGAAACCCGCGGCTTCCTCGCATGGCTCATGCACCGTGGATACCACGGCTACGCGATTCCTACCGTGGACCGCAAGCTCCGCGTGTTCACCAACTGGTTCCTCAACTTCGTTGCTGGTCGCGACCTCACCGCGTTGAAGGACCTGGACGTGCCACGCAAGAGCTTCGTAGAAGCTGCTCACTCGAAGCCAGCTCCTCGCAAGGAGCCAGCTAACAAGTAAGCGTTAGACGTGTGAGAGGCGACCACGTGTGTGGTCGCCTCTCAAACTGTTGTAGGGTAAAACCCTGCCCCCCATAGTCCAATCGGCAGAGACAGTCGACTTAAAATCGATCCAGTGTGGGTTCGAGTCCCACTGGGGGGACACACTAAAAACCAATAAAACCCCTGGTCAGAAGGTCATGAGCGCCAGGTTGTGGCCGTCGGTTACCCGGTTTGCCCACATTGTGCCCACACTTCCACTGCAGGTTCTGGGCCTAGTCGTTTGTTTTGTGTCGTTTCGCTACACTCGGCAGATTCGGCTGTAGCTAAACGCGCTTCCGGGCCCGAGGCGGTCGCAACACGGCATTGGTGAGGTAGCGGCGTCTGTTTTGCGGTTGCCATCGCGGATAGATTGCCGGGACCCTAATTGCGTTTCGTATGCTGGGTTTATAAACAGACATTGTGTTCGTGTTGCTCTGGCATTAAACGCAAAGGGCAAATCTCGTATATCCAGCATATTCTGTGTCGATGAGTCAAGGAGGTAGCTGATGCGCAGGTCAGATGAATTAGACAAGCTCACTGACGACGCTAGAGCTTTCCTTGTCGAGAAACTCAATCTCACGGATGAAGACCTGTCAGATATTGATTCGCTGGTTGAATACAACGAGACGCACGCGGCACTAGTGGGACTGTACGCGCAGGCTTGTGGTGAGGGTCTACTTTGGCCGGATCATTTGGTTGAGCAGTTCCGTGATCTTCGTGAAAAGTTCGTGCTTGAGCAGGAATTTGAAGAGTTCATGGAGTGCCAAGGCAGAATCAAGGCGAAGACTTCAACTGCACCGCCTGACGCTTAAGCGTTATAAGCAGTGATGGGCGCATTCTGGAAGAAATGCGTTTGTTGGAATGAACGAAGTGGGGTCCATTGCCCGCGCTTTCAGACGGCCTGTTATTGCAAGGCTTGCGCGGGGGGTATCCCCACTTCCACTTCAGTCTAACCAAGCTGTTGTGATTCGGTGCATCAGCAATTGAACACAGTGTTTCTCGCTTTTTCTTACCGCCAGGGGGTTATGGGGCGGGTGTGCCAGGTGTACGGCAAACTCGTCTGGTGGTTTTCTCTACAGCTCTGGGGGTGTTGATGTGTTGCGTCGTTTCGCTACACTCGGGTTCGGTTTTGGGGCTCGAGTGTAGCGAAAAGTCCCCATAGAGTGATGTAGGTCACTAAATGGGGGTATTTGGTGGGCGTTTGGCTACACTCGGCAGATTCGAGTGTAGCCAAACGCGCTTTGATGCCCGAGGTGGCCGCAGTTGTCCTGTTTGCCTCCTGGCCGCGAGATCAGTAGCGTCACCCGCTCGGGTGAACCCCGTGTGAACGGTCGGTGGCTAACGCGCTTTTCACTCACCACGTCATTTACGATAAGAACGCGTGCGCAAAACGCGCGCCAACAACCGTGGTTTTACTGTCAGGGGACCCATGTCTGAACGCCTTCAAGTTCACAACGTCGACACCGATGCTCTGGAGCTTCCAGAAATCACCGCTGAAGGTTTCCGCTCCTCATTGCTTCACCACCTTCAGTACTCAGTAGGTTCAGACCCAGCCCACGCCTCAAAGTTCGACTGGCGAATCGCCCTGTCCTACGCAGTGCGCGACCGCGCAATCAGCCCATGGTTCCGCGCAACCCGCACCACATGGGACACCGACCACAAACGCGTGTACTACCTGTCCATGGAGTTCCTCACCGGACGTCTCCTGGAAGACACCGCCATCAACCTGGGCATTTTCAGCATCGTCAACGAAGCACTGACAAGCCTGGGACTCGACTTCCACGACATCGCAGAAGACGAACCCGACCCCGCCCTGGGTAACGGGGGACTGGGCCGCCTGGCCGCCTGCTACCTTGAATCCACCGCCACCCTGGCATGCCCCGCCTACGGATACGGCATCCGCTACGAACACGGCCTGTTCAAACAAGGCTTTGACCACGGGGTGCAAATCGAAACACCGGAAGACTGGCAGGCCAACGACAGCCCCTGGAACTTCACCCGCCCCGAAGCCGCCTACCGCGTGCTCTTTGGCGGCCACCTCCAAGACGACAACGGCGCAACAATCTGGGTGCCCGAACAGCACGTCGTCGCAGAATCTCACGACACCCCAATCGTGGGCTACGGCGGCAACTGGGCCAACACCCTACGCTTATGGGCGGCCAAACCCAGCGCCAAGTACTTCGACCTCAACCAGTTCAACGCCGGGCACCTGGCCCGCGCATCATTCGCTGAAGCACTCGCACGCAGCCTGTCTCGAGTTCTCTACCCCAACGACACCACCGACACCGGAAAAGAACTCCGCCTGCGCCAGGAGTACTTCCTCACCTCGGCCTCGGTGCAGGACATTCTGCGTCGTTTCCTCTCCACCCACGACGATCTGCGTAAACTCCCTGACTTCGCAGCGATCCAAATGAATGACACACACCCGGCGATCGCAGGCCCGGAACTCATCCGCCTGCTCATCGACGATCACGGGTTCGAATTCGAAGCCGCAACAGACATCGCAACACAAGTACTGGGCTACACCAACCACACACTGTTGCCAGAAGCGCTGGAACGCTGGTCAGTTGACCTCATGCGCCACGTCCTCCCACGCCACATGGACCTCATCGAAAAGATCCAACACCGCGAAATTGAGCTGCATGGTCCACTCGAACCGCCAAGCTCCATCATCGACGACGGCCACGTGAACATGGGGAGCCTGGCATTCCTCACCAGCCACCGCGTCAACGGAGTATCAGCCCTTCACACTGACCTCATCCGCAGTGACCTTTTCCCTGACTTCAACAGCCGCCACCCCGAAAGGATCATCAACGTTACCAACGGGGTGACACCTCGGCGGTGGCTCAAACTTGCCAACCCGGAACTTTCCGCACTTATTACGGAAGCAATTGGCACAGGCTGGGAAACCGACCTTGACCGGCTCGCACAGCTCGCTGAGTACGCGGACAACGACGACTTCCTCACCGCATTTGGCGAAACCAAACACGCGGCCAAAAACCGGCTCGCAGACTGGCTCAACCACCACCACGACATCGACATCCCCGTCACCGGGCTCTTTGACGTGCAGGTCAAACGTATCCACGAATACAAGCGCCAGCTACTCAACATCTTCTGGACGATCGCACGATGGCAACGCATCAAGCGCGACCCGTCCGCAGGTTGGGTGCCACGCGTCAAACTGTTCGGCGGAAAAGCAGCACAGAGCTACGTCATGGCAAAGGACATCATCCGCCTGATCAACGACGTCGCGGCAGTGGTCAATAACGACCCAGACACCAAGGACCTCCTCCAAGTGGTGTTCCCACCGAACTACAACGTGTCCATGGCCGAAAAACTCATCCCAGCCGCCGACCTGTCCGAGCAGATCTCGACTGCAGGCATGGAAGCATCGGGAACGGGCAACATGAAGTTCGCACTCAACGGGGCGCTGACAATCGGAACCCTGGACGGCGCCAATGTCGAAATCCGCGAAAAGGTGGGCGCTGACAACTTCTTCCTCTTTGGCATGACCACTGAAGAAGTGGCCCAACGCAGGGAAGAACCGGATCACAGCCGTAAGGCCATCGAGAGTAGCCAGCCTATGCGCGACATTCTGCAAGCCGTTGCAGAGGGCGCGTTCAGCCCGGACGAACCACACCGCTACGGCGACCTTGTCGACAACATGTGGAACTCCGACTGGTTCCTGGTCGCTAGCGACTTCGACGCCTACGATCAGGCCCAAACCCGAGTCGACGAAGCGTACCAGGACACCCGGGCCTGGCAGCGCGCAAGCGTGCTCAACATCGCGAACATGGGGTACTTCAGTTCGGACCGTTCGGTACGCGAATACATGGCCAATATCTGGAACGTTGATTCGGCGCTGTAACGCTGTAGCCACGAGTGAACTTTGCCTGAACTCATCGAACTTTCCGTGTGCCCCGTCACCTGCTGTGGTTGAATGACAGTAGGGGCGAGCGACGAGGAGAGAACGTGGCCAGGGATATCACCTCAGATTCGGACGGTGTGACCGAGGTCGGTCCCGCGCCCGCTGAAATCCAGGCTGTCGTTGAGGGCAGGCATTGGGACCCGTTTTCGGTTCTGGGGCCCAGCGCAGACCAGTCCGAGGTCGTGGCCCACATCCCCGGCGCGGAACGTGTGTGGGCGGTCAATGACTCCGAGCCCCACGAACTCGAACCGTATGCGTCCGCACCTACGGTTTTCCACGGGCCATATGTGCCCTACTACCGCTTGCGCATCCAGTGGCCCGGCGGTCACGTTGAGGAACGTCACGACCCGTACCGTTTCAGCCCAGTTTTGGGTGAAATCGACGAATACCTCTTGAGCGAAGGTACCCACCACCAGTTGTGGCGCGCCTTGGGAGCTCACCTCATCACCCACGAAGAAGTCCCCGGCGTCCATTTCGCTGTGTGGGCGCCAAACGCCAAGCGCGTTTCGGTCGTTGGTAACTTCAACAGCTGGGACCACACGGCCCACCCCATGCGCTCCCGAGGCGCTACCGGGGTATGGGAGTTATTCATCCCTGGTCTGGGGGCGGGGGAGACGTACAAGTACTCCATTCTTGGGGAAAACGGGCAACTTCCCCTGAAGGCCGACCCTGTTGGGTTCGGTAGCGAACACGCGCCACACACCGCCTCGGTGGTGCGCGACATCGACGCCCACACCTGGACCGACAACGATTGGCTGGAGGTCCGTGGAGAAGCCTTTGCCACCTCGGCGCCGGTGAGCATTTACGAAGTCCACTTAGGCTCGTGGAAGCGTGTACGTGACCAGCACGGCGAACGTTTCATGTCCTACCGTGAACTTGCGGAAGAACTGGTCGATTACGCCCACTACATGGGATTCACCCACATCGAGATCATGCCGGTGAGTGAGCACCCGTTCGACGGTTCGTGGGGGTATCAGCCAATTGGTCTGTATGCGCCAACCATCCGCTACGGCACCCCGGAGGAGTTCCAAGCGTTTGTTGATGCGGCACACGCGCGCGGCTTGGGCGTGATCGCCGACTGGGTGCCGGGGCATTTCCCCACCGATTCGCACGGCTTGGGCAACTTCGACGGCACGGCCTTGTATGAGCACGCTGATCCACGTCAGGGCTTCCACCCTGACTGGAACACACTTATCTTCAACTATGGCCGTCCAGAAGTGTTGAGTTATCTGGTGTCCAATGCCTTGTATTGGCTCAGCGAGTACCACTTGGACGGTTTACGCGTCGACGCCGTCGCGTCGATGATCTACCTGGACTATTCGCGCAAGGATAACGAGTGGGTGCCTAACCGCGACGGCGGACGCGAAAATTACGAAGCCATTAATTTCCTTCAGCGGACCAACACCGCCGCCTACGGTGCTGATGATTCAGTTGCGATCGTAGCCGAGGAATCCACTGCGTTCCCCGGTGTGACGAAGCCGGTCCACGCTGGTGGTTTGGGATTCGGTTACAAGTGGAACCTGGGCTGGATGAATGACTCCTTGGAGTACTTCGCAAAGGACCCCGTATATCGCAAGTACCACCAGAACCAGCTCACGTTCGGTATGACGTATGCGTATTCGGAAAACTACGTGTTGCCCATCAGCCATGACGAAGTGGTTCACGGAAAAGGATCCATGTACCAGCGCATGCCTGGGTCACACGAGGACAAGCTGGGCAACCTGAAGCTGTTTTACGCGTACATGTGGGCGTTCCCAGGCAAAAAACTGCTGTTCATGGGGCAAGAGTTTGGGCAGCACCACGAATGGAACCACTCAGCCAGCTTGGACTGGAACACCCTGAACGACCCCGGCCACGTGGGCGTTCAGAACATGGTCCGTGACCTGAACCTGTTCTATCGCGACCAGCCTGCGATGCATGCCCTGGACACGGACCCGCGCGGCTTCCAGTGGCTCCTGCTCGAAGCCGTCGACGATCAGGTCATCGCGTGGATGCGTCGCGGTAACTCCGGAGACCCGCACGTCGTTGTGGTTCTCAACTGCACCCCTGTTGAACGCACCAACTACCGGATCGCGTTCCCCGTGCCTGGACGCTGGCACGAAGCGATCAACACCGACTCTTCCCACTACGGCGGGGCCAACCGTGGCAACTGCGGAGCAATTGACACCGAACCCGTGCCGTGTGGAACAGAAGCCCAATCCGCCCTACTCACCCTGCCACCACTGTCCGCGCTCTACTTTGTTGAGGATCAATCATGAGTCCAACCAGTGTCATCGGAAACTCGAGTGGGGCAGCCCCCCGTTTGACCAGCCAGGCAATGGCCTTTGTTTTGGCCGGAGGCCGTGGATCACGCCTGCAGGAACTCACCGACCGGCGTGCCAAACCAGCCGTACACTTTGGGGGTAAGTCACGCATTATTGACTTCCCGCTGTCCAACGCGGTGAACTCGGGAATCCGAAAGATCGCAGTGGCCACTCAGTACAAGGCACACTCGCTGATCCGGCACCTGCAGCGCGGGTGGGGTTTCTTCCGCGCGGAACGCAACGAATACCTCGACATCCTGCCTGCCAGCCAGCGCGTTGCCGAAACAAAGTGGTACTTGGGAACCGCGGACGCGGTGACCCAAAACATCGACATCGTGGACGACTACAACGTCGAGTACATCATCGTGCTCGCCGGTGACCACGTGTACAAGATGGACTACGAAATCATGTTGCGCCAGCACGTTGAAACTGGGGCAGATGTCACAGTTGGGTGTTTGACCGTGCCACGTGAAGAAGCCAGCGCGTTTGGCGTCATGCACACCGATGAAACCGGGCGCATCATCGACTTCCTCGAAAAGCCTGCGGACCCACCCGGAATGCCAGACAACCCTGAACTGGCGCTTGCCAGCATGGGGATCTACGTCTTCAAATGGTCGTTCCTGCGCGAGCTCCTCCAGGAAGATGCAGAAAACGTGGACTCCAGCCACGACTTTGGCCACGACCTGATTCCGCACATCGTGCAAAACGGGTACGCGCACGCTCACAAGTTCAGCGACTCCTGCGTGATGGGTGGCCTGGAAACCGAACCGTACTGGCGCGATGTGGGAACCATCGACTCGTTCTGGCAGACGAACATCGACCTCACTGACTTCATTCCGGCCCTGGACATGTATGACAACTCCTGGCCCATTTGGACGTACTCGGAACTGACCCCACCGGCCAAGTTCATCCACGACGACGAAGGCAGGCGCGGTCAGGCGATTCAATCCCTCATCTCCGGTGACTGCATCATTTCCGGTTCAGACGTTCGTCATTCCCTGCTTTTCACAGGGTCGCGCGTCCACTCGTACTCCTCACTCGAACGTGTCGTGGCCTTGCCCCGTGTCCAGATCCACCGGTCGGCACAACTGACGGACTGCGTCCTTGACTCCCGCGTGGTCATTCCCGAAGGCCTGGTTGTGGGGCAGGACCCCGAGGAAGACGCTCGCTGGTTCAGGCGCACGGACAGCGGTGTCGTTCTCATCACTCAGCCCATGTTGGACCGGCGCGCTGCTGAACTGGGGTTGTGATGGCGCGTCGCGTTCTGTCCGTGGCAAGTGAGTCGGCACCACTTGTCAAAACGGGCGGTTTGGCCGATGTCGTTGGTGCCCTTCCTTCCGCTCTTCTCCCACTGGGGTGGGAGAGTCGCGTCCTGATGCCGGCGTACCCGGGCTTAGCTGACCGGGCGGAAAGCACCAGTGTTCAGTGGGAAACCGATGTCCTGTTCGGCGGTCCCGCCCGCGTGCTGTTGGGTACGTTTAACGACGTGGAGTACCTGCTGTTGGACGCCCCGCACTTTTTCGACCGCGAAGGTGGCCCTTACAACGTCGACGGTCACGACTACCCGGACAACCACGTGCGGTTCGCCGCCCTGTCGTGGGTAGGTTCCCGGCTGGCCGTGGAAGGTACCAAGGATGGGTGGGTGCCCGAGGTCGTTCACGCCCACGATTGGCAAGCCGGCTTGGTGCCGTCCTACCTGAAGTACGCTGGGACCCCGGTGCCCAGCGTGATGACTTTGCACAACATCGCGTTCCAAGGAATTTTTGGCCCCGACCAGTTGGACCGCGTGAACCTGCCTACATGGGACTTTCACCCGGATGCTCTGGAATATCACGGCACCGTCAGCGCGCTCAAAGCCGGCATGGTGCATGCATCTGCAGTGAACACGGTGAGCCCGTCCTATGCGCGCCAGATCGCGTCGCCAGAGTGGGGTTTTGGTCTAGACGGTGTCATCCGAATGCGCGCGGAACGCGGTGAAATGTTCGGGATTCTCAACGGAATCGACCTACGTGTGTGGGACCCGGAAAACGACCCTCACGTGGTCCCGTATTCGGCTTCCACCCAGGAAGGCAAGAGGAAGAACCGTAAGGCGTTGATCGCTGAGTTCGGCCTGGCTAAACCACAGGGTCCACTCGCCGTGGTGGTCACCAGGTTGGCGCACCAAAAGGGAATCGACATGCTGATTGACGCGGTTCCTGACTATGTTGCCCGAGGTGGTTCCCTCGCTGTTCTGGGATCGGGAGATCCCGGTTATGAAAGTGCGCTCCACGACTTGGCCCGCAGGTTCCCCGGTTCCGTGGGTGTACGAATTGGGTATGACGAACCGTTGAGCCACCGCATGTACGCCGGTGGCGATTCCGTTTTGGTGCCGTCCCGGTTCGAACCGTGTGGGCTCACCCAAATGTATGGGCTCAGGTACGGAGCAGTCCCTATTGTGGCAGCAACCGGAGGTCTCAAAGATTCGGTGACCCACGCCTCGGCGGAAAACATTGAGGCCAAAACCGCCACCGGAATCACCTTCTCTGACATCAGCACTCAGGGGCTTTCCGAAGCGCTCGCATACTCAACGGAACTATTTGCCCTGAAGAAAGTCTGGCGGTCGATTCTGCGCAGAGGAATGCGCACGCCGGTGGGCTGGGAGTCCTCTGCGCGAGTGTACGCAGAGCTGTTTGAAAGGCTTACCGCGTGACTGAACAAAATTTCCGAGTCAGTGTGGGCCGGTCGTGGCCACTGGGGGTAACTCTCACTGAAACTGGTGCGAACGTCGCAGTGTGGGCCCCGGATGCCACCTTGATCGAACTGTGCGTGTTCACTGACGCAGAAGACGAACAGCGAATTGCCGTCCCATACCGTGACGGCGGTGTGTGGTACGCCCACGTAGAAGGAATCACTCAAGGCACGCGCTACGGATTGCGCGCGACCGGACCGCACCAACCTGAAAACGGGCTGCGCTTCAACCCGGCCAAGTTGCTGATCGACCCGTATGCAAAAGCGTTGACCGGGCCTGTGTCGTGGGACGGCCTCATGAACGCATATGCGGTGGGCCCGGGAGACGACATGGTGCAAGACGACCGTGACTCGGCCCCAGTGATACCCAAAGCGATCGTTCAGGGGCCGGCGGAAGGTCCCGACCCTCAGACGAACCGGCCCATTCACCCGTGGAGCGACACGGTCATCTACGAAGCGCACGTGAAGGGCTTGACGCAGCTACACCCGGGTATTCCCGAAGACATTCGGGGGACATATGCCGCCCTGGCGCACCCGGTCATTGTGGAACACTTGAAGAAACTGGGCGTCACGGCTCTGGAGCTTCTGCCCATTCAAACGTTTATTGACGACGAGTTCTTGGTGCGTCAAGACAAGCGCAACTACTGGGGCTACCAGCCCGTAGCGTGGCAGGCCCCTGAGCCTCGATACGCACACCGCGACGCGGATGCTGAAATCCGGCATGCGGTTCACACGCTTCACGAAGCTGGAATCGAAGTCATCTTGGACATCGTTTTTAACCACACCGGTGAGGGAAGCGAAATGGGCCCCACCTTGAGCTACCGCGCACTTAACAACACGGGGTACTACCAGCTCACGGACGGCGGACGGCACTATGTGGACGTCACAGGTACCGGCAATTCGCTCAACCCCGACTCTGACATGGTGATCCGGCTCGTGTTGGACAGCATGCGCCACTGGGTAACTCGATACGGAATCGACGGTTTCCGGTTTGACCTCGCCAGCACCTTGGGACGCACAGAGGACCACTTCACGCCCAACTCGCCGTTCTTCTACACCGTGCGCCAAGACCCTCTATTGGCGGGAGTGAAACTCATTGCTGAACCGTGGGACCTAGGGATTGACGGCTACCAGTTGGGCCACTACCCGTACCCGTGGAAGGAATGGAACGACAGCTACCGCGACAAAGTTCGGCGCGCATGGCGCGGTGAAAGCCTAGGAACCGCCGACATGGGTTCGTGCTTGACTGGCTCGGCAAACCTGTTTGACCACTCGGGACGTAGCGCGAGTTCCTCGATCAACTTACTGACCGCCCACGACGGCTTCACCCTCAACGACGTGGTGTCCTATAACGACAAACACAACGAAGCTAACGGTGAAGACAACCGCGACGGGCACAACGAAAACGTCTCCGACAACATGGGAGCAGAAGGCCTCACCGACGACCCGGCCATCAACGAGGCCCGTGAGCGTCGAATCCGAGGAATGCTCACAACCCTGTTCGTATCCCAGGGCGTCCCCATGCTGTTAGCAGGTGACGAACTGCGCAACTCGCAAGGCGGGAACAACAACGCGTACGCACAGGACAACGAAATCGGTTGGATTGACTGGACAGAACGTTCCCAGATTGAGTTCATTTCACGACTGACCGCGATGCGGGCTCGTCTTCCACTACTGAGACAGAGGAACTTCCTCCACGGTGGTACACGCGAAGACGGCCACATTGATATCCAATGGTTCAAGGCAGACGGACAGACACCCACCGACGACGACTGGCATGACCCGGAACTCACGGCACTGGGTGTCGAGATCCGAGGTGTTGCAGGCTACCGCTCTGGTGAAGAGCTGACAGGTTGCGTTTTTCTCATCCTCAACGTAGGAGACGAAACGGAGGTGGCCCTGCCTACGCAGACTTCCTGGCACCTCGAACTAGACTCAACAGATGAGGACGCGCACGGGGACTTTACGGATCACTACGTGGCCCCCGCGCAGTCCGTCATCGTTTTGTCATCCCCATAAGAAAACATGCCATAGAAATAGGAATATGAACCTCTCACCTCACCGTGCTCTACTCGCCACCACCGCCTGCCTGACCCTCGCGCTCGCAGGGTGCGGAAGCGACAACGAGCAACCCTCGAACCCAAACCCTGCAAAGAAGCCACTTGCCACCTCGGCGCCCCCTGCACCTGAACCCAAGGGTGAGGAGGCAGACGCGGACGCCTATCGCGGAGTCGTCAAAGGTACCGAGGACAACTACTACTTCAGCAACGCGGACCGTTCGTACTCATGCACAATCGCGGACACATACGTGGGGTGCAACTCAAAGAACCTCCCCGACGACGCGCCTGAACTCAAGAATGCATACGGGCAGAAAGAGAAGGCTAACGCTGTTGGGTTTGATTATGGAAAGCCCGCGAAGTTCATTGCCGCAACCAATCCCACTTACACCTACATGGCCACCGAAGAGGCACCCGAAGGTGGCCAGGAACTGCCAGCCGGTGTGAAGCTCACCGCCCACGACACCACGTGTACTGTCACGGACGACGGGGGAGTGTCGTGTACCCACAAGGACAACGGGTTCACCGTCACCCCCAAAAAAGCCGACCTTCACTGACATCGCAGAAGTTCCGCATCGATTAGGCTGAAGCTATAGGGCAAAGGAGAGTCATGCACCCACATCAGAAAGAAAATCTGCGCGAATACATCGACAAACTCCGTACCGAAGGCTACACAGTGGTCAACGGGCACACCCCCGACCCTGACCTCATCGACCCGGGCGGACGCGCCGTTGAAACGTGGCGCGAAGGCTACCCATACGACACCTTGATGACCCGTTCCGAGTACGAACAGGAGAAGTACAAACTCCAGATCGAACTCTTGAAGTTCCAGTACTACGGGCAGGACAACGGCCTGCGACACGTCCTGGTGTTTGAAGGGCGCGACGCAGCAGGTAAGGGTGGAACCATTAAACGGTTCACAGAACACCTCAACCCACGTGCAGCTCGCGTCGTTGCGCTGAACAAACCCACCGAACAAGAGATGGGCCAGTGGTACTTCCAGCGCTACGTCAAGCACCTGCCCACACGCGGTGAAATCGTGATGTTCGACCGGTCGTGGTACAACCGCGCCAACGTTGAACGCGTCATGGGCTTCTGCACCGACAGCCAGTACGAAGAGTTCATGGTGCAGGCGCCACTGTTTGAAAAGATGCTCGTGGAGTCCGGGATCCACCTCACCAAATTCTGGTTCTCGGTGACCGAACACGAACAGCGCACACGTTTTGCGATCCGCCAGATCGACCCGGTTCGCCAGTGGAAGCTGTCACCCATGGACCTGGAGTCCTTGGGTCGCTGGGACGACTACACGGAAGCCAAAGAGCAGACCTTCTTGCGCACCGACACCGACCACGCTCCGTGGATCACGGTGAAGTCCAACGACAAGAAGCGCGCTCGCCTCAACGCCATGCGCTACTTCCTCAACTCGGTGGAATACGAAGGTAAAGACACCTCAGTGGTGTATCCGCCCGACCCGAAGATCGTCATCCGTGGTCGCGATGCCGTAGGCGACTAAGGAGCTACGTGTAAGGCCCTCAGAGCTTAATGCTCTGAGGGCCTTCAACATTCAGTGGCTGCTTCTAAAGGCGTAGGGCCTTAAGGGTGCGAGACTCTAAGCACTCATGCCTTTTTCGCGGCCTCGCGTGCCAGCTTGCGCTTCTTGTGTCCAATGCGACTGATCGCGATCAGCAGGATCGAAATCAGCACCACGAAGGCAGCGACAAAGACTCCTGCGTCAATCCAGAACTGTGGTGGGAACAGGCGAATGAGCGAGTCGTCTAGGTAGAACTGCCAGGTGCCGGAAGCGAAGAACATGTCGTGGAATCCGGTGAAGAACTGTTCCCAGCCCAGGAGCGCCACGACCGTGAGAATTGCGAAGAAAGTCAGTGTCACGATCCCGGACCAGCGCATCGCGTGGTGGAGGCCAGGGCCGTACTTGCGTCCCAGGTACACCGCTGAAATCAGCGACAGGATCATGCCCACGATCGCGATGAAGAACAGGAGCGTGACCAGGCCTTTCACATCGGACATGTGGGCGATTTCGCCGTCGGTAAAGACAGGTTTTCCGTCGGGGAACACCACATCGGCCAGGTAGCGCGACGAGTCGCCGTTGAACAGGTAGTTCGTCACGTAGGACGCGTAGTGAAGGCGGTCTTCTGAGTGGAATCCGTACTTATCGTTTGGGAACACCGGGTTGATGAAGTACTCAAACCGCAAGAACATGCCGCTTGACGCGATCTTGATGGCAAGCGCCACAAGCATGAACGGCATTGACGCAACAATGATCGCCGTTGCGATGAAGTCGAGGAATCCAAAGCGGTGATAGAAACCAGGTTGAGGTGCCGAGGTGGTTGCGGCCGCCGTGGAAGGCGCCGAGGTGGTCGTTGCTGCAGAGGAGCTGCCGGCGGGTACTGCTGTGGGCATGACGCGGGTGGGTTCCTCGCGGTCGACCGGTCGTGCCGACGAGTGTTGGCGTTTGACCGACGTTTCCCGGGTTTTAGCGAGTTTCTGAGTGTCGGTGGAGTCCTTAGTGGCCTCGGCGGTGTCCTTCGAAGCGACCTCCGAGGTGTCCGGGGTTTCCGGGGACTTCTTGCCGGGTCCGTCGGAGAGAAGAGCCCACTCTTCGTCGCTGAGCATGCTGGGTTTTTCGGGTGTGCTCTCGCGTGGGAACGCGTCGAACTGCGCGGTCGCTTCGGGGTCGTCGTCCGTTGCGTTCATGCGTCGCGACACGAGGTCGTCAGAGTTCTTGTCAGTAGCCACACACCTATTGTTCGTGGTTTTTGCCAGGCGGTGGGGGATCGACACACCTTTTAGAGCCTGTGGCGAGCAGGGTCACACGCTTATGACAACAGCCCGGTCACAATGACAACGGCAGGGATCGACAGCAACGTGGTGATGAAAACGACGTCACGGGTCACCACCTCGGACTGACGGTATTTAAGCGCGTTGATGTACACATTTTGCGCGGTGGGAAGCGTGGACGTCACCACGATCGCTAAGAGCTCATGGCCCGAGTAACCCAAAAGCGGTCCACCGATCAGCCACGCCACAAACGGATGAACGACAAGTTTGAGCGCCGTCATGACGGTCAGCTGCGTGCGCGTACCCGGCTGAGGCAACGCCCACCCGTCCTTGAGCGAAATCCCAAACGCCATGAGGGTCAACGGAACTGAGGTCGCACCCAGCATCGCAATCGGGTCAGCTACAACATTGGGCAGTTCAAACCCAGTAATAGAAGCGAGCAATCCCGCAACGGACCCAATAAGAATTGGGTTCGTGAACACGCGAATGACCGGTCGCCACCACTCGGCCCCCACGGTTCGAGTCGCATCCAGAATCGCAAAACCAATCGGGGCCAACACAATGATTTGGAACAACAAGACTGGCGGGATCGCATTCAAACTGCCCAGCACGTACGTGGCAATGGGGATTCCCAAGTTTCCAATATTGACGTACGACACCGACCAACCAGCCACGGTCGCCTCTCCTAAAGAACGACCTCGGGCGCGGGTAAACACGAACATCACCACCGCCATGAGCAGCGCGGACCCGGCCGTGGCAAACAACGCGGGAGTAAACACCTGCGACACCGGGGTGGACGCAATCGTGGTGAACATCAGAGCCGGAGTTCCCACAAAAAACACGGTGTTCGCCAGCACTTGCTGCCCATGCGAACCCAAGACACCTGAACGCCCCAAGAGGAAACCGGCCAAAATAATGCAACCGATGACCCCGAATCCTTCGAGCGCTCCCAGCATCGTTCTCCCTCCTGCCCACCTAGGTTACGGGGTCATCCACATCTCATGCTTCGAATGTCCACACGGTAGCCTAGAGACGCAATGAACACACCTGGGAAGCGTCGCGGTAGGCGACGAGGAAAAGCACACGCGCAAAACAACCACGCTCTGGTACAGAAACGAATCGAAGCGCGCAAAGCCGTTGACCCTAAATTTCATTACCCAGAAGAACTGCCGGTCAGTGCCGCCCGAGGTGAAATCGCCCAAGCGCTCAAAGATCACCAAGTAATTGTGGTTGCCGGGGAGACCGGCTCCGGGAAGACCACCCAGTTACCCAAACTGTGCATGGAACTGGGGTACGGGATCAACGGGATGATCGGTCACACGCAGCCACGTCGAATCGCCGCCCGGTCTGTCGCCACCAGGATCGCGGAAGAAACCGGGATCGAACTGGGTGAAGGCGTGGGATACCAAGTGCGCTTCACCGCCCACACGGATGACTCCACCCGGGTGAAAGTCATGACCGACGGGATTCTGCTCGCGGAACTCCAGCACGACAAGTATCTGCGCGCCTATGACGTCATCATCATCGACGAAGCCCACGAACGTAGCCTCAACATCGACTTCCTTCTAGGGTTCTTAGCCCGGCTGTTACCCAAACGCCCGGATCTCAAGGTGATTATCACCTCGGCCACGATTGACCCCGAATCCTTCTCCCAACACTTCAAAGACGCCCCCATCGTGAGCGTGTCCGGCCGCACTTACCCGGTCGAAATGCGGTACCGGCCACTCGACGGCGCCGGAAGTGACGACGACACCGACGGTCCCGGTTCCGACGGCACGTACGACACAGGAACAGCCAACCAGACCGACGGGATCCTCGAAGCCGTCGACGAACTGTCCCGCGAAGAACCCGGCGACATCCTGGTGTTCCTGTCCGGCGAACGCGAAATCCGCGACACCGCCGACGCACTCAACGGCCACCTGCGCACAAAGGGAACGCGGTACAGCCAGTGGGAAATCGTGCCACTGTTTGGCCGCCTGTCAGCCGCTGAGCAACAGCGCGTGTTCGCTCCCCATAACTCAACGCGGGTGGTCCTTGCCACCAACGTGGCCGAAACCTCGCTCACTGTGCCCGGCATCAAATACGTCATCGACGCGGGAACGGCACGCATCTCGCGGTACTCGAACCGCACCAAAGTCCAGCGACTCCCCATCGAACGCATCTCACAAGCCTCGGCCCGCCAGCGTGCCGGACGCGCCGGACGTACCAGCCCCGGAATCTGCATTCGCCTCTACAGCGAAGACGATTTCAACAGCCGCCCGGAGTACACCGACCCCGAAATCCTGCGCACCCACCTGGCCAGCGTTGTCCTCCAAATGCTCACGCTGGGGCTGGTGCAGAGCGAAAACGACATCCTGTCCTTCCCGTTCCTCACCCCACCGGACTCCGCCGCCGTGCGTTCCGGTGCCGCGCTCCTGTCCGAACTGGGCGCGATCCGGAAAGACAACGGTCGGTTGCGCCTGACCAAACTGGGGCGCGCCCTGGGTGCCCTCCCCATTGACCCGCGCATGGCGCGCATTGTGATGGCCGGCGTGGAATACGGGGTTGCCGCCGAGGTCGTTGTCATCGTGGCAGCGCTGTCCCTGCAAGACCCGCGCGAACGCCCCACCGAGATGCGAGCGCAAGCGGATGAAAAACACTCCCGGTTTGCCCGGCCCGCATCCGACTTCATGAGTTACATCGCGCTGTGGAACTACGTACACGAACAGTCCCAGAAACTTTCCACCTCCAAATTGCGCAAGCTGTGCAAGGACGAATTCATTAACTTCGTGCGAGTGCGCGAATGGATGGATCTGGTCACTCAGCTGTGTACCATGCTCAAGACCGCTGGTCACCCCATTGAGAAGCCCGGTGGGGCATTGGGCGCAGGCGATCAAGACCCTGCGATTCACACGGCGCTGTTGACCGGGTTGTTGTCCTCGATCGGGGCCAAGACCCATAACTCACCTGACTACTTGGGCGCTCGCGGTACCCGGTTCCGCATCTTCCCCGGATCGGGGTTGTTTAAGACCAAACCGGATCTGGTGGTTGCTGCTGAACTCGTTGAGACCTCACGTCTGTGGGCGCGAACCGTGGCGAAGATCGACCCCGACTGGGTGATCAAAGCTGCCGGTCCGCTCATTCGTCACCAGTACTCCGAACCGCACTGGTCAACCAAGAAGGGCCAAGCGTTCGTGTATGACCACACGAGCCTGTACGGGGTCGCGCTCACCTCGGACACCCGGGTGGGGTACGCGCGCATCAACCCGGCTGAAGCCCGTGACATGTTTATTCGCCACGCCCTCATTGACGGCGAATGGAACGAAGACCACGCGTTTGTGCGCCACAACGAAAAAGCGCTCCGAACCGCGCACCAACTGGCCGACCGCATGCGCGACAACCGCCTGCGCGCCGACGACGAACTTCTCTTCGAGTTCTACGACCAGGCTCTTCCAGCTCAAGTGACGTCCGCGCCGTCATTTAATTCGTGGTGGAAAAAAGCCCGCCAAGCCAACCCTGTCGCGCTCAACATCGACCCGGATGCTTTGGTTGCCGGGAACACGCTCGAAGCGCGAGAAACTGCCGCCGCCGCGTTCCCGCTCGAATGGAAACTGCGCGGGTTGCCCGAAAACGTGAAACCCAATGCCAAGCTGCGCTACACGTACGACCCAGGCGCCGACAGCGACGGCGTCACGATCCACCTCAACGAACAGCAGGCCACCCACGCCGACCCCGCACAGTTCACGTGGCAAGTGCCGGGGCTTCGGTTAGAACTCATCACCGCGCTTATCCGCGCGCTCCCCAAAGCAAAGCGCAAATACTTTGTGCCTGCCCCCAATGTGGCGCGTGAACTCAACCAGCAACTCGAACCCTATGAAGGCACGCTCGAAGACGCGGTAGCGCAAGCGCTCACCGCACGCGCTGGCGGGGGAGAACTCACCGACCTCATTCCCATCGACGTCCACGCCCACGACTTCGACACCGAACGCATCCCACCACACTTGCGGATGCGCATCATCGTCCACCAATCCCGCAAGAAACCAAGCCAACTAGCGGAATTCCTCAAGGCCCGCGCCGAATCGAAGAGCCCTGCCCCCACCCCACAAGTCGCACCCGCAACCCGGGCAGGCGAGAAACAACGGGGAGCGGGGGCGACCTCGGCGTTTATCCCCGAAACAGGCGTGACGAAGTGGCGCTGGGACGGCCTGCCTGCCAAGGGCACCCTGATAGACCGGGGAACGCACGTGGACCTCGAGGAAGTAGAAGATGCTGGCCGCGCCCGGCTCCTCCATGACCGAGGTGTTGCCCGGCTGATCGCACACAACTGTTCCGAAGCGCGCGCCTATGTAGTGGGCGGGCTGGCACAGAGCGACAAACTAGTACTGGCAGCTCAACCGAACGACATTGTGAGCGACTGCGTATTTAGCGCCGTTCTGGGAATCGTCGCTGAACGTGAACCTGTGCGGGACCGCGATGCGTACTCAGCGTGCGAGCGCGCGGTCAACGACCACATTCTCACGGCGTTGGAACGAACGTTGGCGCACGTCGTTCAGACGCTCACGGTGGCGCAGGCGGTGACGAAGCTCATCAGCGCATCGTCGTCACTGGAGATTCTGACCGGACTTACCGATGTGAAAGAACACGTGGAATCGCTCATTCACCCCGGATGGGTCGCTCATGTCCACCCCAAGTTTGTGCACCGTTACCCCGCGTACATGGAAGCCGTGCGGATTCGCACGGAGAAGATGGGGCAACAACCGGCCCGCGACCGGCAGTTCATGGACCGCGTTCACACGGTGCAGGGCGCGATCACTCAACGGGCCCCGGCGTACACGCGCGAAACTGTGGGGCTGTTGCCACCGGCGTGGCAAGACCTTGTGTTCGATGTGGAGGAACTGCGGATCTCACTGTGGGCACCGCAGGTTCAGGCGGCACATCCAGTTTCCGAACAGCGGATCCTCAAAGCACTAAAACAGTGCGCCCGAGAACACCCAGCTTAAAGGCAGAAGGCCGGCAACTACCAGAGCAATTCCGCTCCACACTAAGCGCCATTTGAAGGTTTTGCGGGCAATAGCAACCCACAAGGCAATGAGGACAGCGCCGATCGCCAGCCACGCGGCAGAGGACAAGAAAAACATGAACGCCAGCACGGGGAAGTCAACGCCCAGTTCCACCATGGGCTTCATGTAGTCGGCTGCTAAGAGCGAAAAGCGCACAGACACGACCAAGAGGGGAATGCTGGCCAACGCCGCGACCACAACGGGCCACAAGCGGTTACGGTGCGGGTCGACTCGAACCTTGGAGAACTCTTCCACGCCCTCCACTGTACGGGAGACACCCGGGCACACATAGAATGGTGCGGTGACTCCATCAGACTTCAGCTCCAAAGAAATTCGCACGCAGGCTCAGCGACGTCGTACCTTTGCGGTGATTTCGCACCCGGACGCCGGTAAGTCGACCCTGACCGAGGCGCTGGCCCTACACGCTCGCGTGATTGGGCAGGCGGGTGCAACGCACGGCAAGGCCGGGCGGCGTTCGACCGTGTCGGACTGGATGAAGATGGAACAGGACCGCGGAATCTCAATTTCGTCAGCCGCGCTCCAGTTTGAGTACCGCGACACCGTCATCAACCTCATCGACACCCCTGGTCACGCGGACTTTTCGGAAGACACCTACCGAGTGCTGTCTTCGGTCGACCTCACCATCATGCTGGTCGACGCCGCTAAAGGTCTGGAAACGCAGACCATGAAACTGTTCGACGTGTGTAAACACCGCGAAATTCCCATCATCACCGTGATCAACAAGTGGGACCGTCCCGGTATTGACGCGCTCGAACTCATGGATGAAATTGTGCAACGCACCGGGATGGTGCCCACGCCACTGACGTGGCCGGTGGGTCAGTCCGGTGACTTCCGAGGTGTTCTCAACCGTGAGGACGGAACGTACACCAAGTTCACGCGCACGGACGGTGGAGCCACTATCGCCGGTGAAGAATCCATGGACGCGGAAGCCGCTGAAGCACTCGAAGGAGAAGCCTGGACAAATGCGGTAGACGAATCGGACCTGCTTGAACTCGAAGACCAAAACTACGATCAAGAGTCCTTCCTGGCCGGACGCACCACACCCGTCATGTTCGCTTCAGCTGTTCTGAACTTTGGGGTACACAAGATTCTGGACACCCTGGTCGACATTGCTCCACCAGCACACGCACGAATTGATGTGGACGGGAACCCGCGTGAAGTGGACGCACCTTTTTCCGGTTTCGTATTCAAAGTGCAGGCAGGGATGGACACCAATCACCGCGACCGGTTGGCATACGTGCGCGTGTGTTCGGGAGTATTTGAGCGTGGCATGGTAGTCACGCACGCTGCCACAGGCAAACCCTTTGCCACCAAATATGCTCAGCAGGTATTTGGACGTGACCGTGAAGTCATCGACACAGCGTTCCCTGGCGACGTCGTTGGTCTGGTCAACGCATCAGCCTTGCGAGTGGGGGATTCGCTGTACCTCGACGAACCCGTGACGTTCCCACCCATCCCGTCGTTCTCGCCTGAACACTTCATGGTGATTCGCGCAAAGGACTCGTCCAAGTACAAGCAGTTCCGCCGCGGAATTGAACAGCTGGACCACGAAGGCGTGATCCAGGTTCTGCGTTCAGATCTGCGTGGTGACCAAGCACCCGTTCTGGGGGCTGTGGGGCCCATGCAGTTCGAAGTTGCAGAAGATCGCATGCAAAACGAATTCAACGCCCCGTGCACGCTTGAACGTCTGGCCTACACAATTGCACGACAGACGGTAAAAGAGGACATCCCCACGCTCGCACGCGAACGCAGTGTCGAAGTCCTGGAACGCTCGGACGGAACTCTGTTGGCCCTGTTCTCTGACAGGTGGAGGCTCCAAGGAGTTGAGCGAGAACACCCCAACCTGACACTTGAACCGCTGGTTGTGACATAACGCACGCACGGTTGAAGTGCGGGAACAGGAATACCCGCCACACATTGAACGTTAAGATAGAGTGTCCGGTGCCTGTACGGTGCTTGACGCGGTTGTTTAAAGGAGAGTAAGAGCACAGTGGGAAACCCAATTCGCGTAGCCATCGCAGGGCTCGGAAACTGCGCAACCTCCCTCATCCAGGGAGTTGAATACTACCGGGACGCTCAAGCGGACGAACAGATTCCAGGGCTCATGCATGTTCAGTTCGGTGACTACCACGTCAGCGACCTCGAATTCGTCGCCGCCTTTGATGTTGACGCGAAGAAAGTTGGCCTCGACATCGCAGACGCGATCCTGGCCAGCGAAAACAACACCATCAAGATCGCAGACGTACCACCCACCGGTGTGTCTGTGAAGCGTGGGCCCACCCTGGACGGCCTGGGCAAGTACTACCTCGAAACGATCGAAGAGTCTCAAGAGGAGCCGGTCGACGTCGCACAAGTCTTGCGTGACGAAAAGGTCGACGTGCTGGTGTGCTACCTCCCCGTCGGTTCCCAAAATGCGACTGAGTACTACGCACAAGCCTGCATCGACGCCAAGGTCGCCTTTGTCAACGCCCTTCCCGTGTTTATTGCGGGAACCAAGGAATGGGACGACAAGTTCAAAGAAGCTGGCGTTCCCATCGTTGGTGACGACATCAAGAGCCAAATTGGTGCCACCATTACTCACCGTGTCATGGCCAAACTGTTCGAAGACCGTGGAGTCATCCTTGACCGCACGTACCAGCTCAACGTGGGCGGAAACATGGACTTCAAGAACATGCTCGAACGTGAACGTCTGGAATCAAAGAAGATCTCCAAGACTCAAGCGGTCACTTCTAACACCTCGGCGAAATTAGAAAGCCGAGACGTCCACATTGGCCCCAGCGACTATGTGCAGTGGCTGGATGACCGCAAGTGGGCGTTCGTGCGCCTTGAAGGCCGAAACTTTGGCGACGCTCCTGTTTCGCTGGAGTACAAGCTGGAGGTGTGGGACTCGCCTAACTCTGCTGGAGTCATCATTGACGCGGTCCGGGCGGCAAAAATTGGTTTGGACCGAGGTGTCGGCGGGGCTTTGCTGTCTGCCAGCTCGTACTTTATGAAGTCGCCACCCGAACAACAGAGCGACGACCTCGCACGTCAAGCCGTCGAAGACTTCATCGCGGGTAAAACCTCCTACTAGGCCTACCACCTGCAGAAACTCGGAACGCCACCCTGGCGTTCCGAGTTTTTGTTTGTTTGCACACAATCTTAGATTTTCCTGTAAAGTTCTGGTTTACTCTGCGAAAACGCTTAAGGAGGTTCTGCGTGTCAGCCCCTGCCACACAATCTAAGGATGACTTGAACTGGCTCATGCGCCTGCTCATCGTCATCGAAAAGGCCGGTAATAAACTGCCACATCCGTTTTGGCTGTTCTTGTCCCTGGCCGTCATCGTCATGCTCATTTCATGGGTGGCATCAGCAGCAGGTCTGTCTGCAGTCAACCCCGCAAAAGGTGAAACCGTCACCGCAGTCAACCTGACGTCCTCGGAGTCCTTGGGTGCCATCGTCTCCGGTGTCGTCGAAAACTACGTCACCTTCCCAGCCTTGGGGCTGGTTCTGGTTGTTCTTTTTGGTGTGGCAGTAGCGGAACGCTCGGGCCTGATCCCAGCGATCATGCGTGCGGCCTTGATGAACGCCTCACCAAAATGGGTGACCGCAATCGTCGCGCTGGTAGGAACGGCGTCCTCGATTGCTTCAGACGCCGCGTACATGATCGTGATTCCACTGGGTGGTATCGCATTTAAAGCCGTTGGACGTAACCCCATCATTGGGTGTGCTGTAGCCTATGCGGCGACTTCCGGTGGATACTCGGCAGCCCCCATGGTCAACAGCCTCGACGCGATCTTGGGTGGTCTCTCCACCAGTGCGGCAGCGATCATCGACCCCGAATACGTGGTCACACCTGTCGACAACTTCTACTTCAACTTCGTGTCGATGTTCGTGGTTGCTGGGGCAATTGTGCTTGTCACCGAAACCCTGCTGAACAAGCGAGGTGAGGAACTGAAGCCCGACGAGGTAGAGAACGACACCAGCGACACGTCCACCGACGCCGACCTCACGAAAAAACTCACGCCACTGGAAAAGCGCGGCATCTGGAATGCCGTCATCACAACCGTTCTGTGCGGTGTACTGCTATTCCTTCTGGCTCTGCCTCAAGGTTCGTTCCTGCGTGACGAAGAAGGCGCGTTCGGTCCAAAGTCGCCACTCATGGCAGGCATCGCCGCAATCATCGGGTTCGGGTTCTTTGTCGTGGGTATTGTGTACGGAATCGTCACCAAGTCCATCAAACGACCAGCCGACGTGCCTGAGATGATCGTCCAGGGACTCACACCTATGGTTCCCGTGCTCTTGCTGTTCTTTGCCGCGTCACAGTTCTTGGCGCTGTTCAAAATGAGTAAGCTGGGCGAAATTCTGGCCATTAAGGGAGCCGAATTCTTCCAGAATGCCAACACCCCGGCTATCGTGATTCTCCTCGGGGCGTACATCCTGACCGCCATCGGGGCGCTGTTCATCACCTCGGGATCCGGTCTGTGGACGTTGATGGCTCCTGTGCTCGTTCCTATGTTGATGCTCTTGGGAATTGCTCCCGAGGTGACCCAGGCGGCATACCGCATTGGTGACTCCACCACGAACATCGTGTCCCCGATGAGCCCGTACTTCGTCATGATTCTGGGCTTCGTGCAGAGGTACAAGAAGGATGCAGGAATCGGAACGCTTCTGTCGTTGACCATCCCGCTCGCGTTCGCGATGTTCGTTGCATGGGGACTTCTGTTCTTCGGATGGTGGGCAACGGGTATCCCCATGGGTCCTGGCGCTCAGACCACCTACGAGCTTCCCTAGCACGCTGACTTTTCGCTGAGAAAAACCACCGGGCGGAACAAAAACACCCGCCCGGTGGTTTTTTCATACAGATAGGTCGTTCAGTTAGGCTTGGTTATATCAATTACAGGAGGATTTTTATGAGTAACCCTCTCATGGGCCGCTCAGTTCGCCAGGGGATGAACTCCGTTCAGACTCCTTCGGCAGATGAACTGAACTCGATGTACATGGCACCTTCGGCGACCACGGAACACCGTGTTCAGCAAGACCGCATGATGACGTACGACGACGTGTACATGAAGTCGCTACTGTCATTCGGAGTTCTGCTTGCAGGTGCAGCCGTTGGCTGGTTCGTCCCAATGCTCGCGCTTCCCGCTTCCCTCATTGCGCTTGTCTTAGGTCTGGTAAACGGATTTAAGCGCGAACCTTCACCCGTCCTGATCCTCACCTTCGCCGTGTTCGAAGGTGTGTTCGTGGGCGGAATCTCCCAGATTTTCAACTCGCAGTATGCAGGCATCGTCATGCAGGCCGTTCTGGGTACACTGGCCGTGTTCGGACTGATGTTCGTGCTGTTTAAGTTCCGCGTCATTCGCATGTCACCCAAGTTCACCAAGTTCCTCATGCTGGCCGTGGGTGGCTACGCGATCTTCGCACTCATTAACTTTGCCTTCGCAATGTTCTCCGGTGGGAGCATGAACGCTCGCGCAATCGAGATCAACATCGCGGGTATCAACATGCCGCTGGGTGTTCTGATCTCCGGAGTTGCGATCATTCTTGCGGCGCTCACCTTGGTGAGCGACTTCGACATGATCGAAAAGAGCGTTGGCCGTATCCCCGAGAAGTACTCGTGGATGTGTGCGTTCAGCCTCATGACTTCGCTCGTGTGGCTGTACATCGAAATTCTGCGTATTCTTTCGTACTTCCGAGACTGACATGAATACGCACGCGGAAGATCTTCACGAAGAGATCCGCCGTCTGCGAATCCGAATTTCCAGTTTCACAACTGCACAGTTAAACGCTCCCGACGCGAACAATGTTTCGCGCCGGGAGCGTATTCGTATGTGCCTGCAGGACTTGGCCGATGTGCGTTCTACTGGAACCGTTCCGCACCTGAGTGACCGGGTGCTCGCCGACCAAATAGTTGTCCTCTTAACGGACTGCCAGCCCGAATACGGGGCTTCCGACGATCAAACGCGCCAAGCGCTCCACCTGGCCCAAGACCTACGCAGACGGCTGTAGCAGTACACACTGCGTCACAGAGCGCGCATCAGGGTGTCTAGACCAACCGATCCAAGGTTAAGAGCCCGGGTGTGGAAGTCCTTGAGTGAACCACCTGCCGCATCTCGCGCCTGCTCCCACAGTCGCTGGCCCACCTTGTACGACGGTGCCTGTCCCGGCCAGCCCAGATAACGGTCCAACTCAAACGCCAAGAAACTGCGGTCCATTGCGGCGTTGTCGGTGAGGAACGTCCACGCCTTGTCAGCGTCCCACGTGCCACCACCAATCGACTCAGGCGCTTCCTTGCCCAGGTGAACACCGATATCCAAGCACACGCGCGCTGCACGCAAACGCTGCGAGTCCAACATCCCAAAGTAGTACGCAGGTTCTTCCAAGAAGCCCTGTTCGTACATGAACCGTTCGGCGTAGAGCGCCCAGCCTTCTCCGTGACCAGAAACCCAACAGAGGTTGCGTCGCCACGTGTTGAGCGTGTCTCGCAGGTAGGTTGCTTGGGCTACCTGCAAGTGGTGGCCGGGGACACCTTCGTGGTAGACCGTTGTCAGCTCTTGCCACGCCGCGAACGTTTCGACACCTCGGGGGACGGACCACCACATACGGCCGGGGCGGGAGAAGTCGTCGGTGGGACCCGTGTAATAGATGCCACCGGTTCCGTCTTCGAGCACCATGCACTCGATGGTCTTAAGTGGCTCTGCAATGTCAAAGTGAGTATCCGCCAGCATGGTGATGGCGTCGTCAGCCTTTTCCTGCATCCAGGCTTTGAGCGCGTCGAGGCCGTGGATGGTGTACTTGGGGTCGTTGTTCAGCGCTTCGAACGCTTGGGCAAGCGTGGCCCCTGGGTACAGTTTCTCGATGACCTTCTTCTGCTCAGCGTCAATGTGCGCCAACTGGTCCAAGCCCCACTCGTAGGTTTCGTCGAGGTCCACCTGGGCTCCCAAGAACTGACGGGAGAACAGTTCATAGTCCTCGCGTCCGCACGCGTCGTTCTGAACCGCAAGTGGCGCGATTTCGAGCTTGAGGAACTGCGCGATCTGTGCCATCGCGTCCTGTGCGGCCGTTGCAGCCTCCGTGAGTCGCGTGTGTAGAGCGTCGTCGACGGTCCCGCGTGCCTTGTCGATGAACTTGCTGTAGTGGCCATCGCTCTGAGCGAGCTCCTGGGCCTGTTCGATCACGCGCTTAACCTGGCGGATCGCAGGTGCTTTTCCGGAAGCGACCCGAGCCTGTAGGGCGTCGCGGTATCCGGCCAGAGCGGCTGGGACGTTGGCGAGTTTGCCAGCGTTGTGGTCCCAGTCTTCTGCCGTCTGAGTGGGCACCAGGTCGAAGAGGTCGCGGAGGTCTTGAATGGGGGAAGCGATGACGTTGAGGTCCCCGGAGTCAAGTCCGAGTTCGTGAAGCTCGCGTTCGAGCCCCAAGCGTTCACGCATGGCATCAAGTGTGACCGCGTCAACGCTGTCAAGGTTGGCCGAGGTGCTTTCAGCTTTGTCGAGTTCGGCCAGTGTGCGGGCGTTGAGTTCGTCATGCCGCGCAGCGGCAGCGGGTGAGTAGTCGTCGAGTTCGTATGGGTCTCCGTCGACGCCAGACATGATCCGCATGGACGGGGAGTTCTTGTACACCTGTCGTGCGTATTCTTCGGCAACGTTGTCGACTGCAGACGGGGTGCGAGGTGTGTGTATTGTCATGGGTGTATGCTAACAAGCCGGTTCGCCCTTTAGCGTGGACGCGTTGATAACTAAAGATTGTGAGGAGCAGAAGCCATATGAACCGTTTGTGGACGGGTAACTTCATTCTTGCGAGCTGCGTGAACTTCATCGCGGCCATGATGTTCTACCTGCTCATGACGTCGATGGCTTCATACGCAATCCGTGAGTTCGGGGCCGGTCAAGCGGTTGCCGGTTTTGCGAGCAGTTCCTTCATCCTGGGTGCGGTTTTCGCGCGTATGCTCGCCGGAAAATACATGGATTTTGTGGGACGAAAACGTCTTGCGCTAGTGTCCATGATCGCGTTCGTGGCGCTGGGTGCAGCGTATATTCCCGTCGACAACATCGTGGTGCTCATCGTCATTCGTCTGCTCCATGGAGCCACGTTTGGGCTCAACAACACTGTGGTGTCAGCCGCGGTACAGACCATGATTCCAACAGAACGCAGGGCCGAAGGCACCGGGTACTTTGGTATGACTGTGTCCCTGGCGATGGCGCTGGGGCCTTTTGTTTCTGTTCTCATGTCCCAGAAATACGGGATGTTCTGGGTTTTCGTTGTCTGTGTTGTTCTGTCGAGCTTGGGTACGATACTTACCTTGTTCGTACAGATTGACGAGCGCACTCCCACGCCAGAAGAACAACGGCTCAAATGGGATTTCCACGTCACGTCATTCATCGATCAGCGCTCCATCCCGATTGCCAGCATGATGGCACTGTGCGGGGTCGCAATATCGCTGGTGCTGTCGTTTCTAGAAAGCTATTCCCACACGATCGGTGCGTCGGCTGGGGCTAGCTGGTTCTTCGTCGTGATGGCGGCGTGTACGTTCACCTCACGCATGTTTGTGGGGAGGATCCAAGACCGCTTTGGCGACGACGTGGTGATCTACCCGATCTTCGTGTGCATGGCGATCGCGTACATCCTCCTGGCGACCGCCCAAGGCTCGGGAATGGTCATCGCGGCAGCGGTGCCTCTGGGCTTTGGCTTTGGATCCCTCATGCCGTGCGCACAAGCGATCGTGGTGAACCAGTCGCCGGCGGCGCGTTACGGGATCGCGGTAGCGACGTTCTTTATCTTCCTCGACACCGGCACCGGTTTAGGGCCAGTCCTCATCGGTGGTCTGGCGAACATGTGGGGTCCCCGTTCAATGTACTGGGCCGCTGTCGTATTGGTGGCGTGCGCCGCCGTTGTCTATGTCATGACCACCCGGCGACGCACACAACTATAGTTATGCGCGGTTCGCCCACGACCCACGTGGCGAGTGACGAACCCGACGGCGAGGGTCGGCCCACCGGCGTGGTTCTTCTTGGGTGTCGTTGTCGCTGGGCTGCAAAGCCACCAGAGCGGCCAGCGCCGCTTCTTTTGCCAGCGCCAGTTCTTCGGCAGCCGTAAGTGGTGGTCGCGTGGGGTAGCTGGTCATAGCGGAATGTTTCCGTGTTTGCGTTCGGGTCCACGAACGTGCTTGTTTCGCAGGGCTCGCAGGCTCCTGACGATCCGCTCGCGGGTCTCCCGAGGTGCGATGACAGCGTCAATGAACCCCGCCTCGGCGGCCTTGTAAGGGTTGAGAAGCTCATTCTCATAGTCCTCGATGAGCTCAGCGCGCAGGGCTTCGACGTCTTGACCTTCTTCGCCCGCTGCTTTGAGCTTGCGACGGTACACAATGTTGGCGGCACCTTGGGCGCCCATCACCGCGATCTGACCGGTGGGCCACGCCAGGTTGATGTCGGCACCCAACTGCTTGGATCCCATCACGCAGTACGCGCCTCCGTACGCCTTGCGGGTAATGAGCGTGATGAGCGGAACGGTGGCTTCACCGTATGCGTAGATGAGCTTGGCACCACGTCGAATGATGCCGCCCAGTTCCTGGTCGGTTCCCGGTAGGAAGCCTGGAACGTCGACGAACGTGAGGATCGGCAGGTTGAACGCGTCGCACAAGCGGACGAAACGCGCAGCTTTTTCCGAAGCATCGATGTCGAGGGTTCCCGCGAGCTGCATGGGCTGGTTGGCAATGATGCCCACCGAGTGTCCTTCGACGCGGGCAAAAGCCGTCACCACGTTGGGTGCGAAGAGTTCTGAAACTTCGAGAACGTCTTCATCGTCGACGACGGCGCGCACCACGTCGAGGATGTCATACGGGGTCGACGGGGAGTCCGGCATGATTGAGTCGAGCGCGTAGTCGTCTTCCGTGAGCTCCAGATCGGCCGGCTGCGGGTAGTGTGGGGCCGGATCCATGTTGTTCTGTGGAAGGAACGACAGGAGGTCGCGCACGTAGTCCAACGCGTCGGCTTCGTCTTGTGCCAAGTAGTGGGCATTGCCCGAGGTGGTGTTGTGTGTGCGTCCACCGCCCAGTTCTTCGTGCCCGACTTCTTCACCTGTGACTGTCTTAATGACATCCGGGCCGGTGATGTACATGTGGCTGGTGCCGTCGACCATGATCGTGAAGTCGGTGAGGGCCGGTGAGTACACGGCACCTCCCGCCGAGGGCCCCATGATGAGGCTGATCTGAGGGATGACACCGGAGGACTGCACGTTCCAGTGGAAGATTTCGGCGAACAGCGCAATCGAGGCCACGCCTTCTTGAATGCGAGCTCCACCTGAGTCGTTTATCCCGATGATGGGGCACCCGAGTTTGAGCGCGAGTTTCTGTGTTTTAACGATCTTTTTACCGTTGGCTTCAGCTAGAGACCCACCCAGAACAGTGAAGTCGTGGGCGAAGACCGCAACTGTGCGACCAGCGATTGTCCCTAAACCACATACCACTCCGTCGCCGTCGGGACGGTTCTTTTCCATTCCAAACGCGGTGGAGTCGTGCCTGACGAATTCGTCGATTTCTTGGAACGTGCCTTCGTCAAGAAGAGCGTCGATACGTTCGCGGGCGGTTTGCTTCCCTCGCTTGTGTTGATTGGCGACCGACCGTTCGTTACCGGCGTGAGCTACACGCCGCCGTTCGATAAATTCGGCCAATTTCGCCGCAGTGGTTTTTGCTGAACTCATATTCCCAGACTATCTGCAGGTGACCGGCCATTGTGTATGGGCACCAAAACAAAATACAGTTGAGTAGTGTCTTCGCATCATTTTTCTCTTGCATTCGAGCGTGCAGCGCACGCGTCTGGCTTCGAGCCTGCGCACGTGGTGTGGCCCGAATCCGTAGGTTCGACGAATGATGAGCTCGTGTCCGAACTCATGCGCGACCCCCACGCATGGCCAGATTTTTCCATCTACGGCACCGAATTCCAGAGTGCGGGTAAAGGACGCATGGATCGACAGTGGACCGTGCAACCAGGCGAGGCACTCACTTTTTCGACGGTGTATAGAGTCAAACCGTCTGACAATTTGGGGTGGGTTCCGCTTCTCACCGGATGGTCTGTCGCACAAGCCATTCGCGATTTGGGCGTGAACGCAACCGTCAAGTGGCCCAATGACGTTTTGATCGACGGCAAGAAAGTGTGTGGCGTCTTGTGCCGGTACGTGGGCGAAGTCGGTGCGGTGGTGATTGGAACCGGTATCAATGTCCACATGAGTGACGTGCCCGTCGACACCGCGACCTCGATCCATCACTACAACGACGTTGATCGTGCTGAACTCTTGGCCCGGATCATGGTGCATCTGCAGAGCGCCCTGACGCAGGCGTTCGCAGGTGACCAGCCGGCACATACGCAAGCGGTGGCCCAAGCCTGTTCGCTGATTTCGACCGTCGGGCAGCACGTGCGCGTGACTTTGCCAGGTGACACAACCTTAGAAGGCCAAGCAGTTGGGATTTCCCCGTCAGCTGACTTACGTGTTCGCACCGACTCCGGTGTGGTAGACGTGAGTGCTGGGGACGTGATCCATGTGAGGCCTGCATGACTGACTTTTCGGGCCGTTTGGCAAAACCGGATCTGGGAACAGAAGAACCACGTCACGAAGATCTTGAGCCCGAAGCTCAGTTGCGCGCCAACGCTCTGAACCTCGAAGAAGCGCTGATTGGTGGAAAGCGCGTTCTCACACGCAAGGAAGTCGCTCAGCTGGCAGGTGTGTCCACGTTTTCTGCGCGCAAGTTCTGGCGTGCGCTAGGTCTGCCACAAATTCCTGCTGGGAAAGTTGCCTACACAATGCACGACGTGGGCGCGATCTCGGCCGTCGCCAGCTTGGTTGACGAGGAAATTCTCGACGAAGACACCGCAATGGCCCTCGTCCGTGCTGTGGGGCACACTACCGACCGCTTAGTGGTGTGGCAGATGGAATCCTTGGTGGAATTCCTCACCGACACCAGGGGCTATTCTGACCTAGAAGCCCGTTCGGTGGTCATGCCGCTTCTTGAAAAGCTACTCGAGCCGCTCGAAAACCTGTTGGTGTATTCGTGGAAACACAACATGTCCAACGTGCTCAGCCGGCTGAATGTCAATGTGGGTAACGGCCTTGCCATGGAAAACCGCGAAGGCTGGTTCGACTCATCTATGCCGCTGGCGCGTGCGGTGGGATTTGTCGACCTGGTGTCCTACACCCGTTTGTCGCAGCAAATGGAGCCCAAACAGCTCGCCAAACTGGTGAAGAAGTTCCAGGACTTGGCCTACGCGATCGTGGCAACGGGTGGTGGCCGCATCATTAAGACCGTGGGCGATGAGGTCTACTACGCGGCCGAAACTCCCCACGCAGGTGCCGAAATCTCGATGTCCCTGCAAGAACAGATCAGCGTAGACCCCGAACTTCCCGATGCCCGCGTGGGCTTTTCGTGGGGCAAAGTGTTGTCGCGCATGGGTGACATCTTTGGCTCCACCGTCAATCTGGCGTCACGGTTGACCGCGATGACAGAACCGGGAACGGTCATGACCGACTTGGACACCGCCTCGATCATTCAGCGCAGCGACGACTACCTTTTTGCGAACCGTCGCAACGTCACCCTGCAGGGTCTGGGCACGGTCGCAGTTGCCGAAATGACCCGCGGAACAGCGCGTGCGCTCGATCTGGACTTGACTCAGTAAAGCGTTTCGACGTACTCCACACCACTCCCGATTGTGCCAAAATAGTACATATGGGATACGACACCAACTTCCTGCTCCTGGATCCTCGTGCAGTCGAAGTCTGTTCGGCCTATGTGCTGGGCGACGCGTCAGAAATTGACCTACGACCATGGGCCGAATACGCCATGATGATGCGTGTCATCCGCCACCGCGCCAAGGCTTGGGCACTCAAAGCGCCCCGGCAAGGGGCACTGGAATCTACCGTTCACGTCTGGGGGCGACCATTCCTGACCGCAGGCGAGACTGCAGACGAAGTTGCCGCGCGCGTGCAGCAGTGGCTCGGTTCCAGCCCTGCGAACGTCGACGATCTGGCTCGTGAAAACCTGCGGGCTATCTGGCACGACCAGCCCAATGTCGACGCGCTTATTGCACAGTCCGACCCCGGTGATGACTGGTTGCGTCTGACACCAGACGACCTACGTTACGAGGTTTGCGGACAGCTGGACAGGCTCCGTAGTGCTGTGAAGGCTTATGAGTCTGGCCGAGGTAGCGACCCTGCCCCCGATTCCGCTGGCGACCAGTCGAACACCGAACTTCTCGAACGGGCCTGCTTCAACTTCACCGTGAATGTGGTTTCACACAGTCCCGGCTGGATGTCGCGCGGAAACACGATCGCTTCGATTAGCTTTTGGGGCGGTGACCGGTTTCCGCTGGCGGCCAAGCTTGAATCGCGCTTGCCCGGGCTCACTGTCCAGGCCGAGAACTGGACCCCCGGAAACTATTGCGTGGGAATGACCGTGGGACCCAAGGACTTGGACATGCTACCCCAAGAAGTCACCGACGAATACGTTCGCGTGTTCGCGGATCAGCTACGCGGTGACGAAGAGTATGCGCGAAAAGAGTTGACGAAGATGGTCGAGTCGGTGGTCACTGCACGCACGCTCAAGTGGGGCTGGTGCGAAGCCAGTGAGGTCTACTCGGGGGCCGAAGGGCGAATGAACTGACCCAGCAGGCGCTTTAGAACAGCGACCCGTCGTCGTCTTCGCGTTCGCGCCCAATGTGGGCAGTGGGGTCATCCCCTAAGTTTGGACCGCCGGTTGCCATGCCGGTGTTGGTCGCCGAGGTCGCAGCAGCTTCCTGACTTCGGTCTGGTGGCTCTGTGGTTTCCTGCGATGAGGTGGCCAGGGGAACGGTTCCAACCGCGTCGATCTTGGAGTCGAGTGGCTGTCCCGATGCGTCGCGCTTGGACAGTTCGGCTGGCAACTGTCGCGCTCCACCCGTTGCGGCTGAAGCCTGTGGCGATGGGCCGGCGAACCCCAGAACCAATTCTGTTTCGTCTTTGAGGAACCGGTGTGCGCGCACACCGCCGGTTCCACGGCCCTTGTGGGGGAATTCGTTGAAGTCAGAAACTTTGATGGACTGTGTGGGTTTGCCGTCGAAGTTCACGCCTGTAGCAATAGTCACAACCTGGTTGGGCTGGTGCGAGTCGACCGCGTAGAACCCGATCACGTGTGCGTCATTCGCAACCCTGATACCAGCAACCCCGGACGCTGCGTAGCCTTGAGCGCGTACGCCTTCGAGATCGAACGTGAGGAGCTGTGCGTTCGACGTGATGAACACTGCGGAGTGCGTGTCGAGATCTGCAGGTTGGGCAAGTCCCACGATTTCATCTTTGGGCTTGAGATTGATGAGAGTGGCCCCGTCCTTGAACTGGTCGTTGCCATTGATGCGTTTAATGACACCCTGTTTGGTTCCCACAACGCATTCCCGTTCAGGGTCAATGAGCCCCATGATCTTTTCACCCTTTTCAAGGGTGAAATACTCGCTCACCCGAACACCACCGGCAACGGTGGGGCGGGCAGCTTGCGGTGGAAGCTGGGGGAGTGACACAACGTCGACACCCACCACGCGCCCCGTGTTGGTCACGGCGGCGATCGTCGACCGCGAGGTGGTGGCTATTTGGCTCACAAGAGCATCGTGCGATGCGCGTCGGCCCTGAGCAGACAAGGGGTCCTGACCAGTGGTGCGGGCTAACCGCTGCGAAGTCGAGAACAACACCCAGCACGGTTCGTCGGCAACAGTGAGCTTTGTGCCCTTCTTGGCTGCACGAAGCTCTTTGAGATTTCCTTCGACCAGGATTGTGCGACGCGGAGAGTCAATCCGGTCGCTGGTCTCTTGGAGTTCGTCAGATACCAGGGCGCGGAGTTTGTCGTCGTGGTCGAGGATGTCCTGCAGGTATTCGATGCGGGACTTGAGCTCATCGCGTTCAGCCTCGAGTTCGATGCGCGAGAACTTGGTGAGTCGGCGCAACTGGAGGTCCAGAATGTACGTGGCCTGGATTTCACTCAAGTCGAACACGTCCATCAAGCGTGTACGTGCTTGCGTAGCGTCATCTGAGGAACGAATGAGCTGAACAACCTCGTCAATATCGAGGATTGCAATCAGAAGACCTTCGACTAAGTGCAAGCGGTCTTTTGCCTTCCCCAGTTGGAAGGCCGTGCGCCGTCGGGTGACAGACAGGCGGTGGTCCACAAACACCTCGAGAAGAGGCTTGAGACCAAGCGTGCGCGGTTGTCCTTCTACCAGACACACGTTGTTGATTCCAAAGGAATCTTCCATAGGAGTGAGCCGGTACAGTTCTTCCAGAACGGCTTCAGGGTTGAACCCATTCTTAATCCCAATGACCAGTCGCAGACCGTGCTTGCGGTCGGAGTAGTCATCGATCGACGCGATTCCGGTCAGACGTTTGGCCTGTACTTGGTCTTTGACCTTCTCAATGACCTTTTCCGGGCCCACCAGGTACGGAAGCTCCGTGACCACGATGCCTTTGCGCCTGGCTGAAATGTTTTCGAACTTCACCGTGGCGCGGGTCCGGAAGGTTCCGCGCCCGGTTTCGTATGCCTCACGGATCGAATCGAGACCAATAATGCGACCACCTGTGGGCAGGTCGGGGCCTGGCACATACCGCATGAGTTCACTGACCGTGGCCTGCGGGTTCTCGATGAGGTGACGGGCTGCCGCAATGACTTCGCCCGGATTGTGCGGTGCCATGTTCGTGGCCATTCCCACCGCAATTCCGCTGGCCCCGTTGACCAGAAGGTTGGGGAAAGCGCTGGGAAGAACTTCCGGTTGCGTCAGCGAGTTGTCGTAGTTGGGGACAAAGTCGACGACGTCTTCATCCAGTCCGGCGATCATGGTGAGCGCTGCGTCGTCGAGGCGCGCCTCCGTGTACCTGGGCGCAGCCGGACCGTCGTCCAAGGTTCCAAAGTTACCGTGACCGTCAACGAGCGGGACACGCATCACGAAGTCTTGGCTCAGTCGAACTAGCGCGTCGTAAATGGCCACATCGGAGTGGGGGTGGAGCTTACCCATCACGTCACCCACGATGCGGGATGACTTCACGTGTGGGCGGTCGGGGCGCAAGCCCATGTCACCCATTTGGTAGATGATGCGTCGCTGAACGGGCTTAAGTCCGTCGCGAGCATCGGGGAGAGCCCGTGAGTAGATCACCGAGTACGCGTATTCGAGGAACGAAGATTCCATTTCCTGCGAAACATCGACATCTAAGATGTGATCAGCCACACGTGCTCCTTTATTAGACTCCCCTCATGGTATAGGCCAGGAGCCCAAAAACCGTGGATTTAGTGGGCACTCATGCGTCGTCGTGGGGAATCGATCCGGTCTGATTCGCGGGTGAGCTCGATGCGAACCGACAAAATGTCTTGCTCACCTTCAGTGACCGAAATGGGCCTAAACTCCACCAGGCGAATCGCAGGGAACTCGTCGATCAGGGCCGCCACCCGCAGGATTGTTTCTTCAAGGGGTGCCACGTTCATGACGGGCCCACCTCGGTAACCAAACAGGCGTGGCGAGGACCCCAGCGAGCGCACCATCGACTTAGCGTCCACGTCGGTGAGTGGGGCCACGCGGTGTTGCACGTCGTCGAGCAACTCCGAGGAATCTCCCGCCAACCCGAACGACACCATGGGTCCCAGCAGTGGGTCTTCACCACCTCGGACTACGCAGGCCACCCCGGGGGCTGCCATGGTCTGGACGTCGATACGAGTGTCTGCGTCATCGTCCAGCCGGGCAGCAATGACCTCGCGCACCGAGTTCCAGTAGACATCCATTTCTTCGTCATTGGAAATGTCCAGGCGCACGCCACCCAAGTCCAAGCGGTGACGCAAGCGCGAGTCCACGGCCTTGAGCGCTACCGGGTAGCCGATTTCGCGTGCAATGTCCTTGGCCTCCTCCACCGTGGACGACGGGTGGTAGGGGAGCACCTGAATGCTGCACGCCTGGAGAAGTTCCTGGGTTTCGTCACGTGATAGGCGTACCGTCGCCGAGGTGGTGCTGTCGTCTGCGTCGTGCTCAGAGTCGCGCTGGAGAACCTTTTCGATGAGGGTGCGCACGGCGCGTTTGTCGAAGCCTTCGAGTTCGGGGTAGTTCCCGTGGTCGGAACGTTTCCACTGGGCGTACTCGGTGACGCGGGCCAACGCCCACACGGCATCTTCGGGACCCATGTAACTAGGTACGGTGTGAATTTCTCGCGTGCCTTCAGCGCTACGCGTGTACGCCGTGAGTTCTTCTTGCGCACCTGTGAGACCAAGGAAACAGGCCACCGTGGTTTTACCCGAAACCGCGGCTTGTTCTGCCAGGATCTGGGTGATTTCGCGTTCGTGACCGCGCGCCGACGGGGCAAACGTCACGATCACCGATTGCACGGCCGGATTCTGGTACATCTTGGCCAAGTGCTCTTCAAACTCGTCCGTGGTCACTTCCGGGTGCAATGAAACCGGGGGAGTGTCGATTCGCAGGCCTTCCGCGCGAGCTCGCTGCACAATCAGCGTGGAAAGTGCTGCAGAGTTACCAATCACGCCCACGCGGGCGCCGTTGGGCAACGGCTGGGTTGCAAAAACCTGCGCGACGTCGAACATCTGGTGGATCGAATCAGCACGGATTACACCGGCCTGCGTGAGTACTTGATCAAGCGCAGAACCCGACAAGCTGGACACACGCACTTGGTGGCCAGGGGGCAGTTCGCGTCCCGTGAGGTCGCTCTTGATGACGATGACGGGTTTTTGCCGGGCGACGCGACGGGCAATACGTGCGAATTTCCGTGGGTTACCAATCGACTCCAGGTACAGTCCAACAATCTGGGTGGCTTCGTCTTCTTCCCAAAACTGCAGTAGGTCATTGCCAGACAAGTCGGCGCGGTTACCAGCAGAAACGAATGTGGAGATTCCCAAACCGCGACTCTTCGCCGCCGCGAGAAGCCCCGTGCCCAGCGCTCCGGACTGACTGAAAAGTCCCAAAGGTCCAGGTTCAGGGAAGAACGGTGACAAAGAGGCGTTGAGGGCGACATCGGCGCTGGTGTTTGCGATTCCAAACGAGTTGGGCCCCACTACGCGCATTCCGTGTGAACGCGCAGTCGCAACAACCTCACGTTGCAGCTCCTGACCTTCCGGGCCGGTTTCCGCGAACCCGGAGGAGACGACGACAACCGCGCGGACACCTCGGGTAGCTGCGTCCCTCACCACGTCAATGACCGCAGGTGCGGGGACGGCGATGATCGCCAAGTCGATCGACCCTTCGATCTCATCGAGCGACTTCACTGTGGGCATTCCGGCGACCACGGGGGCGTGCGGGTGGACAATGTGCAACGCCCCTTTGAACCCGGCTGAGGCCAGGTTGCGCAAAAGGAGGTTACCGGCCGAGGTGCGCTTGCGTGACGCTCCAATGACGGCAACCGAGGCGGGGTTGAGGACAGAACGGACCGACAGGGCCTCCGCGCGGTGTTCACGAGCTTCGAGTACCTGCTTTGAACGTTCCGTGGGGTCGATCTCGAAGCGCACTGCAACGACCCCGTCGTCGAATTCGCGTGAGACCTCGTAGCCGGCGGCCGCGAAAACCTGCAACATGGAGCGGTTCTGGGGGAGCACCTCGGCGGTAAACACACTCAAACCACGCTCCCGGGCCACGGCAGTGAGGTGTTCAAGAAGAATCGACCCGATACCCCGACCGTGGTGGGCGTCAGAAATGTTGAACGCCACCTCGGCGGACGTTTCATCTAAACGGTCGTACCGGCCCACTCCAATGATCTCTTCGCCCGCGATCATCACCAGCGCGACGCGGTCGTTATAGTCCACATTGACGAACCGCTCCAGGTCCCGCTGGGGAATCGTGGGCATGGGGGCAAAGAAACGCAGGTAGATCGACTCCGGCGACTGCTTGGAGTGCATGAGCTGAATACCGTCGGCGTCGCTAGGAACAATCGGGCGGACGTGCGCCGTCGCACCGTCACGCAAGACAACATCGGCTTCCCAGTTCTTCGGGTAGGTAACCATGTCTCAAGCATAGTCTTTTCCGCAAACGATGGGTGACTGGCACAATGGTTGCATGTCTGTTTCCGGTGCGCTTCTTCGTGACTTGCAAGACGCGGGGTACTACCCTCACCTCGCTGCGAACATCATTGGTGATGTTCTTTTCGACGAACCCGTGGTTGAACACTGCGTACACATGGAAACGCACATGGACTTCGAGTCGATCCACCGGCACGTGACCGCGTTCGTGCTCACGGAAACCCGGCTGATCCTGGTTCACGTCGACGACGAACCCGCCGGTTCGCCCCAATCCATGCGGGGCGTGGCGAGTGTCGAAGACATTCCGTTCGACAGGATCCGCACAGTGATTCTCAGCCGGATCTATGAGAACCCCGCCCACTTCAAACCAGGTGACAAACCCGTGGAAGTGGGAGTCAGCCTAGGATGGGAATCGGTGCGCAGGCTCGAGGTGTTCCCCGAGTCGTGTGCCGACCCACAGTGCGATGCCGACCACGGCTACGGCGGAACCTCGGTTCCCGAAGATGTGAACCTGCGGGTTTCCGCGCAAGCCGAAGGACAAGCCGCTGTCGACCAGGCAGAACGTTTCGCACTGACGTTGAAGAAACTCGTCTACCGCGCTCGACGGGACGCCTCATAAATGCAGCCACCGGATTATGCGGACGCAGGGCTCCTGTCCGATATTGTGCCCGCGGCCACCGTCACTTTGGGTGCTGGCCAGATCCTGGAAGACCGCCAGCGCGAGCGCGCCCAGAAAGTGGGCCTGGACCTCGAAGCCCGGGTGGTTGTTGTGGCTCTCATCGACGGGATGGGGCTCGAACTCCTCAAAGCCTCGTGGGCATATGCGCCGTTCTTGCGGTCAGTGCGGGATTCCGTCAGCGAATTTTCCGCCGGCTTCCCGTCCACAACAGCCAACTCCTTGTCGTCATTGGGCACCGGGTTGTTGCCGGGAGCGCACGGGGTCATGGGGTACAAGCTGAAAGACCCGGACACCGGCGACGTGTTCAACCAACTTTCGTGGAACACCACCCGCGACCCGCACACGTGGGTCCCGGACACCACGCTGTTTGAACGTCTGTACTCCAACGGGGTAGACGTGGTCAGCCTGGGTGAACCTAAATTTGTAGGCCGAGGTCTCAACGCGGCTTCTCTGCGAGGAGGCACCTTCCGTGGTTCGCACCAGTTTGACCAACGAGTCAAACACGCGGTGGAAGAAGCGAAAAAACCAGGCCGTCGACTCATCTACTTCTACTGGGGAGCGCTGGACAAAACCGGGCATGGCAAAGGCACAGACTCCCATTCGTGGACAGATGAACTTGAAGCAGTCGACGCAGGGTTAGCCCGCTTGGCCAACAACCTTCCCGGCGACGCGCAACTGCTCATTACCGCCGATCACGGCATGGTCAATGTCGACTACGACGCTCGGATTGACCTGGCTGACCACCCGGACGTGTGTGAACTGGTCAGTGCTGTGGGCGGGGAGCCGCGCGCAACCCACCTGTACACCCCGCACCCACAGGAGACCGCCTCGGCGATCAACGAAATTGGGGCCGGACGCGTCCATGCGATGGTCCGCAAGCAGGCGGTGGCAGACGGGTGGTTCGGGCCGGTACGCACTCAAAACCTTGGCCGGATTGGTGACGTCGTGGCCATTAGCGAAGCCGGAACGGCGATCGTGGACTCGCGCAACGACAGCCCGTCAGCATTGAGGCTGAGGGGACACCACGGTGGCATCACGGCCGAAGAACTGGCGATCCCACTCATCGTGCTTCGCCGGTAACGCTGTCGTTTGCCGGTAACTAGACGTCCAGGCGTTGTCGCTTAGGTGCGGGTTTGAACACGAAGAAGCGGTACATAAAGTAGCGGAACACATTCCCCAGCAACACGCCCACCACGTTGCCGGAAATGTTGTCAGCCAGCGCTGAACGGAACCCCAGAAGATAGTGCGACACCCACAAGCACGCCAAAGCAATCAGCAGGCCAGCCCCGTTCACGGAAAAGAAATAAACGGCCTCTTTAGTCTTGGACTTACTCCGGCCATCCGTGAACGTCCAGTACCTTGAACCCAGCCACGACACCGTCGTCGCCATGATCACGGAAATGATCTTGGCCCACACCGGGCCTAAATGGAAGACCTCCAAACGCAAAAGATTGAACACTAAGAAGTCCACGATGAACGCAACGGTGCCCACTGCCGAAAACTTGGCGACCCGCAACGTTTCACGGCGAAACTTCATGTACATCCCTTGCAACTGGAAAAACGTCCACGCTGATTCTAGTGCGTACATGTGGAAAGCTCTGACAATTTCACACAAGATACGTGAGTAGACCGGCGGGCCACCGCGAGATCATGCCACGCGATAGCTAGAGTGAGAACGTGACTTTTCCACGAGTAGGTGTAATCGGAGCTGGACAGCTTGCGCGCATGATGGCGCCGGCAGCCGAAGCTCTTGGTGTTCATTTTCACGTTCTAGCCGAATCCGCCGACGGTCCCGCGACCCACGTGTCCTCACACGTCACAGTGGGTGACTACACGGACTACGCGACGCTCAAACAGTTCGCCAGCACGGTGGATGTCATCACGTTTGACCACGAACACGTTCCCAATGAGCACTTGGTACGTCTCATTGACGAAGGACTCAACGTCCACCCCGGTCCACACGCCCTGAAGTACGCGCAGAACAAGCTGAAAATGCGGGCCAAAATCGACGAGCTGGGGCTCCCGAACCCGCGCTGGGCGCAGATTGAAACTGTGGACGACCTCGGCGTGTTTGTGCGGGAGCACGGGGAAGCCGTTCTGAAAACCCCCACAGGTGGGTACGACGGGCACGGCGTGGCATTTGTCCGCTCTGAATCAGACCTCGATACCGTTTCCGACTGGTTTGGCTCAGGGCCCCTGTTAGCGGAACAACTGATCGACTTCACGCGTGAACTGGCAGTGATGGTGGGGCGCTCGCCTTCCGGGCAGACCGCCGTGTGGCCGGTTGTCGCAACCCGGCAAAAGGACGGGATTTGTTACGAGGCGGTCGCGCCCGCACCTGGCCTGGACGCAGAACTGTCCCGGACTATCACGCAGGATGTTTTGACGCTGGCGCACGCGCTCGACGTCACCGGTGTCATGGCCCTTGAAATGTTCCAGACCGAAGACGGTTACCTGGTCAACGAGCTGGCCATGCGCCCGCACAACACCGGGCACTGGACACAAGACGGTTCGGTGACCAGCCAGTTTGAACAGCATCTGCGCGCAGTCTTGGATTTGCCACTCGGGGACCCTGCCCCACTTGCGCCGTACACCGCTATGGGAAATGTTCTGGGTGCTGACCGCGACGACCTGTACCACGCGTACCTTCACGTGCTTGCCCACGATCCGCGCGCAAAAGTCCACATGTACGGTAAGTCGGTGCGCCCAGGGCGCAAGCTGGGGCACGTGAATGTGACAGGGGAGGACCCCGAGGACGTTGCCCGTCGCGCTCTCCACGCCGCCGAATTCATTGCCGGGGTCGACGACAACCCTTGGCCCAATCGAACGGAGAAAGCATGACTGTAGGAATCGTGATGGGGTCCGATTCGGACTGGCCTGTCATGTCAGCTGCCGCTGATGTGCTCAGTGAGTTGGGAATCGATTTCACCGCCGAGGTCGTGTCAGCTCACCGTATGCCCCACGACATGATCGAGTGGGGGAGTAGCGCGGCTGAACGTGGACTCCGGGTCATCATCGCCGGCGCCGGAGGAGCTGCTCACCTGCCGGGAATGATTGCGTCCGTGACAAGCCTGCCCGTTATTGGTGTTCCAGTCCCGCTGAAATACCTCGACGGTATGGATTCGCTTCTATCGATCGTGCAAATGCCAGGGGGAGTGCCCGTGGCAACTGTGTCGATTGGTGGAGCGAAGAACGCCGGGTTGCTCGCTGCCCGTATTCTTGCCTCAGGTGCAGATGACGAAGCGAACGCACTGCGCGCTCGTCTCGACACATATCGTAAAGATCTGTACACCCAGGCGCGCGACAAAGGGCGGGCGCTCACTCAGAAGCTTGAAGGTACACAGAAGGAGCCTCATGTTTGATCTGTACAAGCTCAGCGAAGAACACGAAGAGATTCGTGCAGCAGTACGCGATGTTGTCGAAAACAAGATCGCGCCATTTGCAGCCGAAGTTGACGCCGACTCACGCTACCCACAAGAAGCTCACGATGCGTTGGTCGCAACCGATTTCTACGCTCCACACGTGGGCGAAGAATACGGAGGTGTGGGAGCAGACGCACTGGCCACCGCGATTGTGATCGAAGAAGTCGCCCGCGGTTGTATGTCGTCCTCGCTCATCCCGGCGGTGAACAAGCTGGGTTCAATGCCGGTCATCATTGGCGGTGGCGAAGAAGTCAAGCAGGCATACCTTCCGCGTTTGGCACGCGGCGAAGGCTTTAGCTACGGCCTGTCTGAACGTGAAGCTGGATCCGACACCGCTGGAATGAAGACGCGCGCAGTGCGCGACGGTGACGGTTGGGTGCTAAACGGTGTAAAAACGTGGATCACCAACGCAGGTGTCAGCGAGTTTTACACGGTCATGGCCGTGACTGACCCTGAAGGCAAGCGCGGAAACAACATCACGGCATTCGTGGTGGATAAAGGCGACGAAGGCTTCAGCTTTGGCGAGAAGGAACGCAAGCTGGGCATCAAAGGTTCGCCTACGCGTGAACTGTTCTTCGAAGACTGCTGGATCCCGGATAGCCGCCGGGTTGGCGAAGAAGGACAGGGTCTGAAGATTGCGCTGAAGACTTTGGACCACACGCGCGTGACCATCGCCGCACAGGCTGTGGGAGTTGCACAGGGTGCGCTCGACTACGCAATCGACTATGTCAAGGAACGCAAGCAGTTCGGTAAGCGCATTGCTGATTTCCAAGCGATCCAGTTCATGGTCGCCGATATGGCAACCAAGCTCGAAGCGGCACGCCAGCTCACCTACGCCGCGGCAGCAAAGTCTGAACGAAACGATGACGACCTGAGCTTTTTCGGCGCTGCCGCAAAGGCGTACGCTTCCGACGTCGCTATGGAAATCACCACGGATGCCGTTCAGCTTTTGGGTGGTGCCGGGTACGTGGTTGACCACCCAGTTGAGCGCATGATGCGTGACGCTAAGATTACCCAGATCTACGAAGGCACCAACCAGGTTCAGCGCTTGGTGATGGGCCGCAAACTGCTGGGCTAATCAAGCCTTAACTGGAAAGAAAGGACGCTTGTGAGCAGACAGCTCAAGTACGTCGACCCTCTGCGAAATCCGCGCTTCGCTTCTGAAGAAGTTCGCAATCGGCGTGGTTGGGTGCTGTTGCTCACAAGCGCTCTTATTCCGGGCTCAGTCCAAACCATGCTGGGCAACCGGAAAATGGGGCGCTTTGCGCTCCGCGTGACCCTCGTTACGTGGGCACTCCTGCTCGTCGTTCTTGTTCTTGCGATTGTCCGCAAGCAGTGGCTCATCTCTTTGGCTACCAGCAGTTTCGTGTTGATACCGCTCATGGCATTTGCGGTGCTTTTGGGTGTTGTGTGGGTCCTGTGTCTGCTGGATACCGTTCGGCTAATACGTGTGGCGTCTCTGGGTAAACGAACGCGTCCGGTTTTTCTGTCAGCTGCCTTGGTCAGTGTGCTTGTTGTGGGAGGCGCTTTCACCTACGGTGTTACCACGCTGAACTCCGGTCGTCAGCTTCTGAATAACATTTTCAATTCGCGCAAAGTCGAAAAAGCCGTCGACGGTCGATACAACATTGCTCTTTTGGGATCAGACGCAGGTAAAGGGCGAACCGGTGTCCGTCCCGACTCTCTGTCTGTTGTTTCTATTGATGCAAAAACTGGGGCTGCAGTATCGATCGGTTTGCCTCGCAACATGCAGAACGTTCCTTTCCCCAAGGGGAGTCCGTTAGCGAAGGAGTACCCCAACGGTTACAACTGTGGGGACGACTGCCTTCTCAACGCCGTCTACCAACTTGGCGAGGACAACGCGTCGCTGTTCCCTGATGACGGACCACCTGCGGGAGTTCAGGCGACCAAACAGGCCATGGAAGGTGTGACCGGCCTGAAAATTCAGTACTACGCCATGATCGACCTCAAGGGTTTCGAACAGCTCATCGATGCGATGGGCGGTATTAAGCTCACCAGCCATGTGCGTGTGCCTATCTCTTCCAAGACCAACAAGCGGACAGGAAAACACGGTCCGCCTAAAGGGTGGATCGAGCCTGGAGAGAACATTCACCTCGATGGTTACCATGCCCTGTGGTACGCGCGATCCCGTGAATTCGCATCTGACTACGAACGCATGACGCGCCAGCGGTGCGTACAAGAGGCCATGCTGACACAGCTGGATCCGGCCACTGTGCTTTCTCGATTCCAAAAAATTGCGGGCGCTGCGCCGAACGTGGTGTCGACTGACGTGCCACGGAGTCAGCTCGACTACTTCGTTGACCTTGCGCAAAAAACGCGTGACCACAAGCTGGGCAAGCTGAACTTGAGCCCACCTCGTGTGAAGCCGTCGCACCCCGACTTCGACAAAGCACACAGCCTCGTGCAAGAGGCGATTAAGAAGAGCGAAGAAAACGCTCAAAAAGACAAGCAGGGACTCGGTGCCCCCGCAGATGTGTCGTACTACGCGATGGGAGCAGATACGCTCGCAGCGCCCGAAAGTAACGACGATGATGCAAAAGACAAAGAGATCTGCGAAGTAAAGTAACAATTTTTCTGTTCCGCGTGTTGCGCGTCAACACGCGGAACGACATCCTTGTAATTTACTCATTTTCTTATTCTCAATTCGACACGCCGAAAATATATGTAACAATTTTGAAATGTTGGAGCGTCGTTGCCAGCGACAGTCTCCGCATTAGCCTCACTTCCCGACTTCCTCGAAAAGGCTTGAACAATGAGAATAAGAACGCCCTTAGCGGCGCTAGCCGTCGCATCCGTAGCGGTCAGTGCATTCGGTGCGCCACAGAACGCACAGGCTTCAACGGCCCGTCCAAGCGTGGACGAAATGCCACTTACAAGTGTTGATGAAAAAGGCATCGACGAACCTGGTGCGCGCGAATCTTCGAACACAACTTCCAGTGTGCAGAACCGCAGTACACGCAACCTGCCCGGCATCTTCATGGCGCAAAGCATGGGGCTGGGCGCAAACTCCGGCGGAACTTCACAACCCAAGGAAAAGCCGGGTCTAGGTGGCTCAAAGAGCGATTCAACGACACCTTCACAAAAACCAACACCCGCTCAGAAGTCGCAACCTTCTCAAAAGCCGGCCCCTTCTCAGGAGCCGTCTCCAACGCAGGCCCCTGAGACCTCGGCGCCGGAGATCAACGGATCAGCCAAGGACAAGACCGAAGACGGTGTCAATATCGCTTCGATCTCCAAGGTCGTTAAAGTGCCAGCCGGCAACCCCTCGGTTGTGGGTGTTTCCTACACGGGCCACGCCAAGGTGACCTTCGAGGTGCGCACCAAGACCGGTGGATCATGGGGTGCTTGGAAAGAAATCGACCAAGAGAACACGGGTGAAGGTCGCCCGGGAACCGAACCATACGTGGTTGCTGGAGCTTCAAACATCCAGATGCGTGTCCTTGGGGATACGGCCGCATCCGATGCAAAGCTCGTCCTGGTTGACCCAAAGAAAACTTCTGGTGACGCAGCAGCCGTCGCTGGCAACTCTCCCGTTCCTGCGACTGCTGGGGAAGCAGCCGCAGGCACCAACTCGAACGTGACATGCGACGACAATGGTTGCGAAGGAGTTGAAAACGCGACGAACGTCGCATTCGCAGCATCCAACGTGTCGGTTGGAAAAGTCGACAAACCACCGATTGCAAGCCGTAAGGACTGGGGAGCCAACGAGAGCCTGCGCAAGGGCAGCCCTGACTATGCCCCTAAGGTCAAAGCGGCAGTGGTTCACCACACCGCCGGATCCAACAACTACTCTGCAGGCGATGTTCCTGGAATCATTCGCGGTATCTACACGTTCCACACCAAGGGACGTGGCTGGGCCGATGTGGGTTACAACGTGCTCGTCGACAAGTACGGTCGCATGTGGCAGGGACGTGCCGGTGACATCAACCGTCCTGTCGTTGGTGCGCACGCACAGGGGTTTAACTCCGGAACATTTGGTATTTCGGTCATGGGTGACTACGACAAGCAAGCACCTAGTGCCGAAGCTCTGAACGCAGTTGAACATGCTATCGCGTGGAAGCTTGACGGAGTCGACGCGAACGGACGAGCAAATGTCAACGGTCGTTCAATCCGTGCGATCTCCGCACACCGCGATGTGGGAGACACAGACTGCCCCGGTGACGCTTTCTACGCTCGGATGGGAGAAATCCGTAGCGCAGTTTCCAAACTGCAGAATGGTCAGAACGTTCAAACCCCTGAAAAGAACGAACCTCAGCAAGAAAACTTGACCCCCATTCAAAAGGCATACAAAGGCAATGAAACGGCCCTTGGACAGCCACGAGGTAACGAACACAAATGGGGCGACGGCTACGTTCAGAACTACGACCGTGGTTTCATCACCTGGACTCAACAAACCGGTGCGGTGATTCTACGCGACGGCATGGCGCATGCCTGGTGGCGCAACCGTGACGACATTGGCTTGCCTACCCAGAACGAAAAGCCACTTCAGCACGGTTCTTACCAATCTTTCCAGCGTGGGGCTACGCACTGGTCGCCTAACAACGGAGCGCATGCTACGTGGGGCGTCATCTGGAAGTACTGGAAGGACAAGGGCTTCGAGCGTGGCCACATGGGCTTCCCTACGTCTGACGTGACGAAGTCCGATGGGCAGCTGGAACAGCGCTTCGAAGGTGCTCGCGTACAGCACACCGATGGGTTTGGGACGGTGGAATACGCACCCGGCCCAGCGGTGCGCGGAGGGGCCAACGACCAGAATCCGCAACCTGAACCGGAGCGTTCGGAGGCACCTCAGCAGGACAACAAGCCGGATGAAAAGGCTGAAGAAAAGTCCAAGGACAAGGCTGAGGACAAGCCGAAAGACAAGCCCAAGGAAAAGCCAAAAAAGAAATCGACTGACGACATTCGTCGCGAGATGATCAAGGAGGCTAGAAAGGGCCTAGGTACTCCGTACGTGTGGGGCGGAAACACTCCGAACGGATGGGACTGCTCCGGCTACACCCGCTACGTGTACAACAAGATTGGCATCAAGATTCCACGTCACTCAAGTGCACAGATGCGCGCTGGCCGTATTGTTTCAGAGAAGGAAGCAAAGCCAGGCGACATTATCTGGGCGCCAGGTCACGTGGGGATCGTCTCCGACAAGAAGGGCAAGATGCTGGACGCTGGTTCGCGGAGGACGAACACGTCCGAACGTAGCTACGACTGGATGAAGAGGCGCGGAGCGAAATTCGTCCGTTACTTGGACGACTAACAGTTCAGGTGAATGCCACGTGGGCGCTGGAGTGCGAACTTTAGCGCCCACGTTGGTTTTTTGCCCGTATCTGCCTAGGCTAGGCGTGGATGCAAGGAGGACAATGTTCGAAATTCGCGGAACAGTACAAGACTATGCGTGGGGCAACACGCAAGGGATCCAACAGATCGTGGGAATCCCAGTGGATGGAACGCCAGCGGCCGAGTATTGGCTAGGTGCTCACCCTAAAGCTCCTTCTCGCACTGCTGATTCCACACTTCTCGAACACGTGTCCGCACACCCTGAACACCTCGGCGAAGAAGCACGTCACACATATGGTGACCGTCTCCCTTTTCTTCTGAAAATCCTTTCAGCTCGTACCGCCCTATCCATCCAGGCCCACCCCACTCTCGACCAAGCGCGAGCGGGATATGAACGCGAGAATGCAGAAGGTATCAGCATGAACGCGCCTCACCGCAATTACAAGGACGCGTGGCACAAACCCGAAATGATGTACGCGCTCACACCGTTTGACGCGCTGTGCGGGTTCCGCTCACCCCACGCAATCAAGGCCACTTTCGAACGCCTGGACACCGCCTCGGGAAGCTCCCTTCTTACCCAGGTGATCGAGACCTTGGACGGACCCGCCCCTCTCCAAACGACACTTTCGACAATCTTGACGGAACCTGGGTATGGAGAACTCGCAGACCAACTGGCAGAGCTGACCTACGAGCCTGTGGACGCACACCACCCGTCGTTGGAAGGATCGGCGCAGGATCCGGTCACCACGCTCAAACGCGTGAACACCGACTTCCCCACAGACCCGGGAGCCCTCGTTGCCCTCATGCTCAACATGCTCACGCTCAACCCCGGTGAAGCAATTGCATTAAACGCAGGTATTTTGCACGCATATTTGGGCGGCCTGGGAATCGAAATCATGGCCAGTTCCGACAACGTCCTACGTGGCGGACTCACATCCAAGCACATCGACATCGATGAACTCAAAGCAGTCGTCACGTATGAGCCCACCGCACCCGACCGTGTGAACGCTGACGAAGGGCAGTGGTTTAAAGGGGCGACCGACGACTTCAAACTCATGCCACTGACGAGTGCCGACACCACGGTTGAACTGGACGGGCCGGCAATCGCGCTGTGCGTTGAAGGCACCTACGCCCTGACCACGGAAACCCAGGACAGCGCAACCGTCAACACCGGGGAATCCGTTTTCATCCCCGCCACGGACGGAAACCTCACCGTGCGTGGAGACGGGAAGCTGTTCATCGCCTCGGTGTAGGAACGCCTTACATACACGTGTAGGCGCCACATCAGTGACGCCTACACGGTTGCAGTGCCTTAGACCTGCGGCACTTGGATTTCTGGAATATCGCCCTCAACTTTAAGTGGACTCCCAGTCTTTTCGACAATCGTGTCGACGTCGACGCCAGGGGCGCGTTCAACAAGAACAAATTCGCCGTCACGCACGTCGATAACTGCCAGGTCGGTCACGATTCGCTGGACCACACCCTTACCGGTGAGCGGAAGAGAACACGCGTCTAGAAGCTTAGGTGAGTCGTCTTTTGCAACGTGTTCCATGACCACCAGGATGGTACGAGCGCCGTGGACCAAGTCCATGGCCCCGCCCATACCTTTGACCATTTTGCCGGGGATCATCCAGTTGGCGATGTCACCGTTTCGGGCCACCTGCATGGCGCCCAGAACTGCGAAGTCCACCTTCTTGCCACGAATCATTCCAAAGCTGGTGGCCGAGTCGAAGTACGATGCCCCGGGAAGCATGGTGACGGTTTCTTTACCCGCGTTGATGAGGTCAGGGTCAACCTGGTCCTCTGTGGGGTACGGCCCCACACCCAGAAGTCCATTTTCACTTTGCAGAACAACGTGAACATCTTGGGGCACGTAGTTGGGTACCAGGGTGGGCAGGCCAATTCCCAGGTTCACATAGCTACCGTCTTCAAGTTCTTGGGCAACACGGGCGGCCATCTGGTTGCGTGTCAGGCTCATGAGTTCCTCACCGTCCGCTTCTCGATCGACTTGTCTTTGGCTTGTTCGGGCGTCAGCTCCACAATCCGGTGGACGTAAACACCTGGCAGGTGTATCTCGTTGGGGTCGAGCTGGCCCGGTTCGACTACTTCTTCTGCTTCCACAATCGTGATGCGACCAGCCTGTGCGGCGGGCGGATTGAAGTTGCGTGCTGACGCGTGGAACACCAAGTTGCCGTGGCGGTCGGCCTTTGCGGCGCGCACCAGCGCAAAGTCACACGGCAACGATTCCTCCAGCACATATGTTTCGGTTTCACCGAATGTGTCGAGTTCGCGAGTGACCTTGGGCTTGGACTCTTCAATCACATGGCCGTCCGAGTCATATTTGAGGGGCATGCCACCGTCGGCCACCTGAGTTCCCACTCCAGTAACGGTGTAGAACGCAGGGATTCCGGCCCCGGCTGCCCGCAACTTTTCGGCGAGCGTCCCCTGGGGAGTGAGAATAACGCGCAACTCACCAGACAGGTACTGGCGTGCGAACTCCTTGTTCTCACCTACGTACGACGCGATCACGGTGTCGATCTGCTTCGACTCGAGCAAAACACCCAAGCCCTGCCCATCGACTCCACAGTTGTTAGAAACGGCGGTCAGGTTCTTTGCGCCCTGTTCTTTCAGGGCATCGATGAGGACGGAAGGGATTCCACAAACTCCGAACCCGCCGGCTGCAATGCGAGCACCATCAAAAATGTCGGCAACGGCCTCTGCTGCTGACGAAACTACTTTGTCCATGTCTGCATTCTGCCACACATGCGACGCAGATCACATAGCTAAGACAGATAGACGGTGAGTTGTCCGTATGTGAGTGCGTGGCAAAGTTCGGAGAGTTGCTGGTCGGTTTCCGGGACCGAGGTGGTCGCCAGCCGCGCGGGTCCGTCTACTGAGTGCGCCCGAACTGCAGTGCCAAAGCGAGAGTACTCAAATGGACCGTCAAGAAGCGGGGTCACATCGGGATATGAGCGCACAGCTGAAATGTAGTCGGTGTCGCCCGATTCCACTTCAGTGGATAGCGCCAGCGGGGCGGGGTCGAATACCCACAACTCTTCCGCATCTTCAAACGGCGAAAGGTCGCTGCCAACAGCAACCATACCCACCCACGAATCAGCGGAAGGGGGTGTCACCTCGGTGCCCACCATGACGGGCACATCACTGCCACATGCAGCAAAAATGCACGCGAGCTCACGCCAGTGGAGAGGGCCTTCCGGGTTGAGCACAAGCGCATCCGGGAACGTGTCGCGCAGGAGCCCGGCAGACTTGTACACCCAGTTAGCGAACACGCGCCCCGTGAGCTCTAAGCGTCCGTATTCGTCAATCCACTCGATAACGGGGTCGGGCCGTCCAGCGATCGCTTCAACGGTGCGCGCGATCATGACGCACCTCGGAAGCTGACGTCGACGTGCGCGCCTTCCGTGGTTCCGCGTTCGCCCCACACGTAATCGACGCTGACGTCGAGGTTTTCGACGGCCAGCGCGGTTGTGAGGCGGTCGATGAGTGCTCCCAGCCCAACGGTTGCCTCCATCATGGGGTGGCCGCCGGCGTGGGAGGTCAGTTCGATGTTCGCGGGGTCGATTTCGATACGCGAGCCCGACCCTGCCGGCCGGATCCGCCACGCGTTCTCACCAGGTGTACGCGGGGTGCCCAAGCGGACTGCGGAGATGGCGCGCGTGACCTTGGTGAGGATGTCGTCGGTGTCGTCGCCTGACAGTGCCGGAGTTTTCTGGGGGTCGATCCCCATGGCTAGGTATACGGATTCGGCGGAGCCGTGGGCGAACCAGTCGGCAAACGGGCCCAGGGTGTCGTGATCGATCGCTTCATTGGTCATGCCAGCGTCGGTTCCACGAATGACAGCCAAGCCCATGCTGATGTCGGTGAGCGACGCCGCGCTGGCAATTTCATCGGCTGCGCGCTGGCTTTCAATTCCGACCGAGGCGAGAGCGGCTGGGCGTTGCCCGTGGCGGAAGGGGTGGGGGAGGGAGGTGGTGAGAACGAGCCCCATACGTACGCCGTATTCCCGACGGAAGGTGTCGTGAAGCTTTTCGGCCGAGGCCTGCGGGTCGTCCAAGGGAAGAATAAGAGTGCCGTTGGTGACACTGATTCCGGCGTTGAGTTCGACAGTGTTGTGCGGTGTGCGCACCAGTCGCATGGTAGAAGGGGGATAGCCGTAGGTGCGGGCCGCGATCGTTTCGCGGGAGTGCTCGCGAATAGCTTGAGCGAACTCCTCTGCGCCCGCACCCGAGGTGGTTCCGTTAAGTGCAATCGCGACCAGCTTGTGGTCGATAGCAATCACGTCGCCGTCTTTGATGCTCACCCGCGCATTGTCGATCGTGGTGATCAGAATGCGCGCTAAGTCTGCCCCCTGGGTAATGGTTCCAGGGTTCAAGGACAGGGCGGTGAGAAGTGAGTTCATGCGTACCTAGTTGTCGATCGTGTGCGTGAGTGCGCTCGCGCCCATTTTCTCAAAGAGGTGGGAGCAAACGTCTCATTCACGCCGTGCGCCGAAAAAAATATTAGATTCTTCAACCGACACGCCCAAGCACAGTAAGTAGTGCCTCGAGTGTCGCGTGACCACTAGATGTAGTGGCATACGGCGATGAGTGAGTGAACGTCTGTTCTAATACTCCTCTTAGTGGCCTACATATATCACTTGCGCACTTGACGAAACCGTAATGACACGCGTGTAATTTTAGTGGGGAACATGGTGGCGAGAGCCGCCGAGGAAAGGGGAAACACGTGTCAGAAGCGCGTAAGTACGTAGAGAGTCTGCGCACTCAAACGCTTGGCGTGCGTAGCCGAACAGCTCAAGACTGGTTCGTTGATCCGCAGGGTGCGCCGGGAACCACGGCAGATCCACTCGACGTAGATCCAGCAGAACTTTTACCAATAAGCGGAAGTCCATCTGTTGCAAGCGTATCGCCGCTGCAACTTCTTTTGGGTGAAGCTGACGATGACGTTGCGTGGCAAGACCAAGCTCTGTGCGCGCAAACAGATCCAGAGGCCTTCTTCCCAGAAAAGGGTGGTTCAACACGCGAAGCTAAGCGCGTGTGCGCGTCGTGCGAAGTGCGTAGCGAATGCTTGGAATATGCGCTCGCAAACGATGAACGCTTTGGTATTTGGGGTGGGCTGTCAGAACGCGAACGCCGTCGCTTGAAGAAGCAAATCGTTTAATCACATAGCTCACACTTTTGAAGATCGAAACCTAGGTGTACTTCCCCGTGAGGTTGTGAACGCGGTCGGCTGGTGAGAGTCCCCCGATGGCGGTGTGGGCTCGGTGGTGATTGTAGTCATGTAAGAACGCTGCGTACGAATCCTCGCGAGCACTCTCACTGGCATACGGTCTCGCGTAGGCCCATTCGTTCATCAGCGTCCGGTTGAACCGCTCGACTTTCCCATTCGTCTGCGGACGGCGAGGCCTCGTCCGCTTGTGCCTGACCCCATCTCCGAGGGCTTGCTGGAAGTCTCCTGACCGGTAACAAGCCCCGTTATCGGTCATGACTGCTTCGATCGCGACACCGATACTGGTGAAGAACCTGTTCGCCCGCTTCCAGAAGCCTGCTGCGGTGTGTTTCTTCTCGTCATTGAGGATCTCGGAGTACACCAGCCGGGAGTAGTCATCGACGGCGTGATGCAGGTACCGATACCCCCGCGACGAAGGCTGCCCGGCACGCGCGGCTTTGCCCCGTGAGGACTGGACCTTCCGGTCCTGGCCCGATCCGCGGCCATGAGCCCGCCAGCCGCCACCGTCAGGGATGCGGCCAAGCTTCTTGATGTCGACGTGGACCAGCTTGCCAGGCTGATCGACCTCATACCGGTGAGGTGCCGGCCGGCGGACCGGCAGGCCGGTGGCCTGATCGATACAGTCCAGCTTCGGCATCCGGTAGCGGGCCAGGACCCGCCCGACGGTCGAGCGTGGACGTCACTGCGGGCCGTCATTCACAGCTAGACCCCCGAGCCTCCGCAGCACCTGACAGAGCAGGATGGAACTCACACGGTGGTGTCGTCGGTGCGCGAGCGCTTTCCGGTGTCGCGGCGCCAGAAGTAGATGACGACGAGTGCGACGATGATGAGGATGCCGGCACCGAGGAGCTGCCGCCAAAGCTCTTCACCGGCGATGCCGAAGAACATGCTGACGACGGCGATGCCGATGACGATGAGAACGACGATCCATGCTGCGTTCTTCGTGGAGTAGGGACTCTTGGCCATGGTCGAACCTTTCGAGCGAGGGGAGCGGTACATGCCTGCCGGGATCACATGCCCGAACCGGGCGATACCTGCAATTTCCGTCACGGTCAGATTACACCCGGGCTTTGCGGGCAGCACCGCCGCGAGAGTGAACAGCGGGCGAACTCAACCGGGCGGATCGCTTCATCTGTACTTCCCCGTGAGGTTGTGAACGCGGTCGGCTGGTGAGAGTCCCCCGATGGCGGTGTGGGCTCGGTGGTGATTGTAGTCATGTAAGAACGCTGCGTACGAATCCTCGCGAGCACTCTCACTGGCATACGGTCTCGCGTAGGCCCATTCGTTCATCAGCGTCCGGTTGAACCGCTCGACTTTCCCATTCGTCTGCGGACGGCGAGGCCTCGTCCGCTTGTGCCTGACCCCATCTCCGAGGGCTTGCTGGAAGTCTCCTGACCGGTAACAAGCCCCGTTATCGGTCATGACTGCTTCGATCGCGACACCGATACTGGTGAAGAACCTGTTCGCCCGCTTCCAGAAGCCTGCTGCGGTGTGTTTCTTCTCGTCATTGAGGATCTCGGAGTACACCAGCCGGGAGTAGTCATCGACGGCGTGATGCAGGTACCGATACCCCCGCGACGAAGGCTGCCCGGCACGCGCGGCTTTGCCCCGTGAGGACTGGACCTTCCGGTCCTGGCCCGATCCGCGGCCATGAGCCCGCCAGCCGCCACCGTCAGGGATGCGGCCAAGCTTCTTGATGTCGACGTGGACCAGCTTGCCAGGCTGATCGACCTCATACCGGTGAGGTGCCGGCCGGCGGACCGGCAGGCCGGTGGCCTGATCGATACAGTCCAGCTTCGGCATCCGGTAGCGGGCCAGGACCCGCCCGACGGTCGAGCGTGGCACGCGCAGGTGATAGCCGATCCGGTGCGGCCCCCATCGGCGGTTGAACCGCAGCGCGATGATCCGTCGCTCGGTACGTGCGCTGAGCCTGTTCGGGCTGTAGTGCGGACGGCTCGAGCGGTCAGCCAAACCGGTCCCTGCCCGATGCCGGCTCACCCAGCGAGACACCGTTGCCGGGGACACCTGGAAGCGTTCAGCAACGCGTCGCTGGGGCCAGCCGTGATCGACAACAAGACAGACGAGCCGGCGCCTACCCTCGATGGTCATCGGGGCGTTACGGTGTGTCATGGAAGACCTCCGGGTCAGGGTGCGTGTCGTTACCCACCTCGATACCGGGGGTCTTCTCTGACCTCAAATCCCGTTCACAACCTCCCGAGGAACTACACCTAGGGCCCGCGCATGACACAATGCGCGGGCCCTAAGGTTATGCTTGAAACAGTTAGTCACCTCACTATCTCGTCGTTCGCGTACAGTCAGGAGTTCGATGATGGCGCATAAAGATAGCAAGATCTATTACGTTGCAATGCTCGTGGGAGATGCTATTGGCCTGGTGGTGGGCATTGCAGTTGCGTTAATCGCAGATCTGAATGTGCCAGTTAGTGCAGGGTATGGGCTCGCTATTGGCGCAGGAATCGGTTTAGCTATCGCTTTCGCCTTAAAAGGTAAGAGCACCAAAGCGGGCGCGGACGCACCACCTGAATCCGACGCAACCCCCAAAGCAGGCGCGTAAGCCACGCCTAGGCTTACGGCCGTAACTCTTCAGCTGAGTAAGAACAGAGCAACGCCGCCTGCTCAGACACAACCTCGCCTAACAACTCATTCCAATCGGCATCCAAGCGCGACAGGGGAATGTAGTACACGACGATGGTTGCAGGGGTGTGGCGTGTGGCCTCAAAAACATGACTGAGATCTGCCGAAAGCGGTGGGACGCAGTCAATCGTGAGCCGCACATCATCCAGCTCGCCCTGGGCTCTGGCACGCACCTTGTTCATTACCGAAACCGCTATGCGCTCGAACCGTTCACGACGAGAAACACGGGCCGGAATCGCGGAACGCAACAGTAAGCGGGCGTTGCTACGACCTCGGCGGTCACGGCGCAAGCGGGCGTTCATGAGCACATTGTATAGCGGTGTAATAGACTGGAGAGCGTGCTTCGAACCTGTAACAAACCCAACTGTGGGGCGCCCGCAACACGTACCCTCACGTATGTCCACGCTGACGCGTGCGTCGTGATCGGGCCACTGGCGGTTCGCGCTGAACCGGGGGCACACGATCTGTGCGCAGAGCACGCGCAGCGGCTCAAAGCGCCGGTCGGCTGGCAACTGATCTCACTCGAACCCGGTGAAAGCCCGCCCGAACGTAGTCGCGACGATCTTCTTGCTATTGCTGACGCAGTACGCGAAGCCGCCAAACCTCAGGAGCAACCGCAGGGTCGGAAGCACGGTCACCTGAGGGTCATCGGAGGACGTGAATGACCAGACGAGCGCAGCTCGCTCACCTCTGCGGCGCATACGACATGCGCGGACGCACTCACACAGACTTCAGCGACGAACTGGTGACAGCGGTGGGGTATGCGACCCACGAAGTCATGCGTGCTCAGTATCAGAGCAGTCACGTGCTGATTGGCCACGACATGCGCGAAAAGTCCTCTGAGTTCGCCTCGCTTTTGTGCCACGGTGTTGCGCAAGCCGGGGGTACGCCGGTCAACATCGGGCTGGCATCGACGGACCAGCTGTACTTTGGATCCGGCGTGCTGGATATGCCCGGAATCATGGTCACGGCAAGCCACAATCCAGCTGACTGGAACGGGTTTAAGGTGTGCGGTCCTCAGGCCCGGGGTATCTCGCGTCAGGACGCGTTGGGTGAAATTGTCGCGGTTGCAGAAACCGCCGAGGTCGTTGTTGACAGTGCGCCATGGCCCGTTGATCGCGAGCGGGCTTCAGAACTGGCTGAACAGTTCGCTCAGCGTATTCATGTGCTGACAGGTCTGGCAGACGCCTCACGGCCACTCACTGTGGTGGCAGATGCCGGTAACGGAATGGCAGGGAACTTCCTGGACCGCGTCTTCGACTGTGACGCAGTGACGTTGGTGGGCTTGTTTACCGACCTCGACGGCACCTTTCCCAACCACCAAGCAAACCCTTTAGACCCCAGTACGCTCCGCGACGCACAGGAAGCAGTCCGTGCCCACGGCGCGGATATTGGCCTGGTCTTTGACGGTGACGCCGATCGGTGCTTTGTCATCGACGAACGAGGTGAACCCACCTCGGCGTCTGCGATTGGTGCCTTGGTAGCCACGCGCGAAATCCAGCGCGCACGCAACCTGGGCGAAGACAATCCTGCTGTCATTCACAATGCGCTGACCACGCGCGCAGTGCCCCAGTCGATTAAGAAAGCCGGCGGGCGTTCCATTCGCACACCAGTGGGCCACTCCGGTATCAAACAGCGGATGCGAATAGAGGACGCTGTTTTTGCCGTCGAGCACTCAGCGCACTTCTACTTCCGAGATTTCTTCTGCGCAGACTCTGGGATTCTGGCGGCGTGCCACGTTATTGCGGCTTTACGTGAAACGGGCCGTCCACTGTCACACCTCTTGGAACCTTTCAGCGCGGGTGCGCTGAGTGGCGAGATCAACTCTGAAGTAGAGTGCCCGGACCGCGTGTTAGAGCGTGTCGAAGCTGAATGCCAAGCGGGCACGTTTGGGGAGGGGCGTATTGACCACCTCGACGGTGTCACGTTTACCGCAAAAGATTTTTGGTTCAACGTACGGAAGTCCAACACGGAACCACTCGTGCGGTTCAACGCCGAATCCTCAGACCCTGTTGCCACACGTGACCTCACGGAACGTGTCTTGCGGATAATCCGCACGGCATAAGTGCGCGTGGCTGCTGGGCTACTGGGGTAGTGGCGTCTAACAACCTAGACGCGTTGTGAGTAGGGCAGGGATCCTACGCGATCGGTGAAGGCGTGGGCCGTTGCTTCTGCTTTGCGGAGCTTGTGAAACTGTGCCGTTCGGGTGAGCTCGACGACAGTCACAAGGAAGTCCTCAGGGTGTGTACCTTCTGGCGGTGGGGGAGCCACATACGGGTTGACCTCGGTAGCCAGCTCAATTGCGCGTTCCAGACGCGACTCTGCAGTGTTCTTTGTGCTGGTGTCAAGGAACTGTGTGAGGCGGTACATCAAGCCCGGTGGCAAAGGAGTGAGGTCCACGCCTTGTGCCCACTGGTGCAACTGAGGAGGAACTGGAAGCGGGCGGTGGACGATCTTTCGGGGCCGTTCACTCACCGCGATGGTGCCTGCCAACATATCGCCTAGACGTTTGGTGCGTGGCGACAAGAAACCGGCGAGCGCGGCAATTCCGCCGCCACTTGAGAGAACTTCGAAGTCCCATATAAGTGCTCTCAAGAACGCGTGACGGAATGAAATCGCTCCACCGTCCTCGCGCACGATCCGTAGTCCCATGATGAGCTTTCCCAGTGACCGTCCACGGGTCAGGATCTCAACGGTACACGGAACCATGATCGTTGTGATCGCCATGAAAATGATGATGAGCGAATTAACCAGGAGCTCCTGAATGTCCGCGAATTTGAGGACAAAGTACAGGATTGAGATGAGAAGCGTGATGTACACGATCGTGTAAATAAAGGCGTCAATCGCGCATGCTACGGCTCGTGACATGAGCGAAGCAGGGCGAATGCTCAGCTCAACAGCTTCCCCAGTCACAAGATTGTCCACGTGTGTATATTGCCACACCAGTGACGCGTATTCGAACTGGGAGAACCTCAGATACGATAGCCAAATGGACCCAAATCTGCTCGCTTACATGCATGGAAGTCAGTGGGACCGACTTTCTGCCCTCGCGGGCAAGAGGAAGCTCACCACGCAACAAGCTACCGAGTTTCGCGAACTGTACAGGCGAGCATCTAAGGATCTCTCACGTGTCCAGTCGGTAGCCCCCGATTCCGATGTGGCAGTGCGGCTATCGAATGTCATCCACCGGTCACGTATGCAGCTCACAGGGGTGCCTCGGGGTGCGAAAGCTACAGTGCTCGACTTCTTTGGAGCCTCACTTCCAGCAGCTCTGTATTCGATCCGTTGGTACTTCGTGGGCGTGTTCATTGCGTTTGTCGCGTTGAGCGTCTTGACCACTGTGTGGCTGGCAAACGATACCCAGACTCTCTTCACGATGGTGCCGTACGACGACGCGAAGCGTCTGGCCGAACACGATTTCGTGAACTATTACAAAGAGAACCCCAACAGCGTATTTGCTGTGGGTGTGTGGACCAACAACGCGTGGATTGCCCTTCAGTGGGTGGTTTTGGGCGTGACCGGAATCTACGTGATCGTGGGTCTGGTCATGAACGCCGTGAACGTGGGAGTTTCAGGTGCGGTCATGTTCCACTTTGACCGCGCAGGCGATTTCTTCGGATACATCCTGCCCCACGGTGTCCCGGAGATCACGTGTATCCTCATTGCGGCAGCTGCCGGTCTCAAGATTTTCACGTCGTGGATGATTCCAGTCAACATGTCGCGCATGCAGTCATTGGCGCACGCCGCCCGCTCCCTTATTACGGTGGGCGTGGGCCTGATCTTCATGCTGTTTCTTTCGGGTCTGATCGAAGGTTTCGTGACACCTTCCAACATGCCGTTCCCCATCAAGATGTTTTTTGGAGCACTCCTCACTGTGGGGATCTGTGCGTACGCAATTGGTTTGGGTCGCCCCGCTGTAAAGCAAGGCTTGACGGGTGACATGGAAGAAAGCCGGGCGGGGTACCGCGTGGTGACGGCAGCGTAGCTGTTTACAAGCGTCCGGTCGACTTCAAGTGAATGTAAAGGTCAGCTAGGCGTGGTGGAAGGTCCTCGGGGAATCCGCTCACCGTATGAATTCCTAAATGTGTGAGCGCGCCCTGAAGCGAGGACTCGGTCATGAGCTGTTGAGCGGCCGCCGCGGCCTGATACGTCTGCGTTGGGGTGAACGTGTTGTGACTCATGGGCCCCAGCTGAGGGTCTTCAACACTGGCAAAAGCGACCGTGTGGCGCGAACGCAACAGCGGGATAGCCGGGAGCAAGTCCTCGGCGATCGTAAGCGCGTCCAAGCTGGTGACGAACACGACGAATGCGTGGTTGGGAGAGGTCTCCATGACCGCCGAGGTGAGAGTCGCCCAGTCTGTATCGATGAGTTCGGGGTCGATGGGGGTGAGTTTGTTGGTGAGCACGCCCAGGGGGTCCTTACCGGAAAGGGGACCCACGCTCAGGCGGACGCGCGCATCGGCAACGATGACATCGACCCGGTCGCCGGCTCCAGCCGCCAGAGCGGCAAGCAACATGGCCGATTCGACTGCCGCATCGAAAACGGTTCCGGTGTCGGCCCGGCGTGCCGCTAACCGCGACGAGTCGATCACAATGACCACCCGCCGGTCCCGTTCAGGACGCCACGTCTTTGTCATGAGTTTTTGAGCACGCGCGGTAGCTCGCCAGTCGATCGATCGGATGTCATCTCCGCGAACATATTCGCGAAGAGAGTCGAACTCGGTGCCCATCCCGCGCACCATGAGTGCTGTTCGCCCGTCGAGTTCACGCAGTTTTTGGCGTTTGGAAGGTAAGTGCTTGCGCGAATGGAACGGTGGCATCACCCGGATGTTCGCAGGCACGTCGAAACTCTTTTGCCGTGCGACAAAGCCAAGAACCGATGTGGACCGCAAGGTGAGTTTGTCAGCAGGCAGGACACCGCGGCGGACAGGTAGCAGGTGCTGGACCCTCTCAAAAGTCTCACCAGGTTTGATGACCGTACGGAAGCGGTTGTCGCTGGCACCAGCGGTGGGTGCCCACGCGTCCCTGACGTGCAGGCGCGCCGTGCGCTTTCCGGTGTTGACCAGGGTCAAGATGGCCGAGGTGGGCGACCCTAAGCGGATTCTGTCACCGGGCGAGCGCAAGGCTTGGATCGACCTAGTGGAGGGGGCTAAGAAGAAGTCACCTACTCCCACAAGGATGAGGAACGCTAATCCGGCAACAAGGAACTCCCACGATCCGCCCAAAGCAACGGGGATCGTGAGCAGGACCGTGAGTACCAGAAAACGCCACGTAAATGCCATTAGCGGGGTACCGCCACGGTCGACACAATCGAGTCGAGTACCTGGTCAATCCCAATACCGTCCATCTGAGCCTCAGGGCGCAACTGGACGCGGTGACGGAACGTAATGCCCATGAGTGCCTTGACATCGTCGGGCGTGATGAACGCGCGACCGTGCAGCCACGCGCGTGAGCGAGTGGCAGCGAGAAGGCGGGTGGCACCTCGGGGAGAGACCCCCAGGGCGAACGACGGTGCGCGGCGAGTGGCCTGCACCAGATCCACAATGTACTCAAGAACTTCTGGTGCGCAGTACACGTTTTGGGCGCGCTGGCTGGCTTCCAAAATGGTGTCGCGGTTCAGTGTCGGTTCGATGCGTGAAAGGTCGTGGGCGCTGAAACCGGCCGCGTGGCGGGTGAGGATTTCGACCTCGGTGTTTCGTTGTGGCAGGTCCAAAATGAGCTTGAAAAGAAAACGGTCCAACTGAGCTTCAGGCAACGGGTACGTTCCGTCGTATTCGACCGGGTTCTGAGTGGCCGCAACCAAGAACGGTTCGTCGAGTTTCCGGGTGAGACCGTCAACCGACACTTGGCGTTCTTCCATCGCTTCGAGAAGTGCGGACTGGGTTTTGGGAGGTGTTCGGTTGATTTCGTCGGCGATGAGGATGTTGGTGAAAACGGGGCCTTCGCGGAACTCGAAGCTCGACGTCTGCGCGTTGTAAATCATGGACCCCGTCACGTCGCCGGGCATGAGGTCGGGAGTGAACTGGATACGCGCCGAGTCGAGGTCAAGAGCACCGGCAATCGACCGGACCAGCAAGGTTTTAGCGACACCTGGGACACCTTCGAGAAGCACGTGCCCGCCGGACAGGAGGGCAACCATGATCCCTTCAACCGCCTCGGTCTGTCCTACAACCGCCTTGCCCACTTCAGCGCGCGCCTTCTCGAAGCGTTCGCGAAGCTCATGATCGGTTTGGTCCAGTTGGTGTTCAGACGCCCAGCGTTGCTCAGACTGTTCCTGATGTGCATTGTGGTTCGCGTGGTCCTGTGGCTGCTGTTGGCCTTGTGGTTGGCCGTACTGCTGACCCTGAGGTTGGAACTGCTGATCCTGGGGCTGGAACTGCTGGTGGTTCGCAGCGTTCTGAGGGTGTTCCGAGGCCGCCGGTTGTTGGTAGGGCGCCGGCTGGTGCTGTGGCGCCTGCTGTTGATAAGGCTGACCCTGAGGTGGCTGACCTGGGGGAGTCTGTGGCTTTTCAGGCGTGGTCATAGTGCGCGGACCTCTCTTTCGATATCAGCAATACGGGTAGCAAGTTCGGACAGTTGCGCGTCATTTGTAGGCGCGGCTGTGATGAAAAGGTATTCAAGTTCGGCGTAACTGACCCCTGTGCGGGTAGCGACAGCCTGACACACCTCGGCGGTATCTGCATGCGCCGGCACCGCCAGTGTGCGGCCCATCTTGACGAGCGCCGATGCGCGAAGAATCCTAAGTGCTTCTGCACGGTTGCCCGTGCGGTGCATGAGCCCAGCTAGACCTGTGACCGTTTCAATGGGCGGTACGGTGACCGGAAGCGTTTCGACCGCCAGCGGGCCGAACCTGCGTCCGGCCCAGACGACTGCGACAAGACTAATGGGCAGGAGCCACAGAAGGGTCATGTAGAACCAGCCCGGGACAGTGCTGAGCGGGTCGGGCTCGTCGGAGTCGGACATCGCATAGTAAAAGACCACTTTGGGTTTCAAACCCGCCACACCTGTTGATAAGGCAGCGTTGCCGTCTTCGCGAAGATTCGTGTTTGTGACCCACGAGCTTTCGCTCAATACTGTGACGGATCCTTTTCCTTCTGGCGTGTGAATGAGCGAATAGGCGTCCCCGTCCATGGGGTAGCAACCTTCGTAGTCTTTGTCAGAAAGAACGCGATAACCAGCACCGCTACGTTCGACTTTTCCCGCTCTGCTGGCGGGGCCAAAATCACACGACGGCTCTGGGTGGGTATTCGAGTACATGGAGCCGGTCTCAAATGACACATGAGAGGTGTAGCCTGCGACTGCGAACCCAGGGTTGACCAACGCGACATGTGAACCATGTGTCTGTACAGCGTCGCGGATCTTGTTGCGCTGAGCCTGATCAGCGACGTGTGGGTTGAGAACGAAAAGCGTGGTGTCAGCGTCTTGAGCAGCTACAAGTGCCGTGTCGTAATCTTCGGTCGTCGAGACCTTCACACCGTGAGATCGAAGCACTCCTGCAAGTGCCGCAGTGCCGTCTTCGCCCGTGTTGCCATAGTGCAGATTACGGTATTCGCCAGAGTCGGTAGAGGTTAGAAAACCGATAATCGCAGCAATGAGGACGATTGCGACCACCACGATCCACACCACTGCGGACTTTCCGAAGGCAACGATTCTCTGTCCTGCGCTCGCCGAGGTGTCACCCACTGTTCCCCGCACTGCAACGTCGAGATGTGCGCTCATGCGTCGACCTTCTCAGGGCTTGGTTTGGTCACGCGCCGGACTTTGGAATCAACCGTTTGCGTGAACGCGTAGTCTTCTTGGCTCGCGTGATAGGTGCTAAAGCTCACGGCATCGAACAAGTTCGAGGCCCCGCTCAAGTCGTGTTCCAAGTGCGGATAGGTGGTGGCAGCCGTCTTCGTGAGTTCGTGCGCGGTCGAGGACGCTTTGAGTTCGATAGCTCCCGTTCGAGCCAGATGGGCGACACTGGCGCGAACCATTTCTTGGACAGCGGTATCCCAGTCCTCTTGTGCAGCTGCATCAGCGGCACGCTTCCGGTACGTGTCGGGGTTCTCGACTCCAGCAGCGTCTGTCTTGTCGAACAGCTGAGGGGAGAAGGCGTCTCCGGTTCCACGGTTGGCCCGCCACACGAAGAACACGATGATTCCCACGATGACCAGGCCAAACACAATGATGAACCACGGATTGTTGAGGTCAAAAGCTTTGTCCAGAGCGTCGTTGAACAGGCGTTGAATGGCACGGCCAATCCGTTCAAAGAACGACACGTCTGAATCGCGGTACTCCGGTTTTGATAATTCTTTTTCGGCCCACCTGCGTGCCTCATCACGGCCTGGAGTCAAGGTGAAGACAAGCGCGTGAATCACGTGGCCTCCTGTGGAATCGCTAGCCACTGATCTTTTGTCACCGACTCACCCTCGTTGCGTGTACGGGCTCGAATCTCATCTTCAGCTTCGCGCAACATCACCAGGTCGAACCCTTCAAGGCGCATCTTTTGGTCGAAAAACACAACCACCACAAGCGCTGACCAATAGCCCAGCATGAGTCCAGACACTGCAATGGTCAGAGCGATGAAAAACAACCCGAATATGACAAGAACCACTGCTGCAAACGCCTCGGACTGGAAGCCAGTTGCAATGGTGAGAATGATCATGACGATAGGAAAGAGAATCATAATGGGCGTGATCATGATCTGAACCACGTGGCTAGACAAGTAATATCCCAACGCCAGTTCGCCAAGGATCCGCCAAAATCCTTTATTCGTGAGTTTCCATGATCGCTTGACCGCGTCTTTCAATGGCAGCCGTTCATATGTGATGAGGGGGCCCACAAACGCGAACTTGATCAAGAAGAACGCGATGAGCACCGCCCAGATCAAACCGCCCACAAAGAATGCCAAAACACCCATGATCTCGTTCACTGTTAGCGCGAGAATGATCGACGGAGCAAAGAAAACGCCGGCTGACACTCCAAAACCACTCACCATCAAAACGGTCATTCCGATGAGCGCCCAGCGACGACCTCGGGACCGTTTCCACGCCAGCGCCAGGGTCACTTTCTTTCCGTCGAAAGCGTCACGCGCGGACGTGGCGGCGATTCCTGCGAAGAACTGAATAATGGCCAGGGAGGCAAGCGACACCACCGCGGTCAAGCTTTCAACTATGACAAACACGCCGTTGGCGGCATCGTCGTTTTGAGAAATGGTGTTGAGGAAGTCGAACGTGAAGGCCAAGATGGCCGCGCCAATTGCGCCTGCAAGAAGCGCGAGCAGGGTGGACACGATGATCGGCAAACCAAAATTCACCGCTGGTGCCGTGCGCATGAGGCGCACACTGCAGTCTAGAACTTCTCCCAGCGTCAGGGGGCGTTTGGGAATAGTGCCTGCTGCAACTGGGGGAGTCCACGCATCAGAGAGCGGTGTGGGAACTTCGTGTGTGTGGCGACCGGTTCGCCAGTCCGTCGTGACAGTCCACGAGGAGTTCTGCGAATTAAAAATGTCGCCTCCTCACACGTGTCACTGACAGATCCACCTCAAGGTTACACAAACTTTTCATGCGCACTTTCAGCGTAGACGCAGGTGGAACCACGCAGGTGAATGTCACTTGAGACACTGTAATATGTTGGCGCAAAATGTTCCCGCACACGCGAGAACACGCAAACAATTGGGAACGGGCGCACAGTATTGGACAATAGGGGTATGAACGCTCGAATCTTGGTCGTAGACGACGACACCGCCCTTGCTGAAATGATCGGTATCGTTTTGAAAAGTGAGGGATTTGAACCCCACTTTTGCGCAACAGGTGACGGTGCCCTGGAAGCATTCCGATCCGTGCGTCCCGACCTCATTCTGTTAGACCTCATGTTGCCCGGAAAAGACGGCCTAGAAGTCTGCCGTGAAATTCGTGAAGAGTCGGGCGTTCCTATCGTGATGCTGACGGCCAAGTCCGACACTGTGGATGTCGTTAAGGGTCTTGAATCCGGTGCAGATGACTACGTGCCTAAACCGTTTAAGCCCAAAGAGCTCGTGGCCCGTGTGCGTGCCCGCCTCCGCATGAGCGAACCGTCGGCACCGGAGATTCTGAAGGTGGGCGACGTGTCGATCGACGTTGCCGGTCACACGGTGGAAAAGGCAGGCAAACCAGTGAGCCTCACGCCACTGGAGTTTGAACTTCTGGTGGCCTTGGCTAGGAAACCGTGGCAGGTGTTCTCGCGTGAAACCCTGCTTGAAGAAGTGTGGGGCTACCGCCACGCGGCTGACACGCGGTTGGTGAATGTTCACGTACAACGTTTGCGGTCCAAGATTGAAAAGGACCCGGAAAAGCCTGACATCGTCGTCACCGTCCGAGGTGTGGGTTACAAGGCTGGTCACAGCCAGTGAGTTGGCGCCGGGTTCAGGCGTGGATCCGGATCCTGTTTCGGTGGGTAGTTCGGACCTTTACGCATTCGCTTCAGGTTCGCGTCGTATCGGTGACCATCGTGTTCACCATCGTCGCAATCTACGGGGTGGGTGCGTATTTGTCGCAACAGATCGCCCGTGGACTGTTTGAGTCCAAACAGTCAGACGTGTCTGCCACAACCAACGGTTATGTGGCTGAGCTGGAAGCCTTGTCGGGCTTGTCCGATTCGCAAGAGGCAGCCGACGCGCTCAACGCGCAACTGCGTTCAATGTTGTCGCGTTCGTCCTTGCAGCTACAGTCCATCGCACTTGAACCAGTCGGAAACTCAAAAGTGCCGCCTCTTGTTGCCATCACAACGGGGTATGAACCGATCTCCGTTTCGGACATCAGCCCGGAGTTGCGCGAATCGATCCGTGAATCACCTGCGGGATACCAGAAGTTCCAGTCTGTTCAGTTGGAAGGTACGGAAGGCCCAGGACTGATCGTCGCGCAGCGTCTCACCGTCAACGGGCAAGGCGATTTCGTTCTTTACACGGTTGCCGACCTCAAAGAAGAACAAGGCACCCTGGACTTTGTGCAACGCGCACTGGCCGTGTCAGGCGTGGTTCTCATTGTCCTGGTGGGTGGCGTCGCATGGCTGGTCACCCGGTTCGTCGTGGTGCCTGTCAAAGCTGGGTCCGATGTGGCCCGCAAGATTGCTGACGGCGACCTCAACCAGCGCATGCCGGTTTCCGGCAACGACGAAATCGCAACACTCGCACAGTCATTCAATGACATGGCCGACAACTTGCAAGATCAGATTGAACGCATGGAGCGACTCACTGTTTTGCAACGCCAGTTCGTCTCCGATGTGTCACACGAACTCCGCACGCCCCTGACCACGATCCACATCGCTTCAGACATGATCTTCGAGTCACGTGACGAATTCGACGAATCGACGCGACGTTCAGCCGAACTCCTCAACTCACAGGTCGAACGCTTCGAAACCCTGTTGGGTGACCTCCTCGAAATTTCCCGCCACGACGCTGGTGCCGCGAATCTGCTGGCTAAGCCAGTGGATATGACAGAGATTGTGTCCGAGGTCGTTGAAAGTGTGTCGATGGTTGCCGACCAGGCGAACACGGAGATCCTCATCCACGCCCCGTCAGCTCCGGTGATGGCCGAAGCCGACAGGATCCGTATTTCGCGAATCGTCAACAACCTGGTTGTCAATGCGGTAGAGCACGGCGAAGAAAACCGGATCGACGTGTACGTGGGGTCCAATGCCCAAGCGGTTGCCGTTTCAGTTCGCGACCACGGAATCGGAATGACCGACGAACAGCTCGAAAACGTTTTCGACCGGTTCTGGCGAGCAGACCCATCCCGTAAGCGAACGCTTGGCGGTTCTGGACTCGGGCTGGCGATCTCGCTCGAAGACGCCCACCTCCACAACGGGTGGCTACAAGTCTGGTCACGCAAAGGAGACGGAACATGCTTCCGCCTCACCATTCCCCGACGGTCAGGTAGCACCATCACCCGGTCACCGTTGCCACTTCCTCCGGCCGACGCCCGAGTTCAAGGCGCGTCAATTGTGGCAGGACCATCCACCTCGGACGGGTCTGTTCGCGTTCACACCGGCAGTATCCCTATCGTGGTTGAAGAGGAGGACAGCTGATGCGCCGATTGTTTGCAGTACTCGCCTGCATTGTCCTGCTGGCAGGCGTCAGCGCGTGCGCCCGCATCCCTTCCGACAGCCAAGTGGGAACCATTACCGTTGACCCCGACTCAGGCGCCCAAACCCGAGTCGACGCAGAAGGACCCAAACCCGGCGACGGGCCAGACGCAATCGTGCGTGGCTTCATCACCGCAGGTGCGAGCTTCAACAACAACTTCAGCGTTGCCCGGTCCTTCCTTACCGACTCGCTGGCAGCAGAATGGAACCCAACGTCCAGCGTCAAGATTGTGAAACGCGAAGTCAGTCTGGACTCGGTCACCACCAACATCGCAACCGACTCACAGACGGTGTCCTTCGAGATCCCCGTCAGCGCGGGGCTCGACGAAAGGGGTGTCTTCCACGAAAACGAGGCGGACACCTCGGCCACCATGGAATTCCACCTACGCCAAGTCAACGGTGAGTGGCGCATTTCAGAAGCACCCGACGGGCTCTTGGTGTCCCGCACCAACTTCGACAACATGTTCCGCCCGTTGCCACTGCACTTCTACACGCCCGACTTCAACTACCTGGTCCCAGACCTGCGGTGGTTCCTCCGCACCTCCTCAACCGCAACGGACATGGTGCGGGCAACCCTGGACGGGCCCGCCAGCTACCTGGCAGGTGCAGTTGTCTCGCCCATCCCGGACAACACCTCGTTGACACCGCAGTCGGTCACAACCCACGACGGACAAGCCGATGTGGGACTCAGCGCAACCGGCCTCGACAGCAAAACGCGAGAACGGATCTTCACTCAACTTGAAACGACACTTCTGTCGTTGGGGTCCGTGACTTCGCTTGAACTCCAGACTCCCGACGCTTCGCTCACCAGCGGGGTGCCGGCAAGCACGAAGACCACTACCGAAAACATTGCCGTCGCGATTTCGCAAGACTCCCTGGTCTTGCTCAGCGGAAACGAACGCAAGAGCATCGACAAATCTCCGCGCATGGACGGTGGCAAGTCGCCAGCCGTGAGCATGGACGGGCAATCGATCGCGTGGCTGAGCAAAACGAACAAAGAGATCAGCTTCTTTGACCGGGAAAATGGGTCGTCGAACCAGATTCTTGTGGGCCGCAACTTCGTTGGGCCCAGCTTCGACCGGTTTGGGTGGGTATGGACAGTAGACCGCGACGGGAGCGACCTTCTTGCCGTCCGCTCATCGGGCGAACTCGCACGCATCAAGCTTTCTTTCGTCAACAACAAAGACGTTCGTGCCGTGCGAGTCTCGCCAGACGGAACCCGAATCATCGTCCTCTCCCACTCAAAGGACCAATCCCGTATGGACGTCGTGGGAATTTCGCGCGATGGTGACAACAAACCCACCAAACTCACCGGCGACTCAACGCTTAAAGTCGCAACGGGATTCAAGAAAATTGAAGACGTCTCATGGGCGGGTTCGCAAGACCTTGCCATGCTGGCAGCGCGCACTGCAGAAGAACCCGCCCAGCCGTACATTCAGAAGGTAGGCGGAACCGCGGAAGCGCTGGGAACGGTGTCAGAAGGGGTTTCGATCACCTCGGGCGGGGACACCTCGTCAGTCCGCGTGGGCACGCGCAACGGGGAACTCTTCACCTACACATCCGGATCGTGGCAACGCCTCCTGGACTCCGACATCAGGGACCCCGCCTACCCGGGGTGACACATGCTCTCGGAGTTTGTCGACCTACTGATTCCGCGCGCATGCGGCGGGTGCGGTTGTGAAACAGTGTCCCTGTGCAGGGCCTGCGTCAGAAGCCTCGACACCGACCCAATCTCCTCCATGCCACGGTACGGAACCGTCAAAGCCTATGGGGCAGGTCCGTACGAGGGCGTGATGCGGAATGTTCTCGTCAACTACAAAGAACACGACCGCCGCGATCTGGGCCCAGTTCTGGGGCTCATGCTTGCGCGTGCAATCGCGAGCGCTCTGGACGACGCTCCTGTAAGTTCGGCGCCGGTACTCGTGGTTCCAGTCCCGGCCCGGGCCACCTCGGCCCGGAAACGCGGGGGCAACCACGTGGAGGTGCTTGCCCGCAATGCCGCCGAACACTTCATCCGCGACGGTTTTCCACTGCGCGTCGCCCCGGTGCTGGCGGTCCGTGGCCGTGGCGATCAGGTGGGTTCCGGGGCGCACGGGAGGCGTCGGAACGTGCGGGGGACGCACCGTGTTTCCCAGCCCGAGGTCGTTGCCAGGTGGCCACGGGATGTTCGGGTGATCATCGTGGACGACATTGTGACGACCGGAGCGACCGTGGCAGAGTCAGCGCGAGTTTTGCGCGAATCCCATATAGATGTCACTGCTGTTGCGAGTATCGGGATAACGGGCTCAGATAATAGAAACTGCGAAGAAAATAGGGAAGAATGAACTATCACCATTTATGGTGATCAGTTTTCGAGGTGCAAAGGAGAGCATCGTGGACATCGTAGTCAAAGGACGCAACGTCACCCTTTCTGAGAGCTTCCGGGCGCATGTAGAGGACAAGGTCTCCAAGGTTGAACAGCTCGCACCTCGCGCCCTCCGAGTTGAAGTTGTTCTCACACACGACCCCAACGTGCGTCAGCCAGAAAACACTGAGCGTGTTGAAATTACGGTGATTGCTAAAGGGCCCGTGTTGCGCGCAGAAGCCACGGCATCCGATAAGTACGCTGCCCTGGACCTTGCGTGGGCCAAACTGCTTGAGCGTTTGCGTCGCGCACGGGACCGCCAGAAGATTTCGCGCCAGGGTAAGCACCGGAACGCGTCAACCGCTGAAGTACTTTCCCAAATGGAAGTCATTGACCCTGTGATTCCTGCTGAGGATGAAGCAGAGCAGCGCCAAGCTCAACAGGACCAGCAGAATGTTGATCACACGGGTGGCCGTGTCCCGTCAGAAGGTGACTCACCTGTGGTCTTGCGTGAAAAGACCTTCGCTGGAACTCCTGTTGCGCTCGATGAAGCGATTAACCGCATGGAAATGGTTGGGCACGACTTCTACCTCTTTATTGATGAAGACTCCAAAAAGCCATCGGTGGTCTACAAACGACGTGGATGGAGCTATGGCGTTATCGCCTTGGACCCAGAAATGACTGAAGAGTAACAAACGCGCATGTGGCCGGCCTGAGAGCCGGCCACATTGTGTGTTCACCGTTCAACCGCGCTAAACTGAGGCGCGGATTTATCATGCGGTAAATCGTCCACCTACCAGTCGAGGAGAATCGTGGCCAATATCCTGGAGAAGTTGCTCCGGAGGGGTGAAGGACGCACACTCAAAAAACTGCGTAACTACACCACGGCGATCAACGATCTGTCGGAAGAGTTCGAAAAGCTGTCAGACACCGAACTACGCGAAGAGACAGACCGGTTTAAAGAACGATTCGAAGACGGTGAATCGCTGGACTCAATTCTTCCCGAGGCGTTCGCGGCTGTCCGTGAAGCGAGCTCCCGTACGGTGGGGCTCAAGCACTACGACGTGCAGCTCATGGGTGGTGCCGCTCTGCACTTAGGCAACATTGCTGAAATGAAGACCGGTGAAGGTAAGACACTGGTTGCGACTGCTCCGGCGTATCTGAACGCTTTGACTGGGGGCAGTGTTCACGTAGTGACCGTGAACGACTATCTGGCCAGCTACCAGTCTGAACTGATGGGTCGCGTCTTCCGTTTCTTGGGAATGGAAACGGGGTGCATCCTCTCTCAGCAAACCCCCGACGTACGTCGTAAGCAGTACGCCGCCGACATCACATACGGCACCAACAACGAATTTGGTTTCGACTACTTGCGCGACAACATGGCGTGGACTGCAGACGACAAGGTGCAGCGTGGCCACGCGTTCGCGATCGTCGATGAGGTCGACTCGATTCTGATTGACGAAGCGCGTACACCACTGATCATTTCTGGCCCGTCTGAAGGTGACGCTGACCGGTGGTACGGCGACTTCGCGACCGTGGTGAAGCGTTTGAAGCGCGACCGCGACTACGAAGTCGACGAAAAGAAGCGCACCGTGGGTGTCATGGAAGCCGGTATCGAGCGGGTCGAAAACTACCTGGGTATTGGCAACCTGTACGACGAATCAAACACCCAGCTCATCAGCTTCCTCAACAACTCGATTCGAGCAAAGGAACTGTTCACACGCGACAAGGACTACGTGGTTCTTGACGGTGAAGTACTCATCGTTGACGAACACACGGGACGTATTCTTAAAGGTCGCCGGTACAACGAAGGTCTGCACCAGGCAATTGAGGCTAAGGAAGGCGTGAAGGTTCAGGCCGAGAACCAGACTCTGGCCACCATCACACTGCAGAATTACTTCCGCATGTACGACAAACTGTCCGGAATGACCGGTACTGCGGAAACTGAAGCGGCAGAATTCAACTCCACGTACAAACTGGGTGTTGTTCCTATCCCTACCAACAAGCCCAACCAGCGTGTTGACCACACCGACATCGTGTACCGCAACATGGAAGTCAAGTTCAACGCGGTTGTCGACGACATTGCCGAGCGCCACGAAGAAGGTCAGCCCATCCTGGTGGGTACCACCAGCGTGGAAAAGAGTGAATACCTGTCGCGCTTGCTGGCCAAGCGTGGAGTCCGCCACGAAGTGCTCAACGCCAAGCACCACGAACGCGAAGCTGCGATCGTTGCACTTGCAGGCCGTAAGGGTTCGGTCACTGTGGCCACCAACATGGCCGGTCGTGGTACCGACATCATGTTGGGCGGTAACGCCGAACACCTGGCCGTTGCCGAAATGGAAAAGCGCGGTTACAACCAGCACGAGGATCCCGAAGCGTACGAAGAAGCGTGGCAGGACGTCCTGGCGGAGATTGAAGAGCGTGTAGAAGAAGAAGCCAAGGAAGTTCGTGAACTCGGTGGCTTGTATGTTCTGGGTACCGAACGTCACGAATCACGCCGTATCGACAACCAGCTCCGAGGTCGTGCAGGCCGTCAGGGTGACCCTGGTGAGTCGCGATTCTACTTGTCGCTGACCGACGACCTGATGCGTCTGTTTGGTGCGAATGCCGCCGAACGCATTCTGACCATGACCAAGGCTCCGGAAGACGAACCTCTTGAATCGAAGCTTGTGACTCGCGCGATCTTGTCCGCGCAAACGCAGATCGAACAGCGCAACGCTGAACAGCGTAAGAACGTTCTGAAGTACGACGACGTTCTCAACCGCCAGCGCACGGTGATCTACGGTGAGCGCAACAAGGTCCTTGAAGGTGAAGACCTCGACGAGCAGGTTTCGAACTTCCGCGAAGACGTTGTGAAGGCGTATGTCAACGGTGCAACGGCTGGAAGCCCAGAAGACTGGGATCTGGACGCACTCTTCAGCGCTATTGGTGAACTGTACGAACCCACTATCACGGCTGAGGAACTCATCGAAGATGCCGGTGGTAAGACTTCACTGACCCGCGACAAAGTGTTCACTGAGCTCTTGTCTGACATGGAAGTTGCGTACGGTGAACGCGAGGAACAGCTGGGTGAAGAAGGCGCCCGCGAAATGGAGCGTCGCGTGATCCTCAGCGTGATCGACAAGCGCTGGCGCGACCACCTGTACGAAATGGACTACCTCAAGAACGGTATTGGCCTGCGTGCAATGGCACAGCGCGACCCTCTTGTGGAGTACCAGCGTGAAGGCTTCGACATGTTCAACCAGATGCAGGAAGGCATCAAGGAGGACGTCGTTCGCTTGACCAACACGCTGGAAGTCAAGGTGACGGTGAACCCAGGTAAGGACCTAGAGGATCCGTCGGATGACTTTGTTGAGGTCGAAGCGGAAGAGCTCAAGCAGAAGAAGACCAGGTTGCTTTTGTCTGCGCCTTCCGAAGACGGCGGTACCGAAGTCACCCCTGACGACGAACCCAAGGACGAAGCTCCAAAGAACCGCCAGCAGCGCCGGCAGGCCAAGAAAAAGAAGAAGCGCTAGGCAGTACTCGTTGCGGTGAAGCTCGACGCGAACGAGCTTCACACAATGACGAGCTCGTGGAGGATCCACCGTCCGGAGGTGCTCTCCAAGCGCAACGCGACCGCGCGTCGCCGATCTGGGCTCATGATGTTGACGCTTGCTTCAACTACGTTTGCGCGCAAGTGACACACCCTCACGGCTCCCGGCGAGATGCGGGTTGCTGGGGCAGGGCGTGTGCGGGCAAGTTTGGTGCGCACCTGCGCGAACGTGCGCAAGCGGTCGATGAGTTCTGGGGTGGCCCATCTGACGAGCGTTGAAGCAGAGCGCCGCCCTTGCATGATTTCTACGCAGGCGACGGCAAGCGCGGTCACGACATTGTCGACGCCGCTCGTTTCTGTGCGTGGCTTGCGTGGTGTTGCAGGTGTGGGCCTGGTGTGAGATGTGCGCGCGTGCGGTTTACGAATAACGGGCGCTTCGAGTTGTGCGGTCATGGCACGATCAGTTCCTGTCCGGGGAAGATCAAGTTGGGGTTCTTGCCTACTGTTGAGCGGTTCGCTTTGTACAACGCGTCGGGGTCGACCTTCATCTTCTGTGCAATTTTCGACAGTGAGTCGCCTTTACGAACGGTGTAGGTGCGTTTCTCTTTGGGCGCTGGTTCCTTCTTATGCTCAGTGTTCTGATTAGGTGTTGGTTTCTCCTTGGGTGTGGGTTCGCTCTGCTGCGACGGTGAGTGCGCGGGTGCCACACTTTCCCGAGGTCGTTCAGAGTTGGTCGTGGGCCATGTAGGTGAGGGAAGCGCCGGTCCAGGTGTTTCCACATGTGGTGACGGTAAGGTACTGGTAGGCCAGATCGGTGATGGAGTCGCTTGTTGTGGTGTTTCGGCGACAGGTGTTGATGGGGCGCTTGTGGGCCACATGGGTGCCGCGGTGGCATGTGTTGCGCTTGCGATGACGAGTCCGACAGCAACAGCGATACCTTTCTTAAAGTGTGAAGGTGCCAGCCAGATCGCAAGTTGCGAAAGGGTGTGGCCCAAACTTGGCGCGAACCGGCGAACGCATGAAGCGATGACCAGGGTGACGACGGCAAGCTGAAGCCGGATACCCGCAACGATTGCTAAGCACACGCAGACAGCGATGAGCATCATGCTCACGTCACCTGACTGAATCGCGTGTAGAGCGTGCTGGTGCCATGCGGCCGCCATGAAACAGAGAGTTGCGTGAGCCGCTGAGACTCCGATTATTCGATGAAGCATGTTTCCTCCTTGAAACATCAATAATTCACTATACCCATGACAGGTAATTAAAAGTCAATGATGTTCTAATAAGGAATATAAGGGTATGGCAGTATGGCGGTATGACGGATCGGTGGGATCAGCTTTTTGACGACATGGCGGCGCAGGTCGACGCTAGCGATGCGCATGAGCGCATGGGGCAGCAGGCTGATCTAGTAGAAGAAGCGTTTGCTGAGCGAAGTCTGGCGGAAAGACTTTCGGGTGCGCAAGGCAAGGCAGTCACGCTGTGGGTGGAAAAGCGTGGAATCGGAGGAGTCGTCGACAGATGCGGTAAATCGTGGGTCGTGTTGTCACAAGAGTCGCGCACTGTCTTGGTCATGCTCGCTCATGTGGAGCTGGTGCGAATGACGTCGCGTGTACATAGTGAGCCAGGAATGATGAGCCCGATGTCGGTTCTACGCGCTTGGGCTCGAGAGCGAATTCCCGTGCGGGTGGAGTTTGCTGGTGGTTTCACCGAGGGGAGTATCGACGCCGTGGGGAGCGACTATGTGCAGTTGCGTTCAGGTGGAGAATTCGACGTTGTGCCACTTTCGGGAGTTCGTGCCGTATGGGCGCTTCCCGAGTAGTGGGCTATGAGAGCGATTCGACTTCTTCTTGAGTCTGGCGGTACATGCGTTGAATGTAGTCTTCCAGTTCTCCTTTTTCGACGCGCCATTGTCCGCGCCCACCTACTTTGATCGCGCGAAGTTCGCCTGAGCGGACTAGGGCGCGGGCCTGTGCGATCGAAACGCTCAAGATTTCCGCGACATCGGTCAAGGGTAGAAAGCGAGATTCTACAGCCATGAGGGTTCCCTTTCGTGTGAAGCGTACGTAGAATAAATGTAATTAGATAAAGAAGCACTATTTAGTATCAAATACTACCATTTGACACCAAAGTGCTGTACACCCTCATGCAGTTCAACGGAGAACAACCATGAAAGAGTCACCCCGGTTTGCCCTTCCACGTATGCGTGATCCGCGTGTGCTTGTGGGAATCATCCTCGTTATCGTTTCTCTCTTAGGTACATGGGCGGTTGTCACTCGTGTAGCTGACACCGTCACCGTGTGGGCGGCGTCTAAACCACTCGCGTCCGGTACCACGATTGACCAGGACTCGCTCACGGCAGTCGAAGTGCGACTCCCGGATACAGAAGAGAAGTACGTGCGCGCAGATCAGTCATCACCAGTGGGTATGTCCGTCACAGGGGCAGTCGCTGCAGGGGAACTGGTGCCCGCCTCGGTCTTGGTTGATCCGGCTCACTTGGATGGCCGTGTGATTGCTCTGGATATCCCAGGTAGCCTTCCCCAAGCTGTTCAAGCCGGGGCGTTCGTCGACGTGTGGGCCACTGATGTCAAGGACGACGAAGCCCAACCCATAGAAGTGCTGTCACGTGCCCATGTGCATGCGGTAGGGCGAGACGAAGGTGGCTTCACATCGACGGCTGACACACGCATCGAAATTTTTGTTCCCAACGGCAAACTGGAACACGTACTCGAAGTCATTGCGACGGATCACCGGGTGTCAGTTGTGGCGTACCCCAAGGAGTCCCAATGACCATCAACGTCATTGTCGCGGTGGACGTGGAGTTTGAAGCGCAACTCGTCTCCGTGCTCAACGATTTGGACGGGGTCTCAGTTCAGGCGAGACCCGCGGATGAAACTGAGCTACTTGCTGCCGTTGTTGCGGGAACGGGCGACGTGGTAATTCTGGGCGAATACTTTACAGGAGCCGACCGTGAGCTCGTCCGCAGAGTACGCGGAAACTCCGGAAAAGTCCTGGGGTTTGGCGAGGCCGAATCGGCTGTCACAGCGTGGGATGTGGACGAACACGTGTCGCCATGGGCATCGCCCAATGAACTTGCCGCGGCGCTCCGTCGCGTATCGGCATCCGTGAAAGCCCCACCCAAACCGGATTTCGCCCCAGTGCCTTCAAACAAAGCGAACGGGAAAATCATTGCCGTGTGGGGGACTGGTTCAGCGCCGGGACGTTCAACCGTCGCAGCGAATCTGGCTCATGCGCTCTCACAGCAGGATTCCACGGTTCTTGTCGACGCCGACACCGTGAACTCTGTTCAAGCCGCGCTTTTAGGGGTCTTGTCGGACACTCCTCAACTGGTTACCTTGTGTCGACATGTCGAGGGTCTCACCGCGAACACCATTGAAGAGTCCGTCACGGTGATAGAGCCACGCTTCCATGTTGTGACAGGTCTATCGCGGGCAATGCGGTGGCCGGAAGTGAAACCGGCGCATCTGGCCGAGGTGTTACAAGCCTTGCGCTCCCACTACACCTGGATCGTGGTGGATGTTGCCGACCGGATCGACCCCGACGACGACTTTGCCGACCCGTTTTATGACCGGCACAGCGCAACTCGAGTCGTGTTGAATAGTGCAGACCACACGGCTGTTGTGGGGACGGGGGATCCCATGGGGCTCAAGCGTCTCGTTGAGCTTCTCGATACTGACCGCATTCGCAACCTGCCCGATTTCACCACGGTGATTAACCGGGTGCGGGCAAGCGCAGTTGGGCAGGCACCCGAAAAGACGATTTCGGCCACACTTGCCAAGTTCACGCATGTCAACGACCCAGTTTTCATTCCAGAATCCGTCAAAGACGTCGACCGAGCGGTACTCGCCGGACGCACGGTCACGGAACTGACACCTCGGGCGCCATTTTCCCTAGCCATCACAGAACTTAGCGAGCGGTTTGCGCCACGCCGAGCGGAACCTTCGCGCGCACGGCGCCGAAAGCGGAAGATGACAGTATGAGCGTTCGAGCGTACTTCCCACTGACAGTGTCCGAATTCCACTCTTGGCCAAACATCACCCCCTCGATCGGATTTACCCCACACCCGCGCACCCACGGACTCAAAGGCGACGCGCTCGACGAAGTCGAATGGCTCGCCATGGCCTATGCGGCCACAGCTCTGGAAGAAGAAGCAGCACGCACCGGCGAAGGGCGCGTGGTCCTAGCCGCCGACATCCCAGCACCCACGAACACGACCGAGGCCGGGGGAGACGTGTTGGCGTTTGAGCCGGCACAGTTCGATCCGACCAAAGTCGTGAGCGCCCACATCGACGACCCTGATGAGTTGGGCCGGCTCACCGACGACGCGCAGAACAACATGGCTGTTCTGCGTGAAGCGTCTCTGGTGTGGTACGACGCTTCAGAGTTTGGCGAGCTTATCGAGCTGACGTCGAAGTAGTTTGCGGGCGGTGGGTTCAGCTTTTCCTTCGAGCATGGAGCCCACGAACGGCACCTTGATTGAGAGTGTGGCATCGACCGTGACGGTCGACGAACCGTCCTTGCCTTCAACAGCGATATCGGCTTCTACCGTGGCTGGGGCGCCGGGCGCATGTGCCTTGTACGTGACGGTTCCGCCACTGTTGTGTGCAGCCGGCACTCGAGCGTCATGTTTGATGCGCAGTCCGGGCGTAACGAACTGCGAAAACTGAGAAGGAACCTGGTCCTTGTTCACGGGACTCGACACACGTATATGCCAACCCGAGTTCGCGTCACCTTCGCGAGTGAACTCGAAATCCTTCTCTTTCCAGAACTCCTCAGAGGCGAGTATTTCGAGGAGTTGTTCAGGCGAGCGGTCGTAGTTTTGTTGCATGCGAAAGGACTTCATGATGCAAGTGTTGCACGTCAGAGTTATTTCTGACGAAGACCCGGCTGAATACTTCGAACCAGACACACATTCGGCGTAAGGTAGAAACAAGTTCAAGGATGAACAAGTGGAAACAACCCTACATAAGAGGTGAAAAAGTGACCGAGGTCTACCCGGCCGAGATCGCCCAGGAATGGCACTCATTGACAGGGCACACCCCGCCCGCCAATCTGCTTGAAACCTACTACCCGCGCATTGCTTCTTCGGACTTCGAAACCTACGGGGCTAAAACCCTCGCTGCCGTAGCTGTCCGTCACTGGGAAGTAGCCGCACAGTACACCGGTGAACAAGCGGTCATCGACATTCACAACCCAGAGTCCTCTGACCCTGACTACTCCGGTAGTCGCACCGTTATTGACATCGTCGTCCGTGACATGCGCTACCTGTTGTCGTCACTGACCTCAGACCTCACAGGAGAGGGATACGCCCTGCGGGCAGTTCACCACCCGCAGGTCATCACGTCACGGTCGGGTGAAGACATCCGCATCATCGCCCCCCAGGGGACGGCGCACACCACCCAGACAACAACCTCGGTACTTCCCATCATCAGCGCCGACGTCACCAAAGAAGACGAAACACTGGAGTCCTGGACCCACATCGAAATTGATGCGATCCCGGAATCCGAGTTCGGCGCGTTGCGCGAAAAAATCTCGCAAACTCTTGAGTTTGTCGAAGCTGCAGACCGCGATCGCGACGACATGGCAGCCAAAGCCAAAGAAATCGCAGCAGAATTGCGCAACCAGCCTCCGGGAATCGACCTGCGTTCGGAAGCCGCTCAAGCCGCGGACCTTCTGGACTGGTTGGACGGGCGCTTCGCGTTCATGGGTTACCGCGAGTACCGCTTGGAAAACAACGGCGAAACCACCTCGCTTGAGCCGGTTCCCGGAACTGCCCGGGGTATTAGCGCTCTGCGTGAGCCAAAAGCGTCGCCACTGTCGCGTGCGGTCGCGTCACACGCCTCGGACCGTCACGTCCTGGTGCTCACAAAGGCGAACTCACGCTCCAAACTGATTCGTCGCGGATTCCTGGACTACCTGGGTATCAAAATGTTCGACGAAAACGGTCGCATCATCGGTGAACGCCGCTTCGTGGGTCTGTACACGTCGTCGATGTACACGGCATCAGTGCTGACCATTCCAGTTGTGCGCGAAAAGTGTGAATGGATCCTGCGCGAATCCGGCATTTCACGCAACACGCACTCTGGTGACGAACTGGTGTCGATCCTTGAAACGTATCCGCGTGACGACATGTTCCACGCGGATAAGGAAGAGATCCTCGACATTGCAATGTCGGTGGTCAACCTGCAGGAAAAGCGCGAAGCTTCTGTGTTTATGCGTCGGGACACCTACGAGCGTTACGTGTCCATCCTGGTCTATGTTCCACGCGACTTGTACGACACGGCGTCTCGGACTCGCGTTGAAAACGTGCTTCGCGAACTGTACAGGGCTAGCAGTGTCGACTTTGACGTGTTGCTCTCTGATTCGGCACTTGCGCGCTTGCACTTCGTTGTGCGTGTCAACCCCAAGGACTTGTTGCCGGACATTCCGCCAGCTCAGGTATCGAATCGGATCCGTGGAGCCTTGCGGTCGTGGAATGAAGATGTACACGAATTCTTGTCGCCATCGTCAGAACGTTTGAGCCACGCCGTAGCACAACGAGGTGGGCTGTGGGGCCAGGCTTTCCCACCGTCCTACCAGGACGACTTCACTCCGCACGACGCGGTTGCCGACGTTCAGCGTTTCGAAGCAATGGAGAGCGACGAAACTCCGTATGTACACGTCACGCGCGCGAAAGGCTCGTCCGGCCGTCGCATTCGACTGGCGCTATACCGCTTTGAGCCAGCCAACTTGAGTGACATCTTGCCGTACATGGCTAATTTGGGTGCCGAGGTCGTTGATGAGCGTCCGTACCACCTGGAACTTGCCGACGGGACCAGCAGGTACATTTACGACTTTGGTCTGGAGTTCCCGCAGGACGTTCCCGAGTCTGACTTTGAGCGCTTTGAGGACGCGTTCAAGGCGGGCTGGCAGGGTAAGCGCGAGCACGGTCGCATGGACAAGCTCATTGTGGCTGGTCTGTCGTGGCAAGACGTCGCGTTGTTGCGTGGTTTCTCGCACTACTTGCGTCAGAGCGGCTTCTCCTTGTCCGAAAAGAACATGGGTGACGTCTACTCCAGCCACCCGGAAATCTCACGTCTGTTGGTTGAGCTGTTCACCGTTAAGTTCGACCCGGACTTCACGGGGGACCGTGAGAGTGCGGTCCAAACCAAGACAGAAGAAATCTTTGAAGCGTTGGCGCAGGTGTCCTCCCTGGACGCTGACAGGATTTTGCGTGCCACCGCCGAGGTGATCGCAGCTACCGTACGTACCAATGTGTTCCAGCGTGATGAGAACGGGCAGCCTCGACGGGCGAATGTCTTCAAGATCAAGCCGGAGCTTCTCGAGTTCAGTCCCAAGCCTCGTCCGGCTTTGGAAATGTTCGTGTACTCCCCGGAAGTGGAAGGTGTTCACTTGCGGTTTGGTCGCGTGGCCCGTGGTGGTCTGCGCTGGTCGGACAGGCGCGATGACTTCCGCACTGAAGTCCTGGGCTTGGTTAAGGCCCAGATGGTTAAGAACGCGCTCATTGTGCCTACGGGAGCTAAGGGCGGTTTCTACCCTAAGCGTCTGCCGGACCCAGCCCTGGATCGCGAAGCGTGGGGTGCAGCTGGACAGGCTGCGTATGAAGTGTTCATCAACGCGTTGCTGGACGTCACAGACAACTTGGTAGTCGAAGACGGCCAGCAAAAGACCGTGTACCCTGAGCGCACGGTTCGCTACGACGAAGACGACACATACCTGGTGGTCGCAGCGGACAAGGGTACAGCGCGGTTCTCGGATGTTGCGAACAGGATCGCTGTTGACCGTGGCTTCTGGTTGCAGGATGCTTTCGCTTCTGGTGGTTCCACGGGTTACGACCACAAGGCGATGGCGATTACGTCCCGAGGTGCGTGGAAGTCGGTTGAACGTCACTTCCGTGAACTGGGTGTCAACACTGCTACCGACGACTTCACGGCCGTTGGTATCGGTGACATGAGCGGTGACGTTTTTGGTAACGGTATGTTGCGCTCCGAACACATTCGCTTGGTTGCCGCGTTCGACCACCGTGACATCTTCATCGACCCTTACCCTGACGCGGCCACGTCGTATCAGGAACGCAAGCGCTTGTTTGAATTGCCACGCTCTAGCTGGCAGGACTACAACCGCGACTTGATTTCTGCCGGAGGTGGGGTTTTCTCGCGTTCCGCGAAGTCGATCGAAGTGTCGCCCGAAGCAGCTGAAGCTTTGGGAATGCGGGCAGGTTCGTACACGGCACCTGAACTGATTCGTGCAATTCTGTGCGCACCAGTTGACCTCGTGTACAACGGCGGAATCGGTACGTACATCAAGTCGCAAGACGAAACCCACGCGCAGGTGGGCGACAAAGCGAACGACTTGGTTCGTGTCAATGGAGCAGACCTGCGTGCCCGCGTCGTGGGCGAAGGTGGGAACCTGGGTGTTACCCAGTTGGGACGTATCGAAGCCGCGTTGAACGGTCAGAAGATCAACACGGACGCTGTGGACAACTCGGCCGGTGTGGACTCCTCCGACCACGAAGTGAACATCAAGCTGTTGTTGTCCACTCTGATTGAACATGGGCATTTCCCTGCAGACGAACGTGTGGACGTCTTGGAGTCGATGTCTGACGAAGTCGCCGATCTGGTTCTGTCAAACAACTACACACAGAACGTGGCGATGGGGGAGGCCCGGAGCAACAGCCTTCGTCTGAGCGGTACTCTGAGCCGCCTGATGAAGTACCTGGAAAGCAACCAGCACCTGGATAGGGCGGTTGAGTTCTTGCCAACCAGCAAGGAACTCAACAAGCGCGTGTCAGAACGCGGAGTGGGTCTCACCTCGCCTGAACTGGCTGTTTTGCTTGCGTACGTCAAGATGAACGCGGCCGATGCGATTCTCGAATCGGATGTTCCAGACGAACCGTTTATGAAGAAGCATGTGTTGCAGTACTTCCCTCAGACGCTGACCGAGAAGTACGGCGACCAGCTCACATCGCACCCGCTGTTCCGTGAAATTGCGACAGCACACCTGGTGAACCGCATGGTTGACCGAGGTGGTTTGACGTATATCTTCCGCCTTGTGGAAGAGACCGGAGCCTCGATTCCGCACATCGCTCGTGTGTTTACCACGGTGAGTGAAGTGTTCGACCTCGAGGAGCACTTCCAGGAAATTTGTGCACTCGACAACAAGGTTGACACTGTTACGCAAGTTGCCCTGCAGAATAACTACATTCGTCTGCTGGACCGTGCGTCGCGCTGGTTCGTCAACCAGGCTCCTGACTTCTTCGTGGTCGAAGACGAGATTGCGCGCTACCGCCCAACGATTACAGAACTACGTCCGCATCTTCCAACCTTGGTGCGTGGAGGCGACCGCGACAAGCTCGAGGGTCGCGTCGGCGACTTTGTACGTCGCGGTGTCCCTACCGACTTGTCGTACCGTGCTGCGGGAATGCTCGACGAGTACGCATTGCTCACGGTTGCTCAGCTTGCGGCAACATCGGAGACGGATGCGGATGAAATCGCCGAAATCTACTTCGGTGTGACTGAGCTGATCCACGGAGTCAAGATCTTGGAAAACATCGGTGCGCTGGATCGCTCGTCGCGATGGACCGCACTGGCTCGCGGAGCGCTTCGCGATGACTATTACCAGGCCACCGCTGCGATCGTGGATGCAGTTCTGGGCTCCACGCAGTCGGATAAGGCCACCGCTCAGGATCGTTCCGACGATCGACTTGCTCAATGGCAGGTTCACAACGAAACGTCCTTGCGGAAGGTTCGAGAAACGGCTGATGAGGTCTTGTCGCTTGAACATGTTGACCAAGCGCCTTTGTCAGTGCTGTTGCGGATGATCCGTTCGCTGGTGCGTTCGACCGTGTACCAATCTCAGCTGGACTAGTTGATGAGCGCGTTTGCTGATCTGCTGACCAGCAAGGGATTCACTGACGAAGACGACATCGAGTGGTTGCATCGGCTGGTCGAAGACTGGCAGATGATCGCTGACCTCGCCTTTGCCGACCTCGTCTTGTGGGTGAAAGTGGACAAAGAGTTCACTGTGGTGGCGCATTGCCGGCCTAACACGGGATCCACCGTGTACCCGCACGACGAGATCGGCACGATGGCTAACGATGACGAGCAGGCATTGATTTCCGAAGCGATGGACAATGCGAAAACCTGCCAGTCGACTGCCAAAGACGGTTTGCTGCAAGGGGCCGAGGCCGTTCCAGTTGTGCGCGACGGTCGCGTAATTGCGGTCCTCACCATCCATTCGGATGTGGAACGCAAGGCTAACTACTCGCGGATGGAGCGTAATTATCGTTCGGCAGGAGTGATGCTCTTGTCGATGATCGCTGAAGGGTATTTCCCTGACATGGAGGCCCCTTCCGGTGTGCGTCGTGGTGAGCCTCGCGTGGGTGATGGCATGCTCGTGCTGAACCGTGAAGGGCGCGTCCGGTATGCGTCACCCAACGCGATTTCGGTCTTGTACCGCCTGGGCTACAAGGGCGAGATTGAGGGGCGGTATCTTGCGGAACTGATGTCGGACCTGTTGTCGAAGCTTCGACCGGTTGACGAGATCCTTCCTCTGGTTCTCACTGGGCGCGCTGCTTGGCGAACGGAATTGGAGTCGAAGAAGGTTTCAGTGGCCCTGCGGTCCATTCCGTTCCGTCGTGGAGAGTACCGAACTGGGGCGCTCTTGCTGGTCCGGGATATTTCTGAGATTCGCCGGCGCGAGCGGGATCTGTTGTCGCGAGACACAATGATCCGGGAAATGCACCACCGGGTGAAGAACAACCTCCAAACCGTGTCCGCACTTTTGCGGTTGCAGAAACGCAGGGTTGAGTCACCGGCTGCGCAGTCGGCTTTGGAAGAAGCGATGCGCAGAGTTTCGGTGATTGCCGTTGTGCATGACGTTCTGAGCCAGGGTGTGGATCCCGAGGTCGATTTCGACGAAGTGATTAGCAAGGGCGTGCGTTTGGGGCCGTCTTTGGCGAACCCAAACAAACACATTGAGCTTGAGCAGGACGGCCAAATAGGAACGATTTCCTCTGCTGATGCTACGTCGCTAGCTTTGGCTGTGACCGAACTTGTCACGAACGCTATCGAGCATGGGTTCGTTGCTGAGGCAGATGATGAGCCTGTTCATGGAAATGTGTGGATCCGTTCCCGCAGGTACGAAGGCCGGCTTGAAGTCGTCATTGCAGATAACGGAATCGGAATCGGCGACAATGCGGTTCCGGGAACCGGTTTGGGTACTCAGATCGTGAAGACTCTAGTCACAACTGATTTGGATGGAACGATTGAGTGGCGCCCACGTGAAGGTGGAGGTACCGAGGTGGTTCTGGACTTCCCGCTGAGGTCGGGAACCTAAAGCACGCCCGCTCGGTGTCGTTAGCCCGCGCGACGTGCGCGGGCTGCGCGACGCTTGAGTGCGCGACGTTCGTCTTCGCTCAAGCCACCCCAGACGCCGGCGTCTTGTCCTGTTTCAAGCGCCCACTGGAGGCACGTTTCTGCAACCTCACAACGGTGGCATACGCTTTTGGCTTCTTCGATTTGGAGGAGGGCTGGGCCGGTGTTGCCGATGGGAAAGAAAAGTTCGGGGTCCTCGTTGAGGCAAGCTGCACGGTGACGCCAGTCCATGGTGTCCTTTCTCAGGTTTTCCACGTGCATAGTGCGAATGGATCGGCGTGCACGGGACGGGAAGAAAATTTCGATTAACCTAAGATTCACACAATGGCAAGTTTGATACAAGGGGTCCGTGGTGTGAAATTTCTGACAGCACAAAACTCTTGCGCATAATGCCCAAGCGTGCCTTTGAATCGCCTTCGACTCTTTAAGAGTAGCCCTGCTCTTTGGAATAGTCACATTGACTGACACAATGGAGACGTGAAAAACGTTCTTGACCCCTCGCAAAACCGTGTCGTCATTATTGGTGGAGGCCCGGGCGGGTACGAGGCCGCTCTGGTTGCCGCTCGTTCTGGTGCCGACGTCATGCTCATCGAGAAGAACCACACGGGTGGTTCGGCTGTTCTCACTGACGTGGTGCCGTCTAAGTCCTTGATTGCAACCGCCGAGGTCATGGTTGACTTCACCGAGTCCTCGCAACTTGGGTTGCGAGTGGGCGACGGAGAGACCGACCAGAATGGCCAAGTGTGGGTTGACCTCGCTGCTATGAACCGCCGCATTATGAAGCTGGCCAATGCGCAGGCGAGCGATATTCATGACTCGCTGGTGTCCGAAGGTGTGAAGGTGATTTCCGGTGAAGGCCGCCTCACGAGTGATTCTGAAGTCCATGTGAAGGAAAACAACGGCACTGAGTATGAACTCACTGCCGACACCATCCTGCTGGCTGTGGGTGCGCACCCGCGTGAGCTTCCGTCGGCAATGCCGGACGGTGAGCGGATTCTTTCGTGGACTCAGCTGTACGACTTGCAGGAACTGCCTGAACACTTGGTCGTGGTGGGTTCAGGTGTGACTGGTGCTGAGTTCGCTTCCGCGTACAAGGCCCTGGGTAGCGAGGTGACGCTGGTGTCCAGCCGTGACCGTGTGCTTCCGGGGCAGGATGAAGACGCCGCCGAGGTGATTGAGTCGGCTTTCCGTCGCCGTGGAATGAACGTGTTGTCGCGTTCGCGTGCCGACTCGGTGACGCGCACTGAAGACGGTGTCGAGGTGGTTTTGGCCGACGGTCGTAAGGTTCGCGCCAGCCACTGTCTTATGGCTGTGGGTTCGATCCCGAACACGGCCGACTTGGGACTGGAAGAAGCCGGGGTCCACGTTGAGGACAGTGGACACATCGTGGTAGACGGGGTTTCTCGCACCTCGGTCCCGGGAATCTACGCGGCCGGTGACTGCACCAGCGTGTTCCCATTGGCATCCGTTGCTGCTATGCAGGGACGCATCGCCATGTCGCACGCCTTGGGTGATGCGGTTGCTCCTCTGAAACTGCGCAATGTGGCCTCAAACGTCTTCACGGCCCCTGAAATCGCAACAGTCGGGTTCACCCAGGCTGATCTTGCGACCTCGGGGCACGACGTCGAATGGTCAATGGTGTCGCTGGCGACGAACCCACGCGCCAAGATGCAGGGCAACGAAGAAGGATTCATCAAGGTGTTTGCACGCCGCGGATCCGGTTCGGTACTGGGCGGTGTTGTCGTTGGTCCTAAGGCGAGCGAACTCATCACCCCACTTGCGTTGGCTGTTGAAAACCGGTTGACGGTGGATCAGTTGTCGTCCACGTTTATGGTGTACCCGTCGGTGAGTGGTTCGCTGTCAGAAGCGGCACGTCGTTTGCACCACCGTCGCGAATTCCGCGACTAAAGGCCACAAACAAAGGGTGGGGCTCGGAATGACTCCGAGCCCCACCTTTTGTTTGTGCCTACTGGAACTTCACCAGAGGCGTTCCGGACTTCACTGCCGAACCGGCTTCCACGCATACTTCGCTTACAGTGGCGGTGCGCGTGGCGGTGAGCGGCTGTTCCATCTTCATGGCTTCGATTACTGCCAAACGGTCACCTTCATTGACGGTGTCACCGGGCTGAACGTCCACAGTCACAATCGTGCCCTGCATGGGAGCGGTCAGGTCACCTGAGTCTGCAGAAACTCGGCTGGTTTTCCGTCGCCGAGGTGGTTTCACCTTGGTCTGTTGTCCACCGGTTGTGAGACTCGCAGGGACCTTCACGGTGAGGCGGTGACCGTCGACTTCCACCACAACGTCGGTGGTGGTGTCTTCAGGGCTGGTCTCTGCCGTGAGTTCTTGCGGCGCTGAGAACGATGGCATGAACTCTTGTTCCAGCCACAGTGTGTACACCGAAAAATCGGTGGTGAACGCTGGTGTCCGCACGAGTTCGCGGTGCAGGGGGAGTAGCGTGGCTACGCCGTTGAGAATGTATTCGTCCAGTGCGCGTCGAGCCCGTGCAAGAGCCTGTTCGCGGTCTTCACCTGTCACGATCAGCTTGGCAAGCATGGGGTCGAAGTCGGTGCCTACCGTTGTGCCTTCCTTGACCCCGGAGTCCATGCGAATACCGGGCCCAGCTGGTTCGTGGAGCTCAACGATGCGACCGGTAGCTGGAATGAAACGGTTAGCAGGGTTTTCGGCGTTGATGCGGAACTGGAAAGCGTGGCCACGTGGGGCGGGCATGGACGAAGGCAGTTCGTCGCCGCGGGCAATTTTCAGCTGCCACGCCACCAGGTCAACCCCGGTGACTTCTTCCGTGATCGTGTGCTCAACCTGAATGCGGGCATTTGCTTCCATGAAGGTGATGGTGCCGTCTTGGCCCAAAAGGAATTCACACGTGGCAGCGCCAACGTATCCCACATGGGACAGAATCTTCTGGGAGGCGTCAACCAGAATCTGGTTCTGTTCATCTGTCAGGAACGGGGCTGGGGCTTCTTCAACGACTTTCTGGTGACGACGCTGGAGTGAGCAGTCGCGGGTCGAAACCACGACGACGTTGCCGTGTGAGTCAGCCAAGCACTGGGTTTCAATGTGGCGTGGTCGCACAATCTGCTTTTCCAGCAGGCATTCGCCACGGCCAAAGGCCGCAACCGCTTCGCGGCTGGCGGACTCGAGAGCCGTTGGAAGGTCTTCTCGGTTAGCGGCAGTGCGGAATCCGCGTCCACCGCCGCCGTGAACAGCCTTGACGGCGACTGGGTAACCGATTGTGTCGGCAATGTTGAGCGCGTCTTCAATGTCTTTGACCGCACGCCCTGATCCTGGCGTGGTAGGAGCTCCAACGGCGTCGGCAACAGCGCGAGCTCCAGCCTTGTCGCCCAACGCTTCCAACGCCTCTGGAGCGGGCCCGATCCACGTGAGTCCGGCCTCGGTCACGGCACGTGCGAACTCAGGGCTTTCGGCAAGGTAACCGTATCCGGGATGGATGGCTTGAGCGCCGGCGCGGTGAGCAATGTCGATAAGCGCCCGCATGTCCAGGTACGTCGTGGCCGCGCCCGTTCCCGGGAGGAGCCACGCGTCATCGGCGAACCGGACGAAATCGGCGTTGGACTCAGCACTGGTGTATACGGCAACCGACTGCAGTCCAAGGTCACGGCATGCACGAACGATGCGTAGTGCGATCTCACCGCGGTTAGCGATAAGAACCTTTGAAAACTGGGCGCTCATTCAATCTCCCGTCACGAAAATCTGACGAAGCAAATCTATGAGAGCTCGCTACTAGCTCCAAATCTTTTGTAGAAACGCTACAAAACTACGCGGGAGTTATTTTCCACAGATCTGGCCAGGAGACACCCAGCCTGGTGACTAGGGTGCGAGCGAGCGGAATGCTCAGCCCAATGACGTTCGTGTGGTCACCTTCAAGCGATTCAACAAAGGCAGAGCCGTACCCGTCGATCGTGAGGGCGCCAGCTACGTGGAATGGTTCGCCCGTTTCGCAGTATGCTGCGATTTCATCGTCGCTGATGTGAGCGGTGCGAATCGTCGTAGAGCCGACTGCATCTTCCTGGTCAACAAGACTCCAGCCCGAAGATCCTCGGCGCATCAGGACTATTGAGTGTCCTGAGTGAAGCACAGCCGACTTTCCACGCAAACGTTTCCACACCTCGGTCGTGGCCCGCGCGTTACCCGGCTTGCCCACAGCTTTACCGTCTAACTCAAGGAGCGAATCACACGCGATCAGAACGCACGTGTCTGCCGAACCGATGAGCCCCTCATGCGGATCCTGGGCGAGGGCGTCGATGACGGCACTGGCTTTGGTCTGGGCCAGAAGCGCCACTTCTTCGACGACCGACCCCGGAGCAACGCGCTCAACCACGGCGTGCTCGTCGACTTCAGGGCGAATGACAACCGGTTCGATTCCCGCCTGCCGTAAAAGTGACAGCCTGCTGGGTGAACTGGAGGCAAGGACGGTGACGACGGTGCTCACTTATGCTCCTCAGAGTCTGGAGTGGACAGAATTTGCGAATCGAGATCGGCTGCGATGCGTGCCAGGACGGCCGCCACGATTTGCTTATACCCCAGGGGAGAAGGGTTGCGACGCGAATCGGCAAGCAACCCAACCTGCGACGTTCCCGACAAGACCTCATTCAGGGAAATAGGTAGCGCGTGCGAACTGACCGCCATGAGCCACTGCGAACCTGACACAACGCGAGAGGACCGCCTGAGAATTGTGCGCAACGGTCGCCGAACTCCCGGAAGCAGACCCAGGTTAGGGCACGTGAGAACCACAACCCGGTACCCGCCTTCACGCTCCAAACGGTGAATAGCGCGGCTGAAAACAGCCACACCACTCCGGTACACGCTGGGGCGAACAATGTCCGCTGAGCCCATCGAAATGACCGCAAAACGTGGCCCCGATGAGCCCGAACGCGAACGGCGCATCCGCGAATCTGCCAACACTGCCGAAATGTGTTCGCTCATCTCTTCGCCTCGCGCCCCGGGCTGGGTGCAGGCACGCACCCGGACGCGTTGACCCAGCAACGCAGAAAGACCTCGGCCCATGAGGACGGCTGGGGACGGGGCACCTCGGCCCATTTTCGCGATCCACGAATCACCAACCACCACCAAGGCGGGTAGGTCTTCGGAAGTAGTGTCTAAGGGCGCCGAGGTCGTTCCGGCTTCCGCTGACGAGTCGTCTGGACCGATCGTCATGGCGATGTCTTCGCCAGGCAGGTTGAGGTCGCGCTCGAAGAGGTCACGCATCCGGTTTGACTGCATGCGCAACACAGCTGCACCCGCCCCAGCGATGAGGGGGAGCGAGAGCGATGCAACAAGAAGTTTGGTGGAAGCCTTCATCGGTTTGAGTCTATGAATAAAAGCACCGGTAAGCTATTCCATATGAACTCGAAGCGACGTCGAAAGCCCATTCTGGGGAAGTGGTTGCGTAGCGTGAACAACGTTCGCGAAGAAGAACCTCAGGCTACTCAGGCCATCAGTTTGGATGACTTTAGTGATCGTGAAATTGAAGAGGCGCGTGAAGAGAGCCAGAAGCCGCCGTACGTTGCACCAAGTTTGAAGCTGGCAGCGGCATGGAGCTGGCGTTTCCTTGTCGTTGTCGCTGCTGTTGCGGTTGCGTTTTGGGGACTGTCCAAAGTCTCAATCTTGGTGCTTCCGTGCTTGATCGCGTTGTTGCTCGCCGCTCTGATGGCGCCGGTTGTGAGCTTTCTTGACCGCCACAAATGGCCACATGCGCTCTCGGTGGCGACGACTTTTCTTGGCTTCATTTTGGTGGTCTTGGGGTTGCTTGCATTCACGGGTCAGCAAATCGTCGTAGGTTTCCCCGCTCTTGCTCATCAGGTCGTTCTGGGTGTGAACAAACTGAACGCGTTTATTCAGAACAACCCGTTTGGTATCGACTCCACCGTCATTACGGGTTACCTGGACGAGTTCAACACCAAGGCGCTTGACTGGCTTCAGAAGTCACAGGGCAAGATCGCTTCTGGAGCGCTGGGCGCAGCTTCGAGCATTGGGAACTTTGTTACCGGCTTGCTGATCACGCTGTTTGCCTCCTTCTTCTTCCTGTTTGACGGCGGGCGCATTTTCAACTGGTTCGTACGGTTGCTTCCAAAACCGGCTCAGCCCAAGTCGGTGGCTGCAGCCGTTAACGGTTGGAACTCACTCGTGCAGTACGTGCGCGTTCAAGTGCTGGTAGCGGCAATTGACGCGGTAGGTATTGGCATCGGTGCCTTGGTCCTGGGGATCCCGTTGGCATTTCCGTTGACCGTGTTGGTGTTCTTGGCCTCGTTCATCCCGTTGGTCGGTGCCGTGCTAACAGGTGTAATCGCTGTGTTGGTGGCGCTGGTGTCCAAGGGGTTGGTGAGTGCCATCATCATGCTCATCGTTGTGGTGGCGGTGCAGCAGTTGGAAGGAAACGTGTTGCAACCGTTCCTCATGGGTAAGGCCGTTGCGGTTCACCCACTGGCTGTTGTGCTGGCGGTTACCGGCGGTGGTGTCCTGTTCGGTATCCCGGGTGCCCTGTTTGCGGTTCCGTTCGTCGCCATGCTCAACACGGTGGTACTTACACTCAGCGGGAACGACGAGTACATGAAGAAGGCTCATGAGGCGCTGGCTCATCTCAAAGGAGACAGTGAAGCGCTGACGAAAGCCAAGAAAGCAACGTCAGAGCATGTGGAAGCTCAAGTGGCGAAGGAACGCGCGAAAACCTCGTCTGAGTCATAAGTTCGACGAATGCGAAAAGCCGTGGAACCAAGCAGGTTCCACGGCTTTTTCGTACGACAGACTCAGTAAGCTTTTGCCGATTCGATGGTGACTTCGATCGTGCGACCATTAGGAGCTTCGTACTCCACCTTGTCGCCGACCTTCTTGCCATTCACAGCTGCGCCCAGCGGGGACTTCTCAGAAAAGACATCGATCTTGTCTTCGTCTGAAATGATTTCGCGTGAACCCAAGAGGAACTCGATTTTGCGACGTCCCATTTTCAGAGTGACGAGCTTGCCGGGGGTGACGGTTGACTCGTCGCCGTCTGGTTCGCTCACGTTCGCATTCTGAAGCAGGTGCTCGAGTTCGCGAATACGTGCTTCGAGTTTTCCTTGCTCTTCACGCGCTGCGTGGTATCCGCCGTTTTCTTTCAGATCGCCTTCGTCACGAGCAGCTTCAATGCGCTCGGCAATTTCCGTGCGACCGGGACCCGACAGATGCTCGAGCTCCTTAGAGAGACGCTCAAAAGCCTGGGGCGTGAGCCACGTCTGGTCTGCGGTGTTTTCCGCGGTCATAATTGTGCCTTTCTATGCTGCGCCAGTGGTCGTTTGGCTAGCTGGAACAAAACATATCCCGGGTTCCTTTGGTGGAACTCGGGATATATTTAAACCGCTAGTCTACCCTACAAAAACGCAAGATTCCACGTTTCCTTGCGCGCCTTTTTGTGTAGTGCGAACGTCAACGCGGTCGTGGTGCATAGAAGCGGAGTTCGCCTGGGGGTCAGCTGGGATCGTGATTTCCTTATATCCCACGACTGCTTCGTACTGGTTCTTAATAATCGCAGCGCACTTAATGTCCCGGTCAGCGTCAGGGACGATAGAAAAAGTTACAGATGCGTTCCCTGCGTCATGAGCGGTGAAGTTTGACGTCTCAGGCGCGTGCGGGTGAGCGCGTGGTTTGAACGCGAGAAACGCGGCTCCAGCTATCAGGACGATGACGACGCCAGCGAGCATGAACAGCAGCGGGCGCTTCTTATTGCCCTGAGCCGTGCGACCGTAGCGAGAGTCAAGTGAGTCCATGCCAAGTGAGTCCATGGGAGCTTTCGTAAACGCGAGATAAAAGGACTAATCTATGATAGTTGCTTTCAGAAAAGAACTCTAAGGGGATACATGTATTCGGGCCTCCGGCTGCTTGCCGTTCACGCGCACCCAGACGACGAATCGTCAAAGGGAGCTGCGACAACAGCTCTGTACACTTCCCTGGGTGCCCGTGTTCTGATTGCAACCATGACTGGGGGAGAAGCCGGCGACATTCTCAACCCTGCTTTAGCTGACTCACCGGCAGCAGAACGTGACATTGCGGAACTGCGTCGCCGTGAGATGGCCAACGCGGCCTCAATTCTTGGGGCTGAACACCAGTGGGTCGGCTTTGTCGATTCCGGTCTTCCGGAAGGCGACTTTGAAACCCAAGTGCCGCATGGCTGCTTCTATCGGGTTCCTGCGCACGTGGCTGCACGCCCCCTGGTCAACATCATTCGTCGATTTAAGCCACATGTCATCACCACGTATGACGAACTTGGTGGCTACCCACACCCGGACCACATCCACACGCACACCGTGACAATGGAAGCGGTTCGAGCTGCCGCTGATCAAACCGAACTTCCGGAACTGGGTGAACCGTGGAACGTACAAAAGGTGTATTACAACCAGGATCTTTCGCCAGCTAAGTGGATGCGAGTTCACGCTCTGCTGGAGGAAAAAGGACTGGAATCGCCCTTAGAAGGCATGGTCAAGAAGTACCAAGAACGCCCCGGCAGGGAAACTTGGCTGACCGCGCGCATCGAATCGCAAGAATTCATGGATACAGCGCGCCGGGCGCTCTTGGCCCACGCAACTCAAATCGACCCCAACGGTGGGTTCTTCTCTGACATCCGCAAACTCGCCTCGGAGTACTGGCCAACAGAGGAGTTTGAGCTCGCAGTCGATAACACCGGGCGAGACCTCGACCCCCGCACTGACTTTGCCGAAAGCGATCTCTTCGCAGGAGTCACCCAAGAAGACGGTACGGTCGTGGGCGACGACGAACTGAAGAGAGCGTGCGCCCAACGTTCAGGAGAACAGTCATGACAATGGCCGCCATCGCTCTGTGGGTAGCGACTGCTCCACCCTCGCAAGCACCCATTCCAGACGAAGAGCTCGTGACGCCTGGGACTATCGGGTTCCTCGTCACGCTCGCAGTTGTCATTGCAGGGGTCGTGCTGGCAAACCTCGCTGCGCGCAAAGTGCGGAAGATTCGTGCCCGTGACGGTGCCGTTGAGTCCAACGTTTTGCCCGTTCGTGTGGACCCGCGTCAATCGCGTGAAGAAGCAGAATCGATCCTGGAGCAAAAACAGCGCAACCAGAAGGACGAATCCTAGTCGGGAACGACCTCGGCGGCCCTTCACTGAGCCCCAACACGTGGAGCCCACACAAACGACGCCTTAGTAGGCCGCCACCGCTGATACGAGGATCGCTGCCAAGTGGCACCCGTAACCAATCACGGTTGCAGTGTGGAAAATTTCGTGGAAACCGAACTGCGCTGGGAACGGGTTGGGGCGCTTCAAACCGTAAATGACTGCGCCTGTAATGTAGGAAGCCCCTCCGATCACAATGAGGATTCCTGCGGCCAGATTGTGCATCCACATGGACGGGATGAAACCAATTCCGGCGATTCCAATGCCAATGTAGACAGGGACGAAAAGCCAGCGAGGGGCACTGATCCAGATGAGGCGGAAAATCACGCCCAAGATGGCGCCTGTCCAAATGATGCCCAAAAGCCACCACGACGCTGGCGGGTCCAACAGCAACACGGCAAGTGGTGTGTACGTTCCGGCCGTGATGAGGAAAATATTTGCGTGGTCGAGCCGGCGCAACAAGATGCGCACGCGGACACGCCACGAGCCCCTGTGATACATGGCGGATGTGCCAAAGAGCATCATGCCTGTGATGGCGAAAATCGCGGAGGCTAAACGTGACAGGACTGTGGGGCACAAAATGACGGCGGCCAGTCCGCCAAGGACGGCCAAAGGAAACGCTCCTGCGTGAATCCAACCGCGCCAACTGGGGCGGATCTCCATGAACCGGGTGATGTCGACGCGCAAATTGCGCAACCGGCGGACGCGTTGAGAATTCGCTGCTGCTAGTTTTCTGTCTTCAACCGGATCGAGTGTGTCATGTGCGCCCATACTTCCATTCTAGGCCGTGGGCCCAGGGCCACAGACCCTGTCCATAATCAGGCTATAAACTAGCCGTAGAGAGTGAGAGGAGGGCGCGTGCGCGGGCAAATCGCAGGCTGGCTGTACCGGTTGTACAACCGTCAGATCGTGCGCGAACTCGCCCCTTCTGACCGGATTCCACGGCATGTGGGTGTGATTACCGATGGCAACCGCAGGTGGGCCAAGGAGTTCGGTGCCACAACCGAGCAGGGACACAGGGCCGGGGCCCAGAAGATCGTTGAGTTCCTGGGCTGGTGCGATGAAATTGGCATCGAAGTGGTCACCTTGTACGTGCTGTCACGGGAAAACCTGCAGCGCACACCGGAAGAAGTTGAAACCCTGGTCGCCATCATTTCGGACATGGTTGAGCAGATCGCTCAGTCCGACAAGTACGCGGTAAACCTTGTTGGTGATTTGAGCGTTCTTCCCCAGCCATTGCGCGCCAGGTTGGAAAACGCGCAAGAGAGCTCACGGGGCGGTCATCCCAGCGTCCACGTCAACGTTGCTGTGGGATATGGCGGTCGCCAGGAAATCGTGAACGCGATCAAGTCGTATTTACGGGCAGAGTCCGCCGCGGGCACCAGCATGGAAGCCGCCATTAACGCGCTCACGGAAGAACGCCTGGCAGAACACCTGTACACCAAGGGCCAGCCGGACCCCGACCTCATCATCCGATCCTCGGGAGAACAACGGTTGAGCGGGTTCCTCATCTGGCAAAGCGCATACTCCGAATTCTTCTTCTGCGAGGCATACTGGCCAGCATTCAGGAAGACTGACTTCTTGCGGGCCGTACGCGACTACTCCCAAAGACAGCGCCGCTACGGCAAATAAACCAGTTAACAACTCATTCATCTAAACGTCACCGACCCGCCGAGGTGCGCCCCGCCTCGGGCATGGATTCTCACGTTAGGTTGGAAACAGTTGGTGAGGGACCAACCCGAGGTGTCAGCCTCGTCGGGGAAGGATTGAGTCGGGCACCTTGGAACACGAGTTCAGGGGAGCCCATGACTACCACTGTTCACACGTACGTACTCGATACTTCTGTTCTACTTTCTGACCCGCGTGCGATCTTTCGTTTCGACGAGCACGATGTTGTGATTCCGCTCATCGTTGTTGGTGAGTTGGAAGCGAAACGGCATCATTCAGAACTCGGTTTCACAGCGCGCCGAGCGTTGGGGTTGCTGGATGAGTTGCGCGAGGAGTTCGGCCGTTTGGATGAGCCGATTCCGATTGGTACTGAAGGTGGCACGTTGCGTGTCGAACTCAATCACGTTGATGCGTCTGGTTTGCCGGTGGCTTTCGACCGCGCCGAGAACGACACCCGTATCCTTGCCGTTGCGCGTAATTTACAGGCTGAAGGACATTCGGTGGTTGTTGTGACCAAGGACGTGCCTATGCGTGTGAAGGCGTCTGCTCTTGGTTTGGCTGCGGAAGCGTACTTGGCTGAATTGGCCGTCGATTCCGGTTACACGGGTCTGAGCGAGCTCATGCTGGATGAGGCGGAAATGGCTCAGCTGTTTGACTCTGGTTTCGTTGAGACTAAGGCTGCCGGCGCCGAGGTGTTAAATACCGGGCTGGTTTTGTCCTCTCCGCGTGGTTCCGGTTTGGGGCGCGTGGTAGCGCTCAACGAGCAGGCTGGCACGGGGACGGTCAAGCTGGTTCGTGGCGACCGTGACGTGTTTGGGATCCACGGAAGGTCGGCTGAACAGCGGATCGCGTTGGACATGCTCACCGATGAAGAAGTGGGCATCGTGTCCCTGGGTGGGCGTGCTGGAACTGGTAAGTCGGCGATGGCTCTCATGGCCGGTTTGCAAGCGGTCCTGGAGGACCGCACGCACGAAAAAATCATGGTGTTTAGGCCACTGTATGCCGTTGGTGGTCAGAACTTGGGGTACTTGCCCGGCGATGAGTCAGACAAGATGAACCCGTGGGCAGAAGCAGTTTTCGACACTTTGGGAGCACTGGTCTCCCGCAACGTTATTGATGAGGTGATGCACCGTGGCATGTTGGAAGTTCTCCCGCTTACGCACATTCGAGGTCGCTCGTTGCACGACGCGTTCGTCATTGTCGACGAGGCACAGTCGCTGGAACGCACCGTCCTTCTCACTGTGCTTTCACGCTTGGGGCAAAATTCCCGGGTGGTACTCACGCACGATGTAGCACAGCGTGACAACTTGCGGGTGGGTCGTCACGACGGTATCTCCGCCGTCATCGAGAAGCTCAAAGGTAACAAGCTGTTTGCGCACATCACCCTGACCCGTTCGGAGCGTTCCGCGATCGCGGCACTGGTGACGAGCGTGCTCGAAGACTTCGACCTCGTGTAGCCAAACCTTCCACAGAAATACCCGAGGTGTCCTGCAGTTTCGCAGGACACCTCGGGGTGGTTTTATGAAGGTAACTGGACGAGGTTTTGCCGGACACCAGCGAGCATGCGTGAACCGAGGGGAGAAAGCGAAATGACTTTTCGTTTGGCTCCCGTGCGGGGTGCTTCTTCGCTGGTAACAGACAGGAACTCACTGTCCTCGAGGCGTTTGATAGTGCGGTAGAGTCCGCGTTCGGTGAGTTGCCAGCCTATATCCACCTCGATGTGGGAGTTGAGTTCTTGAACTGTGAGGGTTTCGTGGGCCTCGAGTATGGCGAGAACGGTGGGTGTGAGCATCGCTTTCTTGTACGTTTCGACCCAGGATGACACTTTGTGCTCCAACCATTCGTCTAGTTCGGGCTGATGATTGGGTGCCATAGGTCAGTCCTCCCAGCCTCGCTGTGCAATGGCCCCGATTAGCGAAGCGACGAAGCCTGCTCCCCACAGTGCGCTCATGCACAGTGTTGCGCCAACCCACGACGTTGTGAAGAACTCTTGGGCTACCGAAGTAGCGTCACCGGCGCGCATTGCGATTGCGAAATGTATCAGCGCGTGCAAATTAAATGACGTTGTGATGGTCCCGAACATCACTGCATGGACGATAGCTTTACCGAACCGGATTTTTGCAATTGTCTTGATGTTGTGCCATTGCCAGAGCATGCACCCGATGGCCACGGCTGCGGTGAGGAGGGCCCCCAAGACTCCGGGTCCTCCTGGGGTGAAGACGATGATGATTTGGATGATTGTCATGCCTGCGATGAGTGCCACCGTGAATGGGAGAAGTGTTCGAGTTGAGTTGACTAGTTGCGGTTTCATGGTGTTCCTCCTTCTTTGTTCTTACTGGTAGTGTACCACTGGTACAGTATATGTGGCAAGGTTGCTGATGAGGGTCTTGATACCACAGAAATACCCGAGGTGTCCTGCGAAACTGCAGGACACCTCGGGTATTTCTTTGGGCGCCAGGCTTTCTACGACCTGGACGCTTCTTAGCGGTTGAACTCACCCAGCATGGTGGTCACGTCAAGCGCCTTGTCCAGGTCCTCTTCCGTGATGGTGCCGTTTTCTACGTAGCCCAGCGCCACCGTTGCTTCCTTCACGGTCATCTTGTTGTTGACGGCGTGCTTAGCGATCTTGGCGGCGGCTTCGTAACCGATCACCTTGTTCAGCGGGGTCACGATCGAAGGCGAAGCCTCTGCGAGGAAGCGACAACGTTCTTCGTTGGCCTCTAGCCCCTTGATCATCTTGTCTGCCATGACACGGCTGGAGTTAGCCAACAGGCGGATCGACTCAAGCAGGTTCGATGCCATGACCGGAATACCCACGTTGAGTTCGAAAGCCCCGTTGGTCGAGGACAGCGACACGGTGGTGTCGTTACCGATGACCTGCGCACACACCTGCGTGACCGCTTCACAAATGACCGGGTTGACCTTACCGGGCATGATCGACGAACCAGGCTGCAGGTCAGGAATGTGCAGTTCACCCAGACCCGTGTTGGGGCCCGAACCCATCCACCGGATGTCGTTGTTGATCTTCATGTACGAGTACGCGATGTTGCGCAGCTGGCCGGATGCTTCGACAAGACCGTCGCGGTTGGCCTGTGCTTCGAAGTGGTTGCGTGCTTCCGTGATAGGCAGGCCGGTCTGTTCAGCCAGGTACTTCACAACGGCCTGAGGGAAGCCCTGAGGCGTGTTGATACCGGTACCGGTTGCGGTTCCACCCATAGGAACTTCAGCCACACGCGGAAGCGAGGATTCGATGCGCTCAATTCCGTTGCGAACCTGTGCTGCGTAACCGGAGAACTCCTGCCCCAGGGTCACTGGGGTGGCGTCCATGAGGTGGGTGCGGCCGGCCTTGACGATGTTGCGGAACTCGGTGGCCTTTTCTTCCAGCGCGCTCGCCAGGTGGTCCATGGCAGGAACCAAGTCGTTGACCAGTGCCTGGGTGACGGCCACGTGTACCGAGGTGGGGTAGACGTCGTTGGACGACTGCGACGCGTTGACGTGGTCGTTGGGGTGGATTTCGCTGTCCTGGCCTTCAAGAGTGCGGTTGGCCAGGGTCGCGATGACCTCGTTGGTGTTCATGTTCGACGAGGTGCCTGAACCGGTCTGGAACACGTCGATGGGGAATTCGCCGTTGTGGGTCCCGGCGATGACTTCCTCGGCAGCGGCGATGATCGCCTTAGCGCGGGTGTCGTCAAGAACGCCGAGGTCGTTGTTGGCGCGTGCGCACGCTTTCTTCACGTGCCCCAGGGCGGCGATGTTGGCAGCTTCGAGTGGTTTGCCAGAGATGGGGAAGTTTTCAACTGCGCGCTGGGTTTGAGCACGGTACAGGGCGTTGACGGGGACCTTCACTTCGCCCATGGTGTCGTGTTCAATGCGGAATTCTTGGCTCACTGTGTCTCCTTGCTGTCGGTGTTGAGGTCGCCGCGAACGGCAACAACATTCACTTTTCCGTCCGCCAGGGCGTAGGTGAGCCCCACGAGTGCGGTACGGCCTTCGTTTACTGCTTTTCGGATGGTGTAGGAACGTGCGTAGAGGCGTTCCACCGTGTCGACGGTGTTTTGCTCCACAGCTGACCCGATGTCGTTCTTGCCTTTTGAGTGGGCGCGGGCGACGGCGGGAAGGATGTTGGATACGACGTCGTCGACGAAACCGCCGGGGAACGTTCCGTTTTGGTAGGCGTCGACGGACGCGGTGACGGCGCCACACGAGTCGTGCCCCAGAACAATCACAAGAGGTGTTCCCAGTTGTTCGACGCCGTATTCCAGGCTGCCGATGGTGACCGAATCGGTCACCTGCCCGGCGGTGCGAACCACGAACATTTCACCTAGACCAACGTCGAAGATCAGTTCAGCTGCGACACGAGAGTCAGAACAACCGAACAGGGTCGAGTAGGGGAGCTGAATTGTGCGCAGTTCGCGACGCCTCGTGGAGTCTTGCTGGGCGTGTTCAGGGGTGTCGGCCACAAAGCGTTTGTTTCCGTCAATGAGACGGTCGAACGCAGCTTGTGGGGTGGCGTATGCGCGAGAGTTCGGCATTAAACGAGACCCCTGCGGGCTGCTTCGCGGGCAGCTTCTTCGTATGAGTGGGTCTTTTCAACGCGGTGTTCGGCGTACACGTTGCGCACGGTGCCTGACTTGGAACGCATGACCAGTGAGTGGGTCATGACGTGCTGGCCTTCGTAGCGCACACCGTCGAGCAGGTCGCCGGTAGTGATACCCGTTGCGACGAAGTACGAGTTGTCGCTCTTGACCAGGTCGTCGGTGGAGAGGACGGTGTCCAGTGCAAGACCTGCGTCGATTGCGCCTTGGCGTTCTTCGTCAGACTGTGGCCACAGGCGTCCTTGGATAACCCCGCCCATGGCTTTTACTGCGCATGCGGTGATGATGCCTTCTGGGGTTCCACCAATTCCCATGAGGAGGTCGGTTCCGGTGTTGGGGCGGCACGCTGCGATTGCACCGGCGACGTCACCGTCTGAGATCAGTTTGATGCGCGCGCCAGCGTCACGGACTTCTTGGATGAGTTCCTTGTGGCGTGGGCGGTCCAGAATAACGACAGTGACGGCCGAGGCGTCCTTGGCGCTACCTTTAATCTTGGCGACGCGACGGATGTTTTCGCCTACGGGCAGGCGCAGGTCAACAACGTCGGCGTACTGGGCGCCGGCGACCAGCTTCTCCATGTAGAACACGGCAGATGGGTCGTACATGGAGCCGCCTTCGGAAACAGCCATCACGGCGATTGCGCCGGGCATACCTTTAGCGGTCAGGGTGGTTCCGTCGATGGGGTCAACGGCGACGTCAACGTGAGCGCCTGTGCCGTCACCGACTTTTTCGCCGTTAAACAGCATGGGGGCTTCGTCTTTTTCACCTTCACCAATGACGACGGTGCCGTCCATGCGAACAGTCGAGATCACGTTGCGCATTGCTGCTACGGCAGCCCCGTCAGCGGCGAGCTTTTCACCGCGGCCAGCCCACGGACCAGCGGCAATTGCTGCCGCCTCGGTCACGCGAACGAGTTCGAGCGCGAGGTTACGATCGGGTTCGCCTTCTTCGATACGGAGTCGCTGGGACCATTCGTCGGTCACAGCAACGGGTTCGGTTTCTGCACGCCCGCCATTGTGGTGAGCCTTTTCTTGTGACGCGTTCAGCTCTGTCATACCTTCATTGTGCCACTAACGACGCTTCAGTTTGTGGTGGGTATAAGAGAACGTTGGCTGAGGAGGTTTATCAGGGTGCGTTTGTCAGTTGTACACAGTGTGGGCACAATACTGGGGTGACTGAAAAATCTGCCCAACCTCAGCCTGGATCGCGCGCAGAAATGCGGAAAATCCGGTTGGAAGCCAACTGGATGAACATGGTGATCGCGTTATTGGCGTGTGTTCTCATCATGGTGCTGGCGCTGATGATCGCGCCTCAGCCTAAAGGCGACCCCATTCGAAAGGTGGATGCTGAGGGTATTGGTAAGACGGCCGATGATGCAGTTGAGTGGCCGGTTGCGTGGTTTGAAACACCGCAGGACTGGCACTCAAACGAGGCCCGACTGGCGCCAATGGGTGAGCCGTCGGTTCAGACGTGGTACGCATCATATGTGGGGCCGGACGATCAGTGGTTGTCGATTCGCCAGGCTCAGGCTGACGAAGACTGGGCGAAGTCATTTGTCAAGGAATTCGCCCCTGTTGGCGAGCAGAATATCCAAGGCGTGAACTTCACAACGTACGAGGGCAAGAACCGTGAACAAGCGTTCGTGGGTCAGGCTAATGGGACCTGGTTTGTGGTTCAGGCGGTTGCAACAGGTGAGTCTGTTGACATGTTTGTGAAACGTGCTCTAGAGAAACACTAGGTGACGTGTGCGCGGCTTGCGCGGTTCGTTGAGCTTACTCTGTTTCTTGCTCTGAGTTAGTTTCGTTTTCGCCGGATTGTTTGGCCTGGGCTTTGTCGAGTGCGTCGCGTGCGCTGTCGAGCCACGCTTGGCACCGGTCAGCGAGTTGTTCGCCGCGTTTCCACAGGGTTAGGGATTCTTCGAGGTTGAGGTTGCCGGCTTCTAGAGCCTTGACCGTGTTCATGAGTTCTTCGCGAGCCTGTTCGTAGCTCATTTCGTTGATGTTGGTCATGGTGTGTCCTTTGGTTGGGGTGTGTCTGGCCGTTGTGGGTGGATTGTTGTGACGGTGGCGTCGAAGGTGCCGTGTTCTACTGTGACGGTGAGTTTGTCGCCAGCGTTGAGGTCGTTGGTGTTGCGCACTGCTGTGCCCGAGGTGTCCTGCACGATCGCGTAACCGCGGGCTAACGTGTTGAGCGGGCTGAGGGCGCGAACCTGGGTGCGCAAGTGCTCGATGGTGGCTTCCCCGTGGTGGAGAGCCCTCATGGCAAGTGAGGTGGCGCGTGTGCGCCAGTCGGCGATTTCGTCAGCCCGGGTGGTGATCATGGTGTGCGGATTAGCCAGTACGGGGCGGCTCCGGACACTGTCGAGGCCCCGTTGTTCGTTGGTGATGAAGCGTTCCAGGGTGCCGGTGAGGACGGCTCGGGCATGCATGATGCCCATGACTTCTTGGTGGAAGTCGGGAACGACGCGTTTGGCGGCATCTGTGGGGGTGGAGGCTCGGAGGTCTGCGACTTCGTCAAGGATTGGGTGGTCAGCTTCGTGACCAATCGCCGAAACGACTGGGGTGCGTGCGGCTGCGACGGCTCGGATGAGGGACTCATTCGAAAAGGGGAGGAGGTCCTCTAAGCTGCCACCACCTCGGGCGATGATAATGACATCAACGTCTTGGTGAGCGTCAAGTTCTTCGAGAGCGGCGATCACTTGGGTGACAGCGCCAGTGCCTTGGACAGCGGTGTTAATGATGTCGAATTGAACGGACGGCCAGCGCAGGGTGGCGTTGCGGATGACGTCTTTCTCGGCGTCGGAGTTACGGCCGGTGATGAGCCCGATTTTGGTGGGTAGGAACGGGATAGGTTTCTTGAGCGCGGGGTCGAAGAGGCCCTCTGAGGCCAGCATGCGTTTGAGGCGTTCGAGGCGGGCAAGGAGTTCGCCGAGGCCAACGTGCCGGATGTCGCGGGCTTGCATGGACAGGCGACCGGCTTTGAGCCAGAAGTTTGCTTTGAGCTGTACGACCACGTGGTCGCCGGCTTTGATGGGGGTTTCGAGTCTGTCGAGGACGTCGGAGAACACTTGGACGGGTAGTGAGACTTGGTCGTTGAGGTCGCGGATGGTGAGGTATGAGGCGCGTCCGCGGGGGTTGAATTCGATGATTTGGCCTTCGACCCACACGACGGACATGCGGTCGATGTAGTTCTTGATGTTTTGGCTAAGAAGCGAGACGGGCCACGGGTTTTCGGGGGTGGTTTCGAGCGCGGTGGCGGGCAGGTTGGGGGAAGGTTCAGCACCGACTGTGCCGGGTGTGCCGCTGATCCGTGGGGCCATGACTCGTCCGTTCGTGGTGTGAATGTTCGTGTGTGGGCAGTTTAACCTGGCTCTTGGTGCCGGGGTTTCTTAGAATGGTTATGTGTCTACTGTAACTATGCCAATGCCGTCAATGCCCAGAACTCGTAAAGCGCCTGATGAGATTGAACAGCCTGATGGTGAGAAGAAGGTTCTTCTGGCAGCACCGCGCGGATACTGTGCTGGTGTTGACCGGGCTGTGATTGCTGTGGAGCGGGCGCTGGAGCACTATGGTGCACCGGTGTATGTGCGCAAGGAGATTGTGCACAACCGTCACGTGGTTGAGACGTTGACTGAACGCGGCGCGATTTTCGTGGATGAGACTGAGCAGGTTCCGCAGGGTGAGCGGGTGGTGTTTTCTGCGCATGGTGTTTCGCCGGCAGTGCATGAGGAAGCCGCGGCGCGGGACTTGAAGACGATTGATGCGACGTGCCCGTTGGTGACGAAGGTACACCGGGAAGCCGTGCGGTTTGCTAAGCAGGGGTACACCATTCTGTTGGTGGGGCACGAAGGCCACGAAGAGGTCGAAGGCACCATGGGTGAGGCACCGGAGTCGATTGTGCTGGTGCAGAACCCGGCTGAGGCGCGTGAGGTTGATCTGGGTGATCCGGAGAAGCTGGTGTGGATTTCGCAGACCACGTTGAGTGTTGACGAGACGATGGAGACGGTGTCGATTCTGCGTGAGCGTTTTCCGCAGTTGATTGATCCGCCTAGTGATGACATTTGTTATGCGACTCAGAACCGTCAGGTGGCGGTGAAGAAGATCGCGCCACAGTGTGACTTGGTGATTGTGGTGGGGTCGAATAATTCGTCGAATACCAAGCGGCTTGTTGAGGTTGCTTTGGAGCATGGGGCGAAGGCGTCGTATCGCGTGGATTTTGCGCGTGAGATTGACGAGGACTGGTTTAACGGTGTGGCCACTGTTGGTGTGACGAGTGGTGCGAGTGTCCCGGACTTGTTGGTGAAGAGCGTGTTGGAGCTTTTGGCTGAGTACGGGTATGCCGAGGTTGATGAGGTGCGTACTGCTGAGGAGGACTTGATGTTTAGTTTGCCTCGTGAGTTGCGTGCTGATTTGAAGGCGGCTGGTGAGAACACGTCGAATAAGAAGAATGGGGCAAACCGCGAGCACGACTTGCGCTAAGCACGCGGTGTCGTGTGGCTGTCTTGGGTTTTGAGTTTGAGGAGGAAGCATGAAGCTTGCTGATGCGTTGGAAGCGAAGTTTAACGAGCAGATTACGTTGGAGTTTGAGGCGTCGATGACGTACCGCCAGTTGGCGGTTGTTGCTGATGCGCAGAGCTTCCCGGGTATGGCGCAGTGGTTGCGTGCGCAGGCCGATGAGGAGATTGTGCACGCGAATAAGTTCATTGATCATGTGGTTGACCGTGGTGGTCATGCGCAAATTGGTGACATTCCGGCGCCTAAGGTGGCTGCTGATGTGAAGCCGGTGGATATTTTCAAGGCTGCGTTGGCGCACGAGGAGAAGGTGAGCGAGGCGATTCGTGAGTTGTATCGTGCGGCTGATGCGCAGGGTGATTTGGATTCGCGTCCGTTGTTGAACTGGTTCTTGAATGAGCAGATTGAGGAAGAGGCAACGGTGGGTGAGATCGTTGACCAGCTGGTGTTGGCTGGTGACGATGGTAATGGCTTGTTGCGTTTGGACGCGGAGCTGGGTTCGCGTACGTCTTCTGGAACTGAGTCTGAATAGTTCTGAGTTTATTTGTGGGGCGCCTCCGAGGTTTCGGAGGCGCCCTTTTTGTGTGTGGGTAGTGAGGTTGGCGAGGTAGCGAGTTGGTGGCGGGTCAGGTGCCGGTGTCGCGGTGTTGCGGAAGGGTTTCTGGGATGGTGGGGTAGGCGAGTTCTTGTGCGGTGATGTTGCGCGTGGACGTGGTGATGCTGTTGAGTTCGTCGAGTTGTGTGGTGGTGATGCCGGTGTGGGTGAGTTTGCGGGCGGTGACGAGGAATCTGTTTTCGAATGAGCCGATAAAGTTGTTGTATTCCTGGGTGGCGCGGTCGAGTGCGGTGCCGAGTTTGGTGAGTCGGTCGGTGAGTAGTCCGGTGCGTTCGTAGAGTTCGGTGCCTAGCTTGAGGACTTGGGCCGCAGAGGTGGAGATGTTGTAGTGGCGCCAATTGAGAGCAACTGTTTTGAGGAGGACGAGCAGGGTTGATGGTGAGGCGATGACGACGTTCTTGCTGAGTGCTTGTTCGATGAGGGCCGGGTAGGTGGTTGCGGCGTGTGAGAGGAGGCCGTCGGTGGGGATGAAGCACACGACGAATTCGGGGGATTGGTCGAAGGATTTCCAGTAGGTTTTGCTGGCGAGTGCGTCGACGTGTCGTAAGAGTGCTTGAGCGTGCCGTTTGGCTGACTCGCTATTGCCCTCGCCAAGCCGGGAGGAAAGTGGGACTTTCGCGTCGACGACGATGGTGCCTCCGCCGGGTAGGTGGACGACCATGTCGGGGCGGCCGTGTTGGGTGGTGACTTGGGTGTCGAAGTCGACGTGGGGGAGCAGGCCGGAGTATTCGACGATGCGTTTGAGCTGCACTTCGCCCCAGTCGCCTCGTGCGGACGTGGAGTGTAGCGCGTTTGAAAGTTGTGCGGTTGATGCGTGGAGTTGAGCGTTTTGTTGGGTCAGTGACGTGATGTTTTCCGACAGCCGAGCGATCTGGTCGATACGTTCGTGGTCTTGTTGGTGCATGTGGGCTTTGAGATCACGTACGCTCGCGGCGAGTGGACCAACAGCGGCGGTGAGCTCAGCGGCGATAGCTGCGTCAGCCTCGAGGTTGGCGGTCCGTTCGGTGAGTAGCTCTGTTTTTGTTTGAGCTTGTGCAAGTTCAACAGAGTAACGTGACCGTGCCCGTGCTGACCCAGCTAAAAGACCCAACACGGCCCCAGCAACGAGGCCCACAGTGAGTGCCCCAAATACAACGGCGACAACTGAAATGCTCATGTTCTCACTGTGTCATGAGGCACTGACACAGTTTTTGATTTCCAGTCTGTATATCAGTCCTCCGATTGCGCGAACTTGGTAGCTTGCTCCGAATACCAGTCGAGCACCTCGGGGTTCTGACTTGCCGTGCGGTTCAGCGAGTCCGGGGAGGCTCCTTGGAATAGGCGCTTGACTGGTACCTCCATGAGCTTTCCGGTCCGTGTGAGGGGGACGTCTGGTGCAAAGATGACGGCGTCGGGCACATATCGCGGAGACACCTTTTGCCGGATCGCAGCCACAATTTCTTTTTCTAGCGCGTCGTGTTCAGCCTCATCACGCGTTGTGACGACGAACAGGGGCATGTAGTAGCCGCCGTTCTTGAGTTCTGCGCCAATGACCATGGAGGACGTGACTCCGTCGACCTCGTCGACAACTCGGCAGATATCAGCAGACCCCATGCGCACTCCGCCACGGTTGATGGTCGAGTCTGAGCGGCCGTGCACAATCCACCCTCCCGCCGAGGTGTTTGTTACCCAGTCTCCTTGGCGCCAAATTCCTTTGTAGGTGGAGAAGTAGGTTTCGGTGTAGCGGGAACGGTCGGTGTCGCCCCACAAGTAGATGGGCATACTCGGAATCCGGTTGGCAATAATGAGCTCGCCAACTTCATCAATGATGGTTTCCTGGTCAGGTCCAATGGAGCGCGCGTCAACACCCAGATACGGGCCTTGCAGTTCCCCGATGTTTTGTACGTCCCACGGGTTTGAACCAATGATGCCGGTGGCGATATCGGTGCCTCCGGAGTCGGAACCCAAATGGAAGTCCGTTCCGATCTGTTCCCGGAGCCAGTTCCACGTTGTAGGTGGGAGTGCCGAACCGCTAGAGAGGACGAACCGCAAATGCGAGAAGTCCCAGTCGTGAGCATCAGACAGGCCAGACTTTTCTCCCATGGTTAAAACGGCGGCACCCGTGCCAAAGAAAGAAACTTGCTCCTCAGACACGATCTTCAGATGTTGAAGAGCATGTGGGTGGGCAGGAGAGCCGTCGTAGGTGACGACGGTTGCTCCCACGAAGAGTGTCGCGATCATCATGTTCCAGATGACCCACGTGGTCGACGCAGCAAAGTGTGTACGGTCACCGGGGCGGACATCGTATTGAAGTGCGTTCGCTTTTAGTGACTCAAGCACGACACCACCGTGGGAGTGCACGATTCCTTTTGGCTTGCCCGTTGTTCCAGAAGAATAGAGAACCCACAAGGGCGAGTTGAACTCCACGCGGGTGAAGTCTGGTTCTTGGGGTGACGTGAGGATGTCGCTTAAACGTGCAGAGGCTGCTGGCAATGTTGTGCCACTGTCTACGTCTGTGTCGACGAGCACGTGATGTTCAACAGTAGGCAGTGCTTCAAGAAGTTCAGGGAGCTGCGATGTTTTGTCAACGAGTTTTCCGCCGAAGTGAACACTGTCGGTTGTGAGGAGCACTTTTGGCTGGAGTTGTTCAAAGCGTTCTTTGACTCCGTGGGTACCAAAGTCTGTATTGACCACGGTCCAGATCGCGCCAACGGATGCGGTGGCAAGGAGAGCGACGACCGTTTGCGGGATATTCGGCAGAACTGCGCAAACAACGTCACCTGGACGGACACCTCGGGCGCGGAAATGCTGTGCGAGCGCGCCTACCTGGCCAACGAGCTCTTTCCAACTGATCTCTTCGCGTTGCGCGGTTTCGTGGAGCCCAATGAGTGCGGGAGAATCGGGGCGTTCGTGGGCCCAGCGAAGAATGTTTTCAGCGTAGTTGATCTGTGATCCGCTGAACCACGTGGTTTCTGTGTCACTGACGGTATGCGAAACGGGTGCATCGAAGCGTTGCCCGCGAACGTCGAAATAGTCCCACACAGCTGACCAAAAGCGGTCGCTGTGCTCAACCGTCCACGTGTGCAGTGCCTGGTAGTCGCCGAGGTCGACGGCAGCGTCGTATGAGTCGTTGATGAACCGTGTGAAGCGCGCGAGGTGGCTCTGGTCAATGGATTCCTGGGTGGGGGACCAGAAATGGGTCGGGATGTTTTCGGTCACGTGTATCACCATCCTAGAACGGGTACGAGGAGGAAAATTGTTCCGGAAATGACCATCAAAATGAGCATTGCGGTCATGCAGTATCCCCAAATGTCCTTGAGGCCCAGTTTTGCTAGACCCAAAGTGGGGAGCACAAAGAACGGTTGCAACAGGTTGGTTGTCATGTCACCAACGGAAACGGCGTTCACAATGGTGGCAGGGTTAATGTTCATGTTTTGGATAGCTTCAATCATGACCGGCCCTTGAACCTGCCACTGGCCACCGGCAGATGGAACAAAGACGTTGACGATCATCGCGGCGATGTATGTGAAAAGTGGGAACGTCGCTTCGGTGGAGATGGAAGCGAACCACTGACCGATCATGACGATGAGGCCAGAGCCAGCCATGATCCCGATGATGCCTGCATAGAACGGGAACTGGAGGACAATTCCGGAAGCAGCAGGGATGCCTTCAGTGATGCACTTAGCGTACTTTGCCGGGCTGCCATGTAAGCCAATTCCAACCATGAGGAAGATGAAGTTCATGATGTTGAGTTCGAGGTTGAAGCCGTTCGCGATGAAATAAAGGCTGATTGCGATGATTCCAAAGATGACAACAATGGTGTTGACGATGATGCTGTTGTCGATCTTTTCGGCTACGGTTTGGGGCTTCGCTTCCTCAGCCGGTTCGGATATTTCACCACTAAGAGGAACAACCTCATCAGGCTTTGGGGCCATGAAAGCAAAGCCTGCATAGATACCAATAAAGCCCAAGATCGACACCAAAAGCATGGTGGGGCTAAAGATTGTTTCCGTGACAGGGATGAGGCCAATTTTCTCTTCGAGCGGGTGACCCGGCGTGTTGACGAGGAGAGGAGCAGTGAGCGCCAATGACATGGGTTGGGTTGCAATTACCGCTGAGTATGAAGATGCCACGAGAAGTCGGAAGTCCGCTTCTCTTGTGCGCTTGGCGACTTCAATCGCGATGATAGTTCCGCCTACGAACCCGAGCCCCCAACTGATGATTCCGAGGACACCGGAAACAATCATTACGACAGTGAGGGCAGTGAGCTGTGTTTTTGGGATAGTGGCGAACCTGGCTAGCAGTCGATTGACTAAAGGAGCCTTGGCTAGGGCATACCCGGTGACAAGAACGACAACCATTTGCATGCCGAATTCGAGGAACTTCCAGAAGCCGGCGTACCACATGTCGGCAACTTCAAGGGGGCTCGATCCGCCCAAGAACACCCCCATTGCGGCTGCAATGATTGTCAGGATGAGGGCGAAAAGGAATGCGCTCGGTAAGTATTTTTCAACGAGTATGTTGAGGCTTCGAGAAAGTGATTTCACGGTTGCTCCTTTGCAATCGACCGTCTACATCAACGTTGTCTCAATGCTAGGAGTCGCTTCGCCTGTAAACCTTGTTCCGGCGCACAAAACTTACAGGCGGTGTTTGTGCGTCATGACAACTGGTGAAGTTCGTGTACTTTTAACGCTTCGAACAGCCAGGCGAGCTCAACGCGGGTTTCAGAGTGATCGACTGAGCACGAAGTTAATTCCTCAAAGCGCGCGATCCGATACCTGAGTGTGTTTGGGTGACAGTGCAAGACGCGTGCGGCATCTGTCGCATGTGCATCGTTGATGAGATAAGCCTCAAGCGATGTAAGAAGTGTCGAAACGTCTGCGCCTGAGCGTTCCAGCGGAGCTACATATTTCTCTTTGTAGGGGAGGAGCACCTCGGGGTGTGAGAGAACGGCGACGCGCCAGCCTACATCCGAGATGAAGTGTGTTCCTATTTTTTGACCCACGGACGTGCGGGATATCTGATGTGCCATGTTGTAGGAGTAGTGGAGCTCATTCAGGCTGCGTGGCGGGCCAATTGCGATACTTGTGTGCGGAAAAGAGACGGAGTCGGTGGAGAACCCTTCGATGGTTGATCTGGTTGCCATGCATAGTCCGCGTCCGTTGGTCAGTCGTGACTCTAAGGTCCTTAAAACCTCATGCGCCGGTAGCGTTGAATTCTTAGGGATTGCCACGATGAAGTAGCTGTAAAGTGTGCGCTCATTGAGTTGGAAGAAGTCTGCAGCTTGATGGGACTGCCTGTCCAGTGGGGTGCCGTTCTTGATTGCGTCAAAAAGTATCGCTTTCTGCGCTTGGTCTTGTGAGGCTTGCATGTGCTGATGATGGTTGTATACCTGAGCGAGTTTGACCGTATACGCATTGGCGGACTTCCAAACTTGGGTGATTGCAGATGTCTGTTCGCTTGCGGTGCAACCGGAATCGTTGAGCAGAACGATTAACTCAGCGACGATGAGCTCGATGCTGAAGCGATAGGTCTGAAAAATCTCTTCCATGGGCACCGATTTTTCGAAGCGGGAACGTGAAATCTGTGCCCAGTTAAGAAAGTGCGAGTCCGAGTTTCCGGTACGAGTCACTCCTGCACGGATGCACATTTCGATGTTTTGTTCTAGCGACTCTTCTATCTCCTTGTCCGTGACATCGATGTAGAGCGGACACTCTTTGCGCACATAGTCAATGATGACCGGAAGAAGTGTGTCCTTGTGCGTGCGAAGCTGTTGCGCGATACGCTCACGAATGGCAGAAGTGACCATGCTCTGATTGTGTCATTGTCACGAAAAAGAGACTGTGTCTAACTAACAGTCAAGACATTAGAAATCCGGCTCATGACCGTCCCCGATTTGCAATACTGTCACTATGCCTGCGCTTAGCTCTGCTCTGGCGTTTAAACGCCTCATGGAGTCCGATAGTGCGTTGTCAATGCTCCGGGCCGACAACCTACCAATCATGGCGACCATCCTGGGCACACACCTCGGGAAACCAGGGGCCGTGATGCCCACGGACGAACTGCACGAACGAATCGAATCAGACCTTGAAGAGCTTCGCGATTACTTTGATACGGGTGACAAGCGCGGAAAAGCGTTCTGCGACGACTGGCGACGAAAAGGCATTCTAGTGCGACGTCCAGCAACAGCCGTTCGTGGCGAAATCTACGAACTGTCTGCAGCCGGATTTGACGCTATCCGCATTCTTGACCAGCTGAGAACGCCTCCTCAAACCACAACACAGTCGCGGCTCAGGAGCCTGTCGCAAGCCGTTCACAACCTGGCACTTGAAACCGACCCAGACCAATCACGCCGGCTTGCCCAGCTAGAAGCAGAAAAACGCCGGATTGACCGGCAGATCGAGCTGATTCAGCAAGGGAACGGCGACGAGGCGATGCTCGACGACCGCATGGCGCGTGAACGTGTGAGCGATATTCTTCAACAGGCAGCAGGCCTCCCCGGTGACTTCGCGCGTGTTCGAGCGCGGTTTGAGGAACTCAACCACGAATTGCGGGTCTCAATCCTGGAGTCTGACGAGTCGCAGTCGAGGGTCCTTGACGAGATTTTTCGTGGTGTCGACTTGATCGCGTCATCCGATGAAGGCCGGACATTCGCAGCCTTTGCGAAGTTGTTGCGCGAACCTGAGCATGCCGCGTCCTTTGACGAAGACATTTCGCGCATTTTGGACAGGGACTTCGCAGAACAACTTAACCGGGATGAACGGCAAGCTCTGCGTTTACTCATGCGGCACATGAAGACTGGGGCGCGGGACGTTCAACAAACATTGTCGGAGTTCGCGCGAGGCTTGCGCAACTACGTGTTTTCGCGTGAGTTTCAAACAGACCGGGTGCTTCTGGCTCTCACCAGGGAGGCGATGTCGCAGGCCGCAAGCATTACGGACGTGTGCAAACCAACGACGGACATAGGCATCACGCTTGAGCTCCCTTCAGTGCGCATGACGAGTGTGGGTGACATTCAGCTACACGATCCTGACGAGTACATCACTGGCGACGAACTCGGTGTCGCTGAGGCTGCTGAGGTCGACTACCGAGCTTTGGTTGCGCTGGCCCGTGAGTCTGAAATCGATATCGTTGAACTCGTTGGCAATGTCAATGCGGCTGTGGATGAAAGCGGTCCAGTGACCGTCGCCGAGGTGTTAGCCCAGTTTCCGGCCACCCAGGGGGTTGCCAGCGTGGTTGGGTTGGTGTCCTTGGCGGTCAACCATGGTGAGTGTGTGCCGGGTGAGAGTGATTCTCTGGAGTGGGTTGGATTGGATGACGTGGCGCGCGCTGCCACTGTCGCGCGTTGGCGCTTTACCGAAAGGATCCGTGCATGAGCGAAGACGCATCAGACGGTGGTCTGTGGAATGGCGACGAAGGACAGCTGGCGTTCGACACTCGCCGGGTGCTTCTCGAACTGTTGAAGGGGCCCTACGTTTCAGGGGAACAAAAACCTCAGCTGTGGGCGGCTTTGGTGGCAGATGAAGGATTGATTAGGTCGCGTTTGAACGATGTGTTTCTCGACCTTGTGATCGACCACAGTGCTTCGTTTGCGTTCACCCGACAGGTTGTGACCAATGAGATCAAAGTTCCGGTCGCACTACGAACTGAAAGCCTCAAGTTTCTTGACACTGCCATGCTCCTAGCGTTGCGCCAACGGTTGCTGGCAGCGCAAGGTGTTCGCCGAGTGATCGTTGATCAGAGCGAAATCTACGAACAGCTTTCAGTCTTCCGGACAGGTGACGAAACAACCTTTCAGCGAAATCTGAACGCTTCGTGGAGGCGGATGATCAACACTGTGCGCGTGCTGCACAAGGCGAGTGAGGACCGCTATGAGATTTCGCCGATCGTACGTTTCCTCGTTGACGAAGACCGGGTACAAGAACTCACTCAGACGTATAAACGAATCGCTCGTGAAAATCAGAAGTCAAAAGAGCAAGGTGATGCACAGTGAGTGAGCACACGGATCCCAGACAGTGGCGGCTGGCTCAAGTGCAACTTGCCAATTGGGGAACGTTCGACAAACAGATCTCCATTGTCAATATTGCGCGCAAAGGTCACCTGATAACTGGACCTTCGGGGTCGGGAAAGTCTTCCCTGCTAGATGCGATCGCGTGTGTGCTCACACCGGACAAATGGCTGCGATTTAACTTGGCGGCACAAGGGTCAACCTCGCGTACCGATCAACGCAGTTTGGTCAGCTACGTCCGAGGTGCGTGGACCAGAGTCACGGATGACGACCAGGACCGGGTGGTAAGTAAGTATTTGCGCCCTGGTTCTACGTGGAGCGGGATCGTGTTGCGCTTTCACGACGGTGAGGGCAAGACCCTGAGCCTAGCCCGCCTTTTCTTCCTCAAAGGGTCCAGCGTCAGTGCGCGCGACCTCGGCGATATTTGCGTCCTTGAAGAGGCTGAGCTTGAGCTGACTGACCTGCAAAAGTACGCGGCCGGTGGGTTGGAAACCAAAAAACTCAAAGCCGATCACCCCGCCGCAATGGTCACTTCCAATGGCACACACGGGAAGTTTTATGCCCGGTTGCGCCGCACGTTCGGGATCGAAAACGAAACTGCCCTGCAACTCCTCCACAGGACACAGTCAGCAAAAAGCCTCGACAACCTCGACCGGTTGTTTCGCGATTTCATGTTGCCTGTGCCGGACACGTTCGCAATTGCTGACACGGCCGTTCAACAGTTTGGTGACCTGCGGGACGCGCACGCGCACGTTGTCGAACTGCGGAAACAGCGGGACCTTCTTCTCAAACTGCGTACCGCCTCGGAACAGTACGACACCTGCTGGGCCAAACACGTTGATCTCAACACTCTGAACGATCTACTCAGCCCGTTCTTAAAGCGGCGCGAACTTACAATGCTGAACGATCAGCAACAGCACCTACGGCGCACGCTCGCGCAGAAGGGAGCACAACTCGAAGAGAATCGCGCGGAAGAAAGTAGAGCGGCGTCAGAACTTGATACGGCTTCACGGGTTGTTAGAAAAAGCGGCGGTTCACAAGTTGAAGTGTTGCAGGACAGGCTGGACGCTGCCAGGAACAATCACAATGCGGTTGAAAACCGGCGACGTCGATTCGAATCGCAACTGCAGTCGGTTGGGATTACGCGCATGCCACAGACCGCAGAAGAGTTTGCTGAACTCCACACGGAAATTGCTGCCGAAACCAAGTCTCAAGAGCAGTCGGTAGGTGCGTCTTACGAAGACAATGACCGGCTTGCAAAAGCGAGGCGTGACGTGCGTGAAATCGAGGCCCAGATACGCACGCTCCGACAGTCCGGTTCAACAGTTCCAGACAACTTGCAACGTGTGCGCCAAGCCATTGCAACCCGTGTAGGAATTCCCGCCGAGTCGATGCCGTTTGCGGCGGAACTCATTGAAGTGAAACCAGACTTTAAAGAATGGACAGGCGCGATTGAGCGGGTGCTACGCCCGTTTGCGCTCACCATGCTGGTGCGGAGCCAGTATCTCCCAGCGGTGCGTGAGTGGGTAGATAACAACGAAATACACGGCCGACTCGTCTACGAAGAAGTTGCTGACGGCATTGAACGACCACAGCCGGTGCTTCACCGCGACTCGCTCATCAACCGCATCGAAATAGCAGACTCAGCAGTAGGCGCGTGGGTTTCGTGGGCACTTTCTGTGCGCTACAACTACGTGTGCGTAGAAACCCCTGACGGCATGGGGGACCACTCACGGGCAGTCACGATCCGCGGGCAGATGAAAACCTCGGCTACACGTTACGAAAAAGATGACCGCCGGGGCATCAACGACCGTAGCCACTGGGTGCTGGGCGACCGAGCAGGTAAACTCTCCGCGCTCGCAGACCGACTGAAAGAAGCGCAGGAGGAACTCAACGCAGCCCAAGAGGTTGTGGACACCGCCAACCGGCAAGAACAGGAACGCAATATTCGGCGGGGTCGCCTTGAAAGCATCCTTGACGGGTCGTGGGCGGAATACGACACCATTTCAAGCCAGAAAAACGTCGACTCGATCGAACAGCGCTTGGCGACTCTCACCTCGGGAGACGAGACTCTCAGCCGGGCAGTGCAAGCAGAGCAGAAAGCGAAGGCGGCTTACGACGCCGCAAGGAGCGCCACGGAGGAGACGAGGCACGAGGTGCGCGTGGCCGAAAGTGACCTGAAATTGTGCGAAGAGAAAGCCAGGGAGATCCAGGCGCGGATTGCGGCAGGCGAACTCGAAGATGTGCCAGAAGACACGGCTACACGGTTAGAAGAGCGGCTACGACGCGAAAAGCGGGCCATCCGTTTGGACAACATTCACGAGGTGGGCCAACGCGTGTCCACAGCACTACAGAAAGAAAAGGACACAGCGCGGGATGCTGCTGACCGGGCTTCCCACCAAGTCACGCAACTGACGACCGAATTTAAAGAACGGTGGGAAGCGGTTGCCAGCGATTTGATGCCTGGGGTGGAAGACCGGGCGGGGTTCTTGCGGATTCTGGACGAAATCCTCACGAACGGGCTGCCTACGTATGAGACTCGGTTTAGGCAGTTATTGCAGGAACGTTCACGGGATTTGGTGGGCGAGCTGCTGCACGAAATCATGTCCGCGCCCATCGAAATCAGAGACCGGGTCGTGCCCATTAATTCGGCCTTGGCTCGGAAACCATTCGATGAGGCCCGGTTTTTGCACTTGCGCGTGAAAACCCAACGAAGCGCGGTCGTTGAAGACTTCATGGGACAGCTCCGCACGATCGTGGACGGTAGTTGGGATGACCAGGATATGCAGACCGCAGAAAGCAAGTACGCGGTGTTGGCAGAGATCATGCGGCGCTTTGACTCTGGTGAGCACGTTGACACGGCGTGGCGGCGACAGTGTTTGGATACGCGAACGCATGTGAAGTTCCTGGCCGATGAGGTCGACGAACACGACACGGTGAGAGCAACGTACGACTCTGGGGCAGCCATGTCAGGTGGCCAGCAGCAAAAGTTGGTTGTGTTTTGTTTGGCGGCCGCGTTGCGTTATCAGCTTGCACAGCGTGACGACGATGTGCCTCTGTACGGCACCGTGATCTTGGACGAAGCGTTCGATAAAGCAGATACCAGGTACACACGGATGGCTCTGGATATTTTTGTCGAGTTTGGGTTTCATTTGGTGTTGGCAACTCCGCAGAAGCTTTTGCAGACGATCGAGCCGTATGTGGGAGCAGTGACTGAAATTGATAACCCCACGAGGCAATTGAGTACGGTTGCCGATATCGATTGGTCGGGCCATGCGGCAGGGGACAGCGATGCGCGGAGTTGAGGAAACGCGGTCCACTTTGCGAGAGCGTCTTCAACGGAACATGTCCGGGTGGGCTGCTTCGCCTGACAAGTTTTCGCCTATCAAGTTTGCGCTCCACCCGCCTACGGAAAAGCAAGCAATTGTCGATCAGCAGGCGGCCATTGACTGGGTCGTTCAGTGGCGTCACGTGAGTGATAACCCTGAATTTGCGGGGACTGTGACGTGGGAAGAACGTGCGTGGTCGCGGGTAGGTAGGCAAAGTGTGCCCGTGCGGTTTGTGTTGAAGAACGCCGAGGTCGTTGCAAGTTTTGTTGGTGGGGAACCTGCGGCGCGTTTTAGGCGGATGAAAGACCGCGCTACGCGTATTCGAGAGGTGTGCGGGGAGTCTGCTGCGGTCGCTGGGGCCATACGCGCGAACGGACAGCGCATCGTGGGCTTAAGCGACGAAAATTTCGGCCGGGTCCTCGAAGTCGTCACCTGGTTAGGCAACAACCCAGTGGGGCAGCTGCGACCTCGGCAGTTACCTATTCGCGGTGTTGACTCGAAGTGGTTTTCTACGCACAAAACTGTGGTGACGGCCTTGTTGAAGGCGTGTGGACGGGAAGATGCCGTTTCAGTTCTTGAATCGGAGCCTCGTTTGCACGTGAGGTTTTTGGACCCTCAGCTAGCGCCGTGCGATGCGTTATGCGATGTCACGGCGCCCGTTGACGAGTTAGCGCGCATGGAGATTGAGCCGGAGACGGTGTTCGTGTTTGAGAACTTGGAGTCGGTGCTGTCGATGCCGAGGTGTGCAGGAGCTGTTGTGATTCATGGTGGCGGTTATTCGGTGGACCTGCTTGCGCGACTTCCGTGGTTATACGCTGCGCGCGTGGTGTACTGGGGTGACCTGGATAGCCACGGGTTCTCTATTCTCGCAAAGTTTAGAAAACAGGTGCCGGGCGCGGTTTCGATACTCATGGACGTTGAAACGCTCATGGCTCACCGCGACCTGTGGGTGGAGGAGCCGAAACCACATGTCGGGTCGGTTGTGGGGTTGACCAGTTCGGAGGAGAGCGCGTTAGCGCGGGTGCGAGCGGAAGGTAACGTGCGCTTGGAACAGGAGAGAATCCCGTGGAAGTATGCGCTGGCGGCCATCGCACCAAGGGCGCTGGACCAGTGCGGTAGAACCTAGCGTTCGCAACCGACTAGACTTATATCCCGTGGCTTTAACTATTGGAATTGTGGGACTCCCCAATGTGGGTAAGTCGACCATGTTTAACGCTTTGACCCGTGCTGAAGTACTCGCAGCGAACTACCCGTTTGCGACGATCGACCCCAACGTGGGTGTGGTTCCGCTCCCGGATCCGCGCCTGAACCGGTTGGCTGAGATCTTCGGCTCCGAGAAGATCCTGCCTGCAACGGTGAGCTTCGTTGATATTGCGGGCATTGTGAAGGGTGCGTCTGAGGGTGAAGGGCTGGGGAACAAGTTCCTGGCCAACATCCGCGAGGCTGACGCGATTTGCCAGGTGACCCGCGCGTTTAGCGACCCGGATGTGACGCGCGTAGAGGGTTCGAAAGACCCGGCTGGCGACATGGACACGATTTCGACCGAACTTATCCTTGCGGACTTGCAGACTCTAGAGAACGCACGACCTCGGATTGAAAAAGAGGTGAAGCGTAAGACTGTGGAGCCGGATGTCCTTGCAGCAATGGACCAGGCGAAGGAGCTGCTGGAAGGTGGCACCACGCTGTTTCAGGGGGCAGAGAAGGCTGGTATCGATGTCGACCAGCTCAAGGAACTGCAGCTCATGACTGCCAAGCCGTTCATCTACGTGTTTAACACTGATGAGGACGGACTGGCCGACGAAGCTATGCAGGCAAAGATGCGCGAACTCGTAGCGCCAGCCGAGGCGATTTTCTTGGACGCGAAGTTCGAAGCTGAGCTCATTGAGCTTGATCCTGAAGAGGCCGCCGAAATGCTCGAATCCACCGGTCAGGACGAGCCTGGCTTGGACAAGCTGGCCAGGGTTGGGTTCGATACGCTGGGCTTGCAGACCTATCTGACGGCGGGCCCCAAGGAGGCGCGTGCGTGGACTATCCGCAAGGGATGGACCGCTCCCGAGGCGGCCGGCGTCATTCACACGGACTTCCAGAAGGGCTTTATTAAGGCTGAGATCGTGTCGTTTGAGGACCTGGATGAGCTGGGTTCGATGGCCGAGGCGAAGGCGGCCGGCAAGGTCCGCATGGAAGGCAAGGACTACGTTATGGCCGACGGAGACGTGGTTGAATTTAGGTTTAATGTGTAGCCGAGTGCGTCGTTCAGCCTCTGGCTCTGAACCAGGCTGTGGCGCGCTCCAGCACCCCCGGCACTGGTGACGGCCGTTTCGTCGTCGTGGACCACGCCTGGCCGACCGGCACACCATCTCGACCCTGCTCGTGGGTACCGCCCTGAACGCGGTGTTCCTGACCGGGTTCGCGTTCTTCACCGTCCGTCCGATCCGTTCACGAACGTGAAGTCGGTTAGTGAAAGCGCGACAAGGAACTACGCCGATACCAGAGTTCCTTCTTCGGCGCCATGTGCGGGACGCGCCTCGCTCCTCTCCTCTGTCTGCCACCGGCAACGTCAGGCCCTCCTCAACTACCCGCGAGAAAGTGGTGCTCATGACCGATCGTGTTGAATCCGTCCGAACCTCCTACAGTGATCGGGCAACCGAGTACATCGAAGCACTCGGGAGCATTGAGCATGCAGCCGCGCCGGACTTGGCACTCGTAGAACGATGGGCGCGCAACATCAAGGGGCCGGTGCTCGACGTGGGATGCGGCCCGGGCCAGTGGACGCACTACCTCGTGGGCCTCGGAATCGACACCGAGGGCGTCGACCCAGTTTCGGAGTTCATCGAGAATGCGCGAGAAACCTATCCCGGCGTGCGCTACCGGATCGGTAAAGCCGAATCCCTCGGCGTCGATGACGCTTCGCTCGGCGGGATACTCGCCTGGTACTCGCTTATCCATACCGCCCCCGAGCAGATCAGTACCACGCTCACCGAATTTGCGCGGGGCATCCACCCGGGCGGTGGCCTCGCACTCGGCTTCTTCACTGGCCCGAAGTTGGAACCATTCGAACACGCGATCACCACGGCGTACTACTGGCCAATCGACCTCTTGACCGCCAAAGTGGAAGCGGCCGGCTTCACCGTCACGCACATCGAGACACACACCGACCGCACCACCCGGCCGCATGGCGCAATTCTCGCGACACGCGCATCAAGAAGCACCGGATAGGCTCGGAATCGAAAGAAGCGCAGACTAGGACTGAACTACTTTTGCGGCCCCACGGGGTGCCGAACTCGTGGAGTTACTGCGTGGCCGGGTTGAGCTGTTCGAGCGCGAGATCAAGCAGGGTGCCGAGGTGCTGGTCGCCGTCGATGGTGCGTGGTTCGTGCAGATGTCGGGTGATCTGGAGAGCGGCGAGCCCGTGGAGGAGCACCCAGAGCACTGTCGCGAGTTCTCGGCGCGGTGCGTTGCGGAGCGCGCCGGAGGCCTGCGCGTCGCCGACAATCTCTTCGATCGCGTGCATAGCGTCGTCGGCTGCGGCCTCCAGCTCCGGGCTTGGCTGGGTCAGTGGCGCATCGCCGAAGATGAGCTGGTAGTGGTGGGGATTCTCAAGGGCATGCTCGATGTAGGCCATGCTACCCGCGCGAAGCCTCGCGCGGGCATCGTCCTCTTCGGCTGCGGCCAAGCGGATGCGTTGAGCCATCTCGGTTAGCGTGCGTTCTGCTAGAGCGTGCATCAGGGCTGCCTTGTCGGTGAAGTGGCGGTAAGGCGTCATGCGCGAGACGCCCGCCGCTTCGCCTACGGCTCTGAGCGTGACGGCCTCAGGTCCTCCTGATTCCAGCAGTTCATCGGCTGACGAGAGGATCGCTGAGATGGTCGGCGCGGAATCACGAGGGCTCATGGATCCAGGTTAACCCGTGATGTTGACGCTGTCCACGAACGTGTTATGCTGACAATGTCAGCATAACAATCTATCCGACAAGGAGATCTCTGCCATGACCGCAGACAGCACCACCGGATTTGCCGTCGAGTACCTGCGTACCTGGATCGAGCCCGACGCCGACCGCCGCAAGGCCGTGATCGAACAGGTCTGGACGCCAGAGGGGAAGATGTCGGTTTCTTCACTCGGAATCACCATCGAGGGCGTCGACGCGATCGTCGCTCACATCGGTCGCGTGCATGAGGAGATGATCGCAGGCAAGGGGCTTCGCTTCGTGTACGACCAGGAGATCCAGTCAGGTGACGCGACGCTGTTGCGCTGGTCGATGCTCGCCTCGAACGCTGAGACCGTGGGCCGTGGCGCCGACCTCGTGTTCCGTGATGAACAGGGCAAGGTCACTACGGTCTACATGTTCATGGGTGTCAACTAGACGGTATGGGTGACACCGATCGGGGATGAGGCTCGGGCAGGCCGGGGCCTCACCGCGTAACGATTCGTGGGTTGCCGGACAGGAGCGGCCCGTCTGGCCTTTCCGACATACGTGGGAGGCCCCGTTTGTTTACTGAGCGTACGAGTGCTGGCCTGGATCAAGGTCCTGCCCGGCCCAGCGGTGGCCATCTACGAAGCCGGCCCGACCGGTTATGGCTTGGCCAGAACCTTGCAGGGCAGCGACATTCGCACCGTGGTCTCGGCTGCATCCAAACTGCAACGGCCTTCGGGATCGAGGGTGAAGACCGACGCGCTTGAGGCCGAGCATCTCCTCGACCCTTCTCCGATTGGACGCGCTCACCGCAGTGACTTGATGAGATCCAGACACCGATTGTCGAATCTGTTCTGCGTCAGGGGATCGTCTACTCCGGTGGGCAGGCGTGGGTGGGTGCCCACGGTGCCTGGTTGCGAAGGCAACGGTTCGACTCGCTTTTGGTGCAGGCCGCATTCGATGAGGCCTACGACAGTGTTGTCACGATCACCGCGCGCCGCGATCGTCTCGATGAATGCATCACCGCCATGGCCGAGAACAGCCCCTATACCGATGTCGTGCGCCGGCTCGGGTGTTTGCGGGGGATCTCGACGCTGACCGGGTTAGGGCTGGCGGTCGAGATCGGCGGCTGGAGCAGGCTCAGCGGCAACTCGATCGGTTCTTACCTGGGCCTGGTTCCTTCGGAGAACTCCTCGGGACAGTCACGGTCGTTGGGGCCGATCAACAAGACCGGCGATGGTCATGCGCGTCGGCTATTGGTCGAGGTCGCCCGGCATCATCAGCACCGTTACGTGGTGGGCAAGATGGTCCGTGACCGTTGGGACCTCGCCTCCCCAGCGGCGAGGGCCCGCGGGGACCTGGGCAACCGGCGCCTCAACAAACGCTGGATGCAGTTCAAGAAGCGTAAGAAGCCCAACAACGTGGCCAACGCCGCGATCGCTCGCGAGTTGGCGGGATGGTGCTGGTCGCTGGCCGTCCTCGAGGAATAAGCCCCGAGGCCCCCATGAACTTGGCCCGAGGACCGGTTAGCGAAGGGGTGACGCAGCGAACGGAACGACTCGCGATACACCTATGAGCAGCCACCCTCACCGGCGGTGACGCTCGATGCTAGACAGGCGTGGGGTGCCGAGCCGAAAGCACCGTCCTGCGGTAACCAACCCGCGAATATCAGGCTGACATTGCCGTCGACAGACACGCGAAACCTCTCATCAACACCACTTCGGGTCAATAAAGGACGATGCGCCACCAGGCATCCAGCCCGGTGGCGCATCGTCTTGCCCTCTTGACAAGAACTACACCTATATCAGATGCACTGACTGGACCGGTTGGTTGAAGGACTGCGATCCGGACGTGACGACACCGAACAGCACCTACGCCAAGCCGTTCATTTACGTGTTTAACACTGATGAGGATGGGCTGGCCGACGAAGCCATGCAAGCGAAGATGCGCGAACTTGTTGCTCCAGCTGAGGCGATTTTCTTGGACGCGAAGTTTGAAGCGGAGCTCATTGAGCTTGATCCTGAAGAAGCCGCCGAAATGCTGGAGTCCACAGGTCAGGACGAGCCTGGTTTGGACAAGCTGGCCAGGGTTGGGTTCGACACGCTGGGCTTGCAGACCTATCTGACGGCGGGCCCGAAGGAGGCTCGTGCGTGGACTATCCGTAAGGGGTGGACCGCTCCCGAGGCGGCAGGTGTCATTCACGGACTTCCAGAAGGGCTTTATTAAGGCTGAGATCGTGTCGTTTGAGGACCTTGATGAGCTGGGTTCGATGGCCGAGGCGAAAGCGGCTGGAAAGGTCCGTATGGAAGGCAAGGACTACGTTATGGCCGATGGAGACGTGGTCGAGTTCCGGTTTAACGTGTAGTGCTTAACCTCTGCGATGAACTCTTTGATCCCGGGACGTGATGAGGACTGGGGCTATTGTGCTCCCCCGAATGCTACGGCCCGGGGGCACGAGGCTGTGTCGCAGGTGCAAGCGAGAGGACCAGGAGCGAAACACAGACCGCTGAGTCGACGCAGTCACGGTAAAGACGGAGCCGTCTAGGCGGTGCTCGAGGTTGCGCGAGATACGGTGACGCTGGGCGTCGGTAAGCGATGCGTATTCGGCGACATCGATGGAAAGCTGGACTTTGCCGTCCGTCGTGTTGACGCCCTGGCCGCCTGGAGCCGACGATTTCGCGAAACGCTCCGCGAGATCGGCGGCGGCGATGACCGCACCGTCGGGGATCCCCGGGCCGGGCGCTATGGTCAGGTCGTTCATGCCGCCCAGCCTAGGTGCCCACAACCCTTTCTCGTCTCGGCGGAAGCGGAGACCGCGTCGCGACGGCCGGGATCCAGCCTCAGTATTATCCTCGTCACCGGTTGATTCGAACGCTTTTTTGCTCCTCCTTCTCCCGTCGGGCTTCGATTTCAGCGGCCTTCGCAAGCAGCCGGTCTTCGTTCATGTCGCGAATTTTCTCGGTGGCCTTCTGCGCCTGTTCCACCGCAGACTGACGGGCGCGATTCGCAGCATTGACCGTGTCTCCCGCTCGCGACATCACAGATTGACGCCGGCCCTGGACCTGGAGACGTTCCGCATCCTCCACATTCATCCGCACATGCTGCGCGAACGCGTTGATGATGTCGTGAATACTGTTCGCGTGTGCGGTGATGTGGTGTGCGCGAATCGGGCTGGTCACCCAGACCTGATTGCTCAGTTTGGCTGCATCGCGGATGGCTGAATCCATCGCGAGCAAACGGCGGGTGGTCGATTCCAATCTATCCTTGCGCGCTTCGACGATTCCTTCCCGCTCCGCCCGCCGCGATGAACGGCAGGCCGCAGCAGAGCAGCGACGGAAGCGCGCAGCATGCCAGCAAGAGCAGCCCGGTCCCTGTAGCGACGACGGGACCGGCGCGCCCTTCGTCGCGGTCCTGATCGGCGCTCATCGTCTGCATCTCTTCAGGATGAGATCTCCCCGATTGCCTGCGTTGCCGTTCATGCGCAGCACGACAGCAGCGACGGGTCGGTGGTGAAGGCCTTCGCGGCGATCCGGATGCCCTCGGCCATGGTCACGTAGGGGGCCCAGGCGTCGGCGACCTCGGCGACGGTCCTGCCGAGCACGTGGACGCCTGCGGCGGCGAGCTCCCCGGCGTCCTTGGCGACGGCGGTCAGGCCGAGGATCTCGTACGTCTCGGCGTTCACGACGATCTTGATGAACCCTCGGGTGTCGCGGTTCACCAAGGCGCGGGGCACGTGGTGCAGGGGCAGGACGCGGCAGTCGCAGCGGATCCCCGCAGCGAGGACGTCCTTCTCGGTCATCCCGACCGCGCCGATCGCGGGCCCGGTGAACGTCACCCGCGGCAGGCGGGCGTAGTCGACGGACCGGTCGGCGTCGGCGAACGCGTTCTCGGCGACGAGGGTGCCGTGGTGGGCGGCGACGTAGACGAACTCGGGGTGCCCGGTCACGTCGCCCGCGGCCCAGATCCGCGGGTTCGAGGACTGCAGCCGGTCGGAGACGACCACCTCGCCGGAGTCTCCGGTATTCACCCCGACCGCATCGAGGTTCAGGCCATCGGTGACGGGACGGCGTCCGAGGGCGACCAGGACCTGGTCGGCGCGGAACTCCTGCGAGCCGCCGGACACGGCGGCGGTCACGACGGCCTCGCCTCCCGTGCCGCGGGAGACCCGGGTGGGCACTGCGCGGCTGACGACGCGGATGCCCTCGTCGGCGAACACCTCCTGGAGCGCCTTCGACACCTCCGGCTCCTCCTTCGAGGCGAGCCGAGACCGCACGAGCAGCGTGACCTGCGAACCGAGGCGGGCGAACAGCTGCGCCTGCTCCAGGGCGACGTAGCCGCCGCCGAGCACCAGCAGCGACTCGGGGACCTCCGTCAGCTCCATCGCCGTGGTCGAGGTCAGGTATCCGGTCTCCTCCAGGCCGTCGATCGGCGGTGCCCACGGGCGAGAACCAGTCGCGACCAGGTAGTGGTGGGCCTCGATGGTCTCGACGCTTCCGTCGGCTCTGGCAACATCGAGAACCGGCGCATCAGGGGTGCCCACGAACGAGGCGTCGCCGCGAAGGACCTGCCAGCCGTAGGAGTCGGCGACGTCGGCGTACTTCTCGCCGCGCAGCGACTCCACCAACGCTTGCTTCCCAGCGATCAGCGCGGGCATGTCGACGGGATCCGCCGTCGTCGCGATCCCGGGGAACCGGGTTGCGGCGTCGACGGCGACGTGCCGCGCGCCGGCCGCGGCGATGAGCGCCTTCGACGGGACGCAGCCCGTGTTCACGCAGGTGCCGCCGAGCGTCCCGCGCTCGATCATCACCACCGACTTCCCGAGCGTGCTGGCGCGGATCGCAGCGGCGAACGCGCCGCCTCCCGATCCGATGATGGCGAGATCGTACTTCGTAGGCATCGCTGCTCCTGTCAACTCTTGGCTTTCTGCTCTGTCTCAGCCATACTGGACCTTCCAGTGCAGGGGAAGGTCAAGCGCGGCCACGGAGGGAGACAGCAATGCGGATCGGAGAACTCGCCGAGAGGGCGGGCACTACCGCGAAGACCCTTCGCTTCTACGAGGAACAGGGCCTTCTGCCCCCGACCGAGCGCACGCCGTCCGGATACCGCGACTATGCGCCCGAGATGGTCGCTCGGATCGACTTCGTCCACCGCGGCCAGGCCGCGGGCCTCACCCTCGCCCAGATCCGCCAGATCCTCGACATCCGCGACGGCGGCCATGCGCCCTGCGAGCACGTGCGCGACCTGCTTGACGTGCGCCTCGCTGAGATCGAGCAGCAGATCGCGCAGCTCTCCGTGCTACGCGACACTATCGCGGATCTCAGACAGGACGCCGCGCACCCGGACCCTGAAACGTGCAGCACCGATCAAGTGTGTAGGTACTTGTAGACGACGGGAGTCAATGACTCAAACGCTACAACCCCGATATGCGCTAGCGCATGTCGATGCCGCCGGTGCCCACCTCGTTTTTGGTGGTGGCCGAGACAGCACACAGCAGCGGCATCGTGGCGGAGGCCTGCAGCGCGAAGTGGTGGACTCGGAAGGACGCGTTGTTCACGCCGATTTCGTCCGCAGCCTGGGTGATCTCCAGATGAGTCTTGGCGATCTTTTCCGCAGATCGCCCCTGCTAGCTGCCAAAAGCGTAATGCCCGGAGCTTAAGAAGCCGAACGCTTTCATTGGATAACACTCCTTTTGATGGTGTTAACGAGAGGGAGTAACTTTGCAACGAGATGCCGTGGAGTTCAAGTTCAACGTGTAACGCAGGGTGTTGAGGCGGAGATTGTTGAATACCATTGACAAGCTCCCTCCCGTTGGTGAGCTCGCCGAGACACGACTGGGCGGGCATGTGCCCGGTGAGGTGAGAAGCGACACGGAGCGTTGCTTCCGGGAGACTATGGAGGGATGACCGAGTGGCTGAGCATCACACGGCTATCGTCGTCGGTGGTGGCCAGTCCGGCCTAGCCACGTCGTACTACTTGCGGCGCTTCAAAGTGGACTTCTTGGTCCTAGACAACCAAGAGGAACCCGGTGGAGCGTGGTTGCACACGTGGCCTTCACTGACGCTTTTCTCCGCCGCGGAGTTCTCCAATCTGCCCGGCTGGCCTATGCCGCGGTACCCGGGGTACCCGCCGGCAAGCCATGTAATCGACTATCTGGAAAACTACGAAAAACGCTATGACCTCCCGGTTAGGCGCCCGGTGCACGTTCACAGCGTGTCCCATGAGGAAGGGATGTTCTACCTCAGTACGAGCGTCGGTCAATTCACAGCGGAACACGTTATCGCGGCTACCGGCACGTGGTCCGCGCCCTTCGTGCCCCACTATCCCGGCACTTTCCAGGGACGCCAGTGGCACTCGTCGACCTACCCTGGTCCCGAACCATTCCGCGGCGCGAAGGTCGCGGTGGTCGGCGGGGCGAACTCGGGTGCCCAGATCGCCGCAGACCTCATTGGGGCGTCGGAGGTCACATGGTTCACACGTGAGCAACCGCGCTGGATGCCTGATGATGTCGATGGCCGCGATCTCTTTCTCAACAGCCGCCGCCGGATTCTCGGCGGCGATTCCGGCCCGGACCTCGGGGACATTGTCGCACTTCCTCATCTGCGTGAACTCCGCAATTCCGGTCAGCTCACCGCTACCCCCATCTTCGATAGCTTGAGCGAGCTCGACCACGACCACTTGATCTGGTGCACTGGTTTCCGTCCGGCCCTTGCCCCATTCCGCCACCTCATGCGCGACCGCGAACCTGAAGTGGAGAATCTGCATCTAGTCGGTTACGGCTACTGGACCGGCGACGGATCTGCAACGCTGATGGGTGTGGGGCCCTTTGCCAAACACGCTGCCCAGGTAGTCGCGGGCCGTGTCGATGAAGCTCGGCATCAAAAGTTTTGAGATGACGCTTGGTTCCTGAGCAGCTCGATCCTTCTAAGATCCGCGTTGGAGAGCCAGCGCGCTGGGTGAAAGTGTGGCTCAGCGCTTCGCTTGCGCGGCCCGCAGGCCGTTCAGGATCACGATGACTTCGGCGACCTCGTGAACCAACACGACGGCCGCCAAGCCCAGCACACCGCTGATCGCCAGCGGCATCAACACGATGATGATGGCCAGAGATAGCACGATGTTCTGGTTGATGATCCTGCTGCCTCGGCGGGCGTGCTGCAGAGCCTGCGGGATCAGCCGGAGGTCATGGCCGGTGAAGGCGACGTCAGCGGATTCGATCGCGGCGTCGGAGCCAGTCGCTCCCATCGCTATGCCCACCGTCGCGCCCGCCAGTGCCGGCGCGTCGTTGATGCCGTCGCCGATCATCGCCGTCGGCGTCTTGGAGGAGAGTTCGGCGACGATGTTTGCCTTGTCCTCCGGGCGCAGCTCGGCGCGCACGTCGTCGATTCCGGCGATTTCAGCCAGTGCCCGGGCGGTGCGAGTGTTGTCGCCGGTGAGCATGCTCACTTCCACGTCGTTGGCGTGCAGGGTCTGCACGGCTTCGGGCACCTCGGGCCGCAGCTCGTCGCGGACTCCGATCGCCCCGGCAAGGGCGTCATCGACGGTGACCAGGACGCAGGTCTGCCCCTCGGACTCCATGCGCTCAACATCGGCCTTCAGTGGCCCGGCGTCGATCCACCGGGGGCTGCCCACCAGCACCCGTCGACCTTGGAGGGTGCCGCCGATGCCATGCCCGGCTTCCTCGCTGATGTCCAGGGCAGCGGGCGCTTCGGGCCCCGCCGCCGCGATCGCCGCGGCGAGGGGGTGCGTCGATTGCTGCTCAACTGCCGCCGCGAAATTAAGCACCTGCGCCCGATTGAATCCGTCTGCCGGGACCACGTCGGTAACCTCGGGCTGGTTGCGGGTGAGGGTTCCGGTCTTGTCCACCGCTAGGTGACGGATGCCGCCGAGCCGCTCGAACGCTGCGCCGGACTTGATGACCACGCCAAACTGGCTGGCTGCCCCGATGGCGGCCACGACTGTCAGCGGCACGGAGATTGCCAGCGCGCACGGCGACGCTGCGACCAGGACCACCAGTGCTCGGGTGATCCACGTCTCGGGGTCGCCCAGTAGCGAGCCGATCACGCCGACTAGCACCGCCAGGATCATCACCCCGGGCACGAGGGGTCGGGCAATCCGGTCGGCGATCCGGGCGCGGTCGCCCTTTTCCGCCTGCGCCTGCTCGACTAGGTCCACGAGTGTGGTCAGCGAGTTGTCCGTTCCAGCTGCGGTCGTCTCGACCTCCAGCGAACCGGCGGAGTTGATCGCTCCCGCGGGCACCTCGTCGCCGGGTGCGACCTCCTCCGGAATGGATTCTCCGGTGATCGCTGAGGTGTCAAGGCTGGAGCGTCCGGAACGAATGATGCCGTCCGTGGGGATCCGCTCCCCGGGGCGAACGAGCATCAGCTCGCCAACCACGAGGTCCTTCGCTGCGACCTCGACCGCCGTGCCGTCGCGCAGCACCGTCGCGGTCTGCGGCACCAACTTCAACAGTGCCCGCAGTCCGCCCTGGGCCCGGTCCATCGCCTTGTCCTCCAGTGCCTCAGCGATCGAGTACAGGAACGCTAGAGCCGCGGCCTCTCCGACGAAGCCGAGGATCACCGCGCCGACCGCGCTGATCGTCATCAGCAACCCAATGCCGAGCTTGCGCTTTGTGACAAGGTTCCGGATCGCTCCAGGCGCGAACGTATACGCCCCTAGCAGCAGGCCGACCCAGAACAGTATTGTCGCGGGTGTCTCCAATCCGGCCCAGTCCAGCGCCAGGCCTATACCGAGGGCTACGCCAGAGAAGATCGGTAGCAGTAGTTCGGGGTCCTTCCACCATGGCCGATCGAGATCTTCGATTTCCGTGGCTGGTTCGTGTTCGCATCCACATGCTGAACTCATGCGTCCGCACCTTTCTCGCCACAGCCGGGCACCGAGCATTCAGGGTCGATGCACGGGGCGTTTTCGTCGACAGCCAACGTCGCGTTCACTAGCGCCTTGAGCGCTGCCGCGAGGTGCGGATCGGCGATTTCGTAGCGGGTCTTGCGGCCCTCCGGCTCGGAGACGACGATGCCGCAGTCACGCAAGCAGGTCAGGTGGTTCGAGACGTTCGAGCGGGTCAGGTCCAGCTCGCGCGAAAGCACAGCCGGGTAGCTCGGGCCGTCGAGTAGGGTCATCAGGATTCTGGAGCGCGTCGGATCCGCCATGGCCCGGCCGAGCCGGTTCATGACATCGAGGCGTGAAGCAATAGTCAGCATGTGCTGAACTATACAGCAACTACTGAACTATTCAAAACACACTGAACTGACATTGAAGCGAAGAGTTTGCGACCTGCGGGAATTAGGCGATGGGATAGCCGGTAACTGGGCCTTCGCGATTCGGCTGCCAACCCAACGCGGGGGCGACATGCGTGGCGAAGTTGTCCAAGATCTTCACGTTGACGTCCACGCCCATCCCGGCGGGGATGGTGATGAGCAGGGTGTCGGCGGACATGACGGCGGCGTAGGTGCGGCCGAAGGTGGAGGCGCCGACGTCAGGCAGCGTGCCCACCTGGTCGGAGCCGGAGGCCTGCATGCCGAACAACTGCATGTCCGCGCCGTCGACGATGGGGAAGATAGATCGCGACACCGACACGCGCGGCGTCCAATCGTGGCCCGCCTCCTTCCACGCGGCGCGGTAGCGGCTGATCTGATCCGCCTGGATTTCGCCCAGGGTCTCGGCGGTGGTCTCGGAAACCAGGGTGGAGGACATTAGGTTGAGCCCGTCCTTGGCGGCCTGTTCCGCCGAGGTGTGGGTGCCGGAGCCGTAGAAAATGTGTTTGCGCAGCTCTGGTGCCATGGGGAAGACCGGCAGGGCGGAGCCGGGATGGAACATGTTGGGGTACTGCCGGTCCAGCGGTGGCGAACCCGTTGCCGTCCACTGAAGCCATGAACGCCTCGAGGTGGGCGCGTGCCACGTCCGCGCCGTTGGGAGCTTCGCCCTTGTAGCCGAGGGCCTCCCAGTCGCGGTCAGCCACCTCGGGGGCGCCGCGTGAGACGCTCAGCGCCACGCGGCCACCGGAAATGTGGTACAGCGATGCGGCCTCTTCGGTGAGGTGGAGCGGGTTTTCATAGCGCATGTCGATGACCCCGGTGCCCACCTCGATGTGATTGGTTGTGGCCGCGACAGCACCCAGCGGCGGCATCGGGGCGGAGGCCCGCGGCACAAAGCGGTGGACACGGAAGGGCGCGTTGTTCACGCCGATTTTGTCCGCTGCCTGGGCGACCTCCAGATGAGTCTTGGCGATCTTTCCGCAGATGGCCCGCGCTGGCCGACGAAGCCATGCAGGCGAAGATGCGCGAACTCGTTGCGCCAGCCGAGGCGATTTTCTTGGAAGCGAAGTTTGAAGCTGAACTCATTGAGCTGGATCCTGAAGAAGCTGCTGAAATGCTTGAATCCACGGGTCAGGATGAACCTGGCCTGGACAAGCTGGCCAGGGTTGGGTTCGACACGCTGGGCTTGCAGACCTATCTGACGGCGGGCCCGAAGGAGGCTCGTGCGTGGACTATCCGTAAGGGGTGGACCGCTCCCGAGGCGGCAGGTGTCATTCACGGACTTCCAGAAGGGCTTTATTAAGGCTGAGATCGTGTCGTTTGAGGACCTGGATGAACTGGGTTCGATGGCCGAGGCGAAAGCGGCTAGCAAGGTCCGCATGGAAGGTAAGGACTACGTTATGGCCGATGGAGACGTGGTCGAGTTCAGGTTAATGTATAGTGGACCTACCTTTGGGGTAGGAAGTGACGGAATCACGTGCCCCGTCCGTTATGGTTCGCGATATCATCGACGGACAGGCCAAGCGCATGTGGGCGCGTCAGCAACGAGGTGTTCGATGATTAAGTCTGCCAACCAGTATCCTGTGCACACGCTCTTCAGTCACGAAGCCAACGTGCTGTATCGGATCCCGCCCTACCAGCGCGAATACACCTGGAATAAGCCTCACTGGGAAGACCTCTTCGACGATCTCATCGAAGCCGAAGGTGCGCACTTTCTGGGAACCATCATCACGCTCGACCAAACTACGGACACGCTCAAGGGCAACATCCTGGAGGTTATCGATGGTCAGCAGCGATTGACGACACTCACCCTGTTGTTGGCTGCCGTCTATTCAGTGTTGAAGGAACACCTCGACGATCTCGACGACGACACACGAACGGATGTCACCAACCTTGGACGTCAGCTGGTGCGCAAGGCCGACCAGCAGCCGAGGGTGTGGCCGCAGAAGCAGGGTCACAACCTCTCCGACTACCGAGCGGTGCTCGAAAAGGCCGGTTTGCCGGTTGAAGAGGAACGGAAGCCGTATTTCCCGGTTCGTAGGATCGCTAAGTGCTATCACTATTTCCGCTCCGCGATCCATGAGCTGGCCGAGACCGAGCAAGTTACACAGCCGAAGGCTGCTCTGCGGGTGTATGAGGCGGCCTTGCAGGCGGTGATCGTGAAGATTGAGGTGGCCAACCACGCCGATGCATTTGTGCTGTTTGAATCCCTGAACAACCGTGGGATGCCCCTCTCGCCGGTGGACCTGATCAAGAACCACCTTCTCGCGGAGTCAGAGAAGAAAAAGATCATGGGCGTTGACGAGGCATTTGATCACTGGAACGAGATGTTGATTAACCTCGGTGACAACTACTCGACCCAGGAACGTTTCCTCCGTCACTACTACAACGCGTTTAAGGCAGCGCTGCCCGAAGTCCCGAACGCAACGCTCGCCACGAAGTCAAACCTCATTCGGGTATATGAGAAACTCCTCGAGCAAAACCTTGAGTGCGTAGTCGATTCGCTGGTGGCATCAAGCAAGATCTACGGTCGAATCAATTGCGTCATTGAACCCGACCAGCCGACGGCCCTCGACCGGTCCTTTCAACGCTTGATGCGAGCTCAGGGTGCGCCGTCGTATGTACTCCTCATGTGGCTGATATCGAAGCAGTCTGATCTGGGCTTGACGGATTCACACATTGAGACCGTCGTGGACCTCCTAACGAGCTTCTTTGTCAGGCGCAACCTCACGGGGTCTCCACAGACTCACGCGCTGGCGAGACTGTTCATGACGACCATCGACGCTGTTGGTGATGCCCGAGGGGACGAAGTGGTGGAGATCGTCGGCGAAAGGCTGAACGCAGTCTCTGTGTCCGATGAGGTATTCCGTACACGGCTTCTGGGACACATCTACGAAGAGAATAGCGATGTTGCTCGATTCGTCCTTGCGACGTTGGCCGAGGATGCTATGACCAAGGAGACACGTGTCGACCTATGGCGTCAGGAAAAGAACCGATTCGTCTGGACGATCGAACACATCCTTCCTCAGGGCGATAACCTTCCGACTGGGTGGCTGGAGATGCTCGGGGGCGAGGATACAGCTGCCGAGATTCAGGATAAGCACAAGCATAAGCTCGGTAATCTCACCATCACCGCATACAACAGCAACCTCGGCAATAAATCGTTCCTGGAGAAGCGTGACCGTCAGGATTCGAAAGGTCGGCGTATTGGCTATCGAAACGGGCTTTCACTGAACGCCGACCTGGCAGTGAAGGAGTCCTGGACGGCTGACGACATCGAGAAGCGCACCGAAGAATTGGCTACAAGGGTGATAGAACGATTCCCGCTGGCTCGTGCCAAATAAGGTCTATACGGCGATATCATGGAGCTCAGGTTTAACGCGAAGCGACAATGACCAATGGCGGATCTGCTTCGTGTGGACCGAGGCTGGCCCGGAGAATGTGATCATCGAGGACTACCACTGAGGTGCATGATGACTGAGAAGCTTTACGCGCCGATTCACCCTGGCGAGGTTCTGATGGAAGACTTCATTGAGGGATTCGGGATCACTCAGAATAAGCTCGCCGTGTCGATCGGTGTGCCTCCGCGACGTATTAACGAGATCGTGCACGGTAAGCGCGGGATTACGGCCGATACGGCAATCCGTCTGGCGCGGTACTTCGGCACGTCCGAGGAGTTCTGGATGAACTTGCAGTCGAACTACGAGCTGCGGATTGAACGCCGGGCTCTTCAGGACACGATCGCGACGATTTCCCCTTTGGAGGTCGCATGACCGACGAGACCAGGTCCTTGCTGCGTTCGATCCCGTCGTTGACGGGAGCTGCACCGCCGCTAAACCTCGATGACGTGCCTGACGATCCGGTTGCCCTATTCCTCGACTGGTTGGAGGACGCTCGCCAGTGCGGGGTCGCTGAGCCGCACGCGATGACCCTTTCGACGGTCGACTCGCAGGGGGTGCCCGATGCCAGGGTCTTGGTGTTGAAAGACGTGGGCGCTAACGGGTGGGCATTCGCCAGCACTCGTACGAGCGCCAAGGCCATCCAACTGGAGGCTAGTTCACATGCGGCGCTCACCTTCTGGTGGCAGCCAATCATGCGCTCCGTGCGAGTGCGTGGTCCCGTGATCGAGGCTTCGCGAGAAGAGTGCTTGGCCGACCTGCGCGCTCGAAGCGCTGCGGCGCAGGAGGGTGTTAATCCAGACGAGTGGGTCGTCTGGCGCGTGGTTCCCACTCGCGTGGAGTTCTGGCAGGGGTCAGCGGATCGACGCCATGTGCGGATCTTGTTCCTCCGCGACGGGCTTGATTGGCGACTTGAGTCCTAACTTACCCCTCAACCAGTAGACGTTGACAAAAGTGCCGGTGCCCAGTTCCGAGGGTGGTTTCGCACGCTGGCGGCCCTCGGCGATTGTCCGCAAGTGACGCGGTCGTGATGTACCTAACCGCCTGAACGTCGTCGAGCTCAGGTTTAACGTCTGACGTGCACCATTGACACTTCCCATAAGTGGAAGATATATTCTCGTTCTGTGAAGGTTCCCGGCTCACAGTTGACTCCATTTGTGCGCTCCGACGCGGTCGGGGCAATCCTTGCGGAATCCCTGAGTCATCCCGACCGAGAGTTCTCACTGGCTGAGCTCGGCCGCCGCACCGGCGTCAGTAGCCCGGTGGTTCATCGTGAGGTGGGGCGGCTCGTGGAGAGTGGCATTCTCCGGGACCGTCATGAAGGACGCAATCGACTTGTGCGAGCCGATGATGAGCATCCGCTGTTCAGGCCCATGCGCGAGATTATCGAGGCCACCTATGGGCCTGTGCCCGTTCTCCGTGAGCAGTTCGACGGGGTGGAGGGGGTCGAGCGCGTACTGATCTACGGATCCTGGGCAGCCCGACGAGCCGGCGAAGCAGGGCAGTTCCCTAACGATATCGATGTCCTCGTCCTAGGTTCTGCTCCGCGCCGGGTGCTGGCGGCGATCGCTTCCGAAACCGGGGAGCGACTCGATGTGCCGGTGAACGTCACCAGACTTTCCACCGAGGATTGGGAGACGGATGACCCGACGCCGTTCGTGGCGACGTTGCGCTCACGCCCCACCCTTGACGTGATGACTGGGAATCTTCATGTCTGACGTCATCGCTCGGATGCTCGCGAACCGCCGGCTGGAAAGGGTCGCGGTAAACAGGGATTATGCGGTGACAGTGATCGAGATGGCGAAACAACATGTGCGCACCGCTGAGGCGCTGGCCGGCTCCGATGACCAGGCCATGGCGTTCACGGCGGCCTACGACGCTGCGCGCAAGGCGCTCGTCGCCGTGCTGGCCACGAAGGGGTTGCGGGTGCGCCCGGTTGGCGGAGCCCACCGGAACACGGGAGTGGCTGCCGCCGAGTTCATCGAGGACGCTGCACTCGAGGAGTTCGAATGGATGCGCCAGGTGCGGAACGCGACAGAATATCCCAGCGATGATCAGCCGACGGCGACCCTCCAGGACGTCAGGGAAGCGATCAGCGCAGCATCGGCGATCGTCACCGCATGCGAGGTGAATCTTGGCTGAATCGGCCCTCCGAGCATGCGGTTCCGGCACAGGGAGCGCCCCGGCTTCCAACATGGAAAGCGGGATGTCCTCGTCTGCGATCTGCAGGTTGATGAACGAGCCCCAGGAAGGGGCTTCCTCAGCTTGAGGAAGCTCGCGATAGACCAAGCCATCTCGGCCGGGTTCGACGAGGCGATGATCGCGACCAGGGTAGTGGGTCACCCGGGTGTGGCTGCGTGCACTTTCCAAACACAGCACCGAAAGCAACGGCTAAGCTTAAGGAGTAAAAGCATCGGCTGGAAACCAGCCATCATCCCACTGAGATACCCGCCCATTTAGTTGCGTCGAATCCCCACCTGGGACCTAGGCCGCGACAAGCACGACAAGATCCCGACGTCCGGGCAGTCGAGCATCGTCGACGAGGAAGAGACTGCTCTGCAACTGGAAATGTAAATCTGACAAGCACAGGAATCTCTGTGCACGACCTCGAACGACTCGTCGCCGTCGACGATCCGGCCTGGCCCCATCTCCAGCAAAGCGTTCATGGTTGATAACAGAAGGAGGTGGCTCCGATGGCATTCATCATCGTGCGTGGTATCGATGACCACGTGAAGCAACAGCTCGCATCTCAGGCGAAGGAGCACGGGCAATCTATGGAGGCCGAGGTTCGCGACATCCTGACAAAGGCGGCCCGGCGGCCTCACATAGGCAGGGCTCTTCTGGATGTGGCGCGGGATGTCGGTCGGGTCGATGAGTTGCCGATTCCGACGCGCGACGATGTCGCAGGGGTGGCGTACTTCGAATGATAGTCCTGCGACAGCGCTACTTGTTGTGCTGGTCACTCTGGGGAGGCTCTGGTGCGTCATCGGATTCTTCATGCTGAATGCGCGCGACGTGCAACCGGGCGTGAGCGATGGCGTCGAGGGTGTTGTCGAAGGCGTTATTCTCGTGCGCGAGTTGATCGAAGACGCCGAGTTCGCGTAACACCGGAACGTGCTCAGGCTTCGTGGCGGAAAGTAAGACCCGAATGCCACGGCGTTCGAGGCGCCCGATCGTGTCGGCGAGCATCTGGGCGCCAGTGGCGTCGATGGTTGTGACGTAGCGCATGCGGAGCACGACGACCTTAACTGTCGAGACCCCAGCGAGTTCGAGGAGGAAATCGTGCGCCGCGCCAAAAAAGAGTGGGCCCTCGACACGGAAGGCGGCGATGTGTTCGTCGAGGAGCTCGCGTTCCTCGTCACGGTGATCTCCCTTGTCCAGTGGGGTCGCTTCGAATACCGCCGTGCGGGCGGTATCGCGCAGTGCGAAGAAGCCTGCCACAACAAGGCCGATGAGCACGGCGACGACAAGGTCGAACACGACAGTGGCGGCGGCCGTGATAAGCAGGGTGGCCCCATCACCCTTGGTGGCCCGCACCACCGAGCCGATGTTCCGCGGGTGGATCATCTGTACCGCAGTGGCGATGAGCACGCCGGCGAGCGCGGCGAGGGGGATCTCGCCCACCCACCGGGCCGCGATAAGCACGGCGACGAGCAGGAGTAGCGAATGGAACACCGCTGCCAAGCGTGTGCCTGCGCCTGCCCGCACGTTGACGGCAGTTCGAGCGATCGCTGCCGTCGCGGGAATCCCGCCGAACAGGGGAGCGACGACGTTGGCGATGCCCTGGCCGAAGAGCTCTCGGTCGGGATCGTGTCGGTCGCCGACGGTCATCGCGTCGGCGACCGTCGCAGAAAGCAACGATTCCAACGCCCCGAGAGCAGCAACAGCGACTGCCGCCAACAGCAACGAGTCCAGGTGCTCCCACGGGATCTGTGGCCAGCGCGGAGCAGGCAAGGTCGACGGGATGTAACCAATGGTCTTGAGCCCGCTACCTGCCAGCACGTTGATGGCCGTTGCGATAGCTACCAACACCAGTGCTGCGGGAAAGCCACTACGAACGCGCGCAGCAACCACAATTCCGACCGCCACCGCGAGGGTCATCACGGGTGCCTGCCATGCCGGAGCGCCTAGCCAAGCTGTGATTGCGTCCCACGCCAACCTGAGGACTTTTTCACCTTCCGCCTCGACCCCGAGTGCTGCAGGTAGCTGTTGCAGGCCGATGATCACCGCGATGCCAGCCGTGAACCCTTCGACGACCGGTAGCGGCATGTACTTCATCGCCCGCCCAGCACCGGTGACCGCTAGCACGAGCAGCATGAGGCCCGCCAATACTCCGACGACGAGGACTCCGTCGGCGCCGTGGGTGGCCACGATGGGGATAAGCACGACGGTCATTGCGCCGGTCGGACCGCTCACCTGGACGTTGCTACCGCCGAAGACCGCGGCCAGGATGCCCGCGACGATGGCTGTCGTGATTCCGGCCGCCGCGCCGACGCCGGACGCAACGCCGAAGCCCAGCGCGAGGGGGAGCGCGACGAGGGCCACCATGAGCCCTGCCGAGAGGTCGCGCCCAATCGTCGCGCGCGACCAGTCCGAGCGGCGCGGTAGGAAACGCAGGGCGCGGGCTCCGAAGCCTTCCTTTGACACGGCGCGTGGGTGGGTCATGGGACTTGCTTGCTCCTTCAAGGCGTCAACGACACCCAAAGGATACACAAAGCACCATCCTGCGACGGCGATACCTTGTCACTGCCCGCATTTGTTCGGCGGTAAATCTCGAGATCGGGGATGGACGTCGTCGGCGCGGACGCGCTCAGCAAGGCATACAAGGAAGGCCGTCAGTTCTTCACGGCTGAAGTCGCCTTTGCTCTTGAGCAGCTTCCGGTTTCTCCTGGGTGTATTCGGGGTCTGCATCATTGCGATCCTCTAAGTCAGCAGGCGCGGGTTCGATGAGTGTTTGAACCCTGGTCTGCGCAACCGCCATCTCATTAAATGAAACCGGTATTGGGTGATCTTGGGCGACCTGCCAGAAGTGTCTGCGGGCAGGTATTCTGTACGAAAGTCGTGGAAAGTTCCCGAAAGGTGAATGCATGAAGACTGTTCGCATTGCCATTGCTGTTGCCGCTGCACTGACCCTTGCCGGCTGTGGTTCAGATAAAGCGTCGGTATCAACCGGCGACAGCACACCAGCGCAGGAAGCCCCGAGTGAGGCCACCACGGAGAGCACTCCAACGCAGGACTCTGACGAGCCGCAAAAGCCGAAGGAAAAAGAAAAACCTGCAGGTAAAAACGCGATGGGTGCATCCTTCGATGGCAAGAAAGTCGACCCCGCGGGCTTCGCTGCCAACGGCAAGTACTACTTCCAGACTCAGTCGGGTAAGCACCAGTGTGTGATCACCAGCGAATTCGTCGGCTGTATGCACATGGGTGCCACTCCGCCCAATGCCCCTGAGGTCCAGCAAGCGGATGGCGGTTACGGGCCCGCTAATGCTTCCCGTATGTACGCCGGCAAAAAGGCCGAAATGTTCGGAATGAGCGACACGGAGTTCATGAAGCAGGATGGACAGGCAAAGGTGCTCGGCTACGGCGAAGTTCTGGATGTCGAGGACTTCCAGTGCACTACGGACATGAAGCTCGGTGTCATCTGCATACAGGGTGAACACGGGCTTCAGGTCTCTTCGCAGAAGTACACGCTTCGCTGATTTCGGCAGGGCGTATGTGCGGTCGCATGGCGTGTGAGTACGAAGAATTTCGAATTGTTTAATGTTGGCCGAATGTCATGAGTGTTCGTTACATTAGGCAATAACTTATGTTGCCATTGATGAGTTCGTGGCGCTTAATGCTTGAACAGTACCCCTAGTGCGCTCCACACAGAGCCGCTATTGCAGGTGTAGGGTGTTGCCGAGGGCTGAGGGTGCCCAATTTACTTCTTGTATGGTCTTTCCCGTTGATGAATCACGAATTGGCGCCGCCGAAGAAGCACTGGGGCGCGCATTCACAGTCGTTTTGCGCGAGCGTCTGATGTCGGAGAACGGCGGCGAAATCGACGATACCGATGAGGGATACTGGTTCCTCTAACCGGTGTATGACGATTCCGACCGTCGCCGTCTCGCCCGCTCAGCAGATCACGTAGTGAAAGAAACCGAAACGTGGCGCTCCGAAGCCGACGGATTCCCGCAGAACGCCGTCCCCGTCGCCGAGGACCAGGAGGGCAAGCTACCCGGCGACGACCGCTTTTACGTCTGGGATCACGAACTGCGGGAAACGGAGCCGATCGAGCTTATTTTCGACGAGTGACACTCGCCTGAGTACCAGGCTTTCCACAACCATCGCGCAGACGTTATTCGCATGGCCATCAAACGACCCCATCCGCTTCCCATGGACTTCGCGGGGGGGATCTAAGTTGGGGTCCGAATGGTCAGCCTCGAACCTATAAGTCGGGATTGCCTACACAAAACTCATTGCCTTCCGGATCCTGCATAACTGTCCATACGAGTCCCGGTGCCTCGTGGTCACTGAGTGTGGTAGCGCCCAAGGATGTTAGACGCTCCACCAGAGCTTTGCGTTCAACCCCGCCAACGTCGATATGCATACGGTTTTTCCCGGGTGTGGGGCGCTCAACTCGCTGAAACCCCAGAGCTGGTGTGGAATTGACCATTACGAAATCGCCGTAGTCGGCGACGATCTCGCATCCCGTTGCAGTTGACCAGAACTGGGCTAGCTTAGAAGGGTCGTGGCAGTCGAAGGTGACCTGGCGAATTCTGAATGCTGCTTCACTCATGGTTTCCAGTGTATCCGTGGCGACCAGCTCTTAAACTACGTCCGCTGAGCTCGCACCTCTTGGGTGTGCTCGCTCCACATATGTTCCAGCTCGTTTTCGCGACCCTGAACAATTTGTGTTCCGCTTGAACGTGGGCGCCAACGATTAGCGGTGAAAACTGTCTGCAGTACATCGCCGGGGAGCGCATCGGCCGGTTCTAGAAATTCGTCCCACTCGAGGTCGACATAGTTGGCTAACTTCCGAGGGTCATTCCAATGCACCTCTTTGTACACCTCGCTTGTGGTGAACCCGCTGGCGAATATGCCGTGATCGCCGGATCCCAGAACAAGCAAAAATACGCGGTCGCCGGATTTAATCTTTCGCGTGGTGCCACCGGTGTTCCATCTGCCGGGTGCATGCTTGCCCTGAGCGGTGAGCTCGACGTTGCGTCGGATCGTCGACTCATTGAGGCCACCGTACACGGGGTTCCATGTTAGAAGAAACGTGTTCACGTCAGTCAGCATAGTTTCCGGTTTAGCTTCAACTGTTCACCAGCGGTCTTCGACGCCGGGTGGAGCCGGTCAGCTAGGCAATCCGCGCATCGAACATCGATGAGACTTTCAGAGCTCGTCGGCGCCTTATTCCAGCACTTCAAAAATGAGGCGCACTGTTTGCGACGCCAGGTGCCCGGCCTGATACTTAAGACATGACAATTTGGACGTTATCCAACGACTGGTTCGATCGACACACCACGCAAGATCTCACCTATCGAGTTCGGGTGCGAGCCTTGACGCCAGGCGCTTTGGACTCCGCATGGGCGCGAATCGTTGAGGAACACGGCACTGACGAAGACGGTGTTGTGCCGATCGGTGGCGCTGCACTCATTCGGGTAAACGACCGGGAGGCCGAAGCGATCAGCGGGGGAGAAGATGCACTTGATTCCCTCGAATGGGCAGTCAACGACGTCCTCGGTGAAGCTCTCAATGGAGCAGAGGTGCTCGTCGTTGCAGAAGAGCGCGCCCTCGTCACCGATGCGGGTGACACGGAACGACAGATTGAGGCTACGGAGGATCGCGCCGACATTGCAGCGGCGCGAGCCTCACGTGCTGAGGTCGAGGCCGACGGTGCGGTTCCTTGGGACGAGGTCAAAGCCGACCTGGATATTGAATGAGCAACCGTACTGATTCTTTACGGTCACACGTGCAGACGCAATAACGGTAGTGGCGTTGAATCCAGAACAGGGACGTCAACGTATTTCAGGTCCAAGTGTTCGTCGTGCTTTAGCCTAACGGCAGGCTCTCTCCTTTCGCCAAACCGAACGCACAAAAACCAGTGGCACACCGCAAAAGCGATGTGCCACTGGTGTGTGCACGTGATGTCCCCGGTGGGAAACGGTCAGTGCCGTTTAGCCCAGGTTGTCAGTGCGGTTAGGGTCTACTGTGCCACCGTCAACGTTGTCAACGTCAACTTCTTCGTGTGCAACGTCGGTCGAAACGCGTTCGGTGTCCTGCACGGTGCGGGTACCTACGTGAACGTCTTCGGTTGCAACAGTTTCCTTGTCAATGACTGGGCGTTCTTCAGACAGTGAAACTTCTACTTCCTCTTCACCAACGGTGCCTGCAGGTGCGTCACCAGTAGCAGGGGTGCGCTCAACAACCAGCTCTTCGCGCTCAACAGGAACTTCAACGCTCTTGGTTTCAGTCACAACGTGCTTGCGGAGGCGAACGCGACCAGTTTCAACCTTTTCCTTGCCAACGTTGACGCGTTCTTCGTGCAAGGTGACCTTCTGGTCAGCGTTAACGTCTCCAGCAGCGTGTGCGTCAGCAGCAACACCTTCCTGCGCAGCAACACCGTCGCGGTCAGCGGTTGCGTGTGCGTCATCAGCAACAACGCCCTCGCGCTGTCCGTCTGCAGCACCAGCAGCACCGGCAACGCCAGCAGTTCCAGCAACACCTGCGGTTCCAGCCACGCCAGCTTCACCAGCGCGGTCAGCGTCACCAGCTTCACCTGCGCGGTCAGCGTCACCGGCTACACCAGCATCAGCGTTGTCGTCCTGCACGCCGTAGTAGCGGTACAGTTCGTTCTCCTGTTCAGGCGACAGTTCGCTGTCTTCGTCAATGTTTGGTGCGTCCTTAACGAAGTCCTTTTCGTAAGGCACGTGGATTTCCTCGCCCTTGAGTTCGGCTTCGTTCAGTGGGATGAAGGTTTCCTTTGTGCCAAAGAGTCCCGTGTTGACGGTGACCCATGACGGGGTGTTGGTGCTGTTGTGTACGTAAACCTGTCCGACCGAGCCGATCTTGTCGCCATTGCGGTCGATAACAGTGGATTTCTGCAGTTCGTCGATGTTGTTCTGGAAAGTCATTGAGCTGGTCCTTTCGAGCGAACGGATGTAGTGGCTGCTATTGGTTGTTGTCAGCCACTGTCTTGGTGAGACGTTTGCGACGTTACGGACGGTCAGTGAACAACTGTTGAACGCGCCCTCCACATAAACTCAACATGGCCTGACTGTTTCGTGAGTACTGGGATCTAGCTCACTCCTCAGGGGCACCTCCACTGTCGCCACCTATGACAAATACGGTCGCCGAGGTCGTTGCCAGCTGGGTGCGACCTCGGGCGTTTTTCGGATTGCGAATGACCTACGATAGGACTATGAATCTTCTCCGTGTGTGCCTTGCCGCCGCTGCTATCATCGCCCTGGCTGGATGCGGTTCTACGCAAACATCCGGAGGCGAATCGACCGTTGAGAACCAAAGCCAGTCAACGGAAGAGAGCGACGCCGCTCCTTCCGAGTCTGCGCCCACAAAAACCAGCGACATTGTAGACAGCAAATCCGCAAAGAAAGAGCCGTCAAAGCCAAAGACCCCGTTTGCTGAACACTTTGGTGGGCCCAAGGCCAACAAGGCCGACTTTCACGAAAAGCTGATGTACTCGAACGAAGACGCCTACTATTTCCAGACGCCCTCAGAAGTTCACTTTTGCATGATCGCGTCTGATGAAGTCGGGTGCCTGTCCAACCGTTTTCCAGCCGATGTGCCTATGGTCCCCGCTGCAGACGGCGCTCCAGAAGAGCAGCCAGCGAATGCTATTCGTCTGCCAGTAGGCAAAAAGGGTGAGATGTTTGCCGTCAGTGACGCCGCATATCTCAACCACCAGGGTTCGACCTCGGTTCTTGAGTACGGGAAAGTGCTAGCCGTCAAGGGCTTTGAATGCACCACGAATAAGGACCTGGGCGTCATTTGCCGAAAGGACTCGCACGGCATTCAATTCTCATCCAAGAAGTACAAAGTGTGGTAGCAAGGTCAACCATGAACACGCCCAACCCTGAGCCCACACCCGACAGTGGCTCGTCAGCTGTCAACAACGACTCAACGACGTCACCAGAAGCGGTCACCCAGAGCGACGCTAAGAAACGCACAAAGCTCACCGGGTCAAGTCGCACAGCCATCCTTGGTGCGATGTTCCTCATGGCCACCTCGTCAATTGGCCCTGGATTCATCACACAGACCTCGGTTTTCACGGTTCAGCTGGGCGTCGCATTTGCGTTTGCCATCCTTGTTTCGCTTTTGGTCGACATCGCAATCCAGCTCAACGTGTGGCGCGTGCTAGGAGTAACGGGACTCCGGGCTAACGAACTCGGCAACCGTGTTCTCCCCGGAATCGGTTGGGTCATGGCTGCCTTTGTATTCGTGGGTGGTTTGATCTTCAACATCGGAAACATCGGCGGTGCGGGGTTAGGCATCAACGCCATGCTTGGGGTCGACGCGAGAATCGGCGGAGCAGTATCGGCGCTCATCGCAATCGTGGTTTTTGTCTTCAAGAGTGCCGGGGCCGCCCTTGATCGGATCGTTGTTGCGCTGGGCGCCATCATGATTCTGCTCATGCTGTACGTGGCGATCGTCTCTGAGCCACCAATTGGTGCAGCGCTGAAAAACACGGTGCTCCCCGAACAAGTGGACGTTCTGGTTATCACCACGCTGATCGGTGGAACCGTTGGCGGCTACATCACCTTCGCAGGTGCTCACCGCCTGATCGACTCCAAGATCACAGGCGCTGAAAACGTCGGTCACATCACCGGTGTTTCGGTCATGTCCGTGATCGTCACAGGAATCATGCGCGTCCTGCTCTTCCTGGCAATCCTGGGTGTTGTTGCCGGAGGCGTCGCCCTGTCGAACGACAACACCGCCGCCGACGCCTTCCGCGCTGCCGCCGGCGAAATCGGTTTGCGGTTCTTTGGTGTTGTTCTCTGGGCGGCGGGCCTGACATCAGTGATCGGTGCGTCCTACACGTCGATCAGCTTCGTGACCACCCAGAAGACCAGCGCGCGAGTCCGCAGTCTGCTCACCGTTGCTTTTATCCTGGTATGCGCAATTGCATACCTGGCTCTCAACAAAGCGCCGCAGACGCTATTGATTTTCGCCGGCGCATTTAACGGCCTAATCCTGCCCATTGGTTTCGCAGTGGTCATGTGGGTCGCGTGGGCCCGCCGCGACCTTCTCCACGGCTATGCGTACCCCAAGTGGCTTGCAGTCGTGGGAACCCTCACGTGGCTCCTCACTATCTGGTTGGGCTGGAAGTCGCTCACCGGCATCGCGGCCCTCTGGCAGGGCTAAGGCCGTTCAGCCGGGCCGTTCAGAAGTTCACGCAGTTCATTGCGCGACTGCTCGAGGTACGTCCGCATTTTCTCCGCGGCTTGTTCGCGTTGTCCCGACTCCACAAGAAGGGTGAGTTCTTCGTTGAGTTCTACATATGGGTAGTGGAAACCGTGGTGCTCGGTCGACACTTGAATGAACAACAGGCGCATCATGGCGAGGACGCGCGTCATCATTTCCTCGGCATAGGCTGAGCCACTACCTTCAATGATGATCGCGTGGAAGCGCTGGTTCGCGTCTCCTACGCCTTCGTGATCGTGGGCTTCTCGAGCCAATTGACCATCGTGTACACATTCGTGGAGAGCATCAGTATCTAGCCCCACTGACCAACGCAAAACAGCTGGCTCAAGAAGTGACCGCAACCGAAAAATCTCGTCAATAAGCTCTTCGTTGGGAAGTGTTACGTGGACGCCCCTGTGAGGACGTCGCACAATAACTCCGTAGTCTTCAAGCGCAATAAACGTTTCACGCAAGGTGTTGCGTGAAACGTTGAGCCGAGCCGCCAACTCCACTTCATTGAGCTTTTGTCCCGGAAGCAGTTTTCCAGTCGAAATCTCGTCGAGAAGTGTGCGGGTGGCGCGTTGATGAGCAGAAACATAATTGACAGGCACCAGTCCAGTTTACGAGATGCTCATCTCTTTATGCGCTGTGGCACGCCTGTCCATATCGGTGGGCCAGAACAACCTACACAATGCGTGCAATCGTTGCACCAGCAGACACTTGATCGCCAGCAGAAAAGGGCTCGCACTCCACAGTTCCTGCTGTTGGCGCCACTACGTTGGATTCCATTTTCATGGCTTCAATCACGGCGACCGTCTGCCCTTCGTTAACCTCTTCGCCATCCGTGACCTTCCAGGTGACGAAGTTGCCGGCATAAGGGCTGGTGACAGTGTTCTCTGTTATGTTGGCATCCGCCGAGGTGTCACCAGATTCACGTGTTCCGTCACCTGGGTGGGTGGAAGCGGCCATCTGCGTGAGGAGCTGAGCAGGCAGGCCCAGTTCTAAGCGCTTCCCGTCCAGCTCGATACCGAAACGTGTGAGTGGCTGGTCAGTACTGTGGTCCGCATAGATCTGACTACGTTCGAAGTCACCCGCGAAATCTTGCTCGATCCACGTGGTGTGGACAGCGAAATCGTCAACGAAGTCTGGATGCTCAAGAACCGCTTGGTGGAAGGGTGCCACCGATGCGACGCCTTCAATGACGAGTTCACGGAACGCCTGCCGGGCCCGCCTGATCGCTTGCGCACGCGTTGACCCATGCACAATGAGCTTGGCCATCATCGAGTCATACGCTCCAGGAACTGTAGACCCTGTTGTCACACCGGAGTCAACCCGGATGCCTGGCCCCGTCGGTGCTTCAAAACGGGTCACCGTGCCAGGGCACGGAACATAGCCAGCAGTAACGTCCTCGGCGTTGAGACGAAACTCAATCGCATGCCCGTTTTGGGGAAGCGACCCGTCACGAACCTCAGCAACAAAGGACAGGGGCAAGCCACCTGCAATCCGGAACTGTTCGCCAACCAGATCAACGCCCGTGGTCATTTCCGTCACCGGGTGTTCAACCTGCAGGCGCGTATTGACCTCGAGGAAGCTGATGGTTCCGTCGTCTGCAACTAGGAACTCAACCGTTCCCGCACCCACGTAGCCAACCGCCTCGCAAATGGCGACGGAAGCTCGGCGGATCATGTTCTCTTGATTGCTTGTGAGGAACGGTGCAGGCGCTTCTTCCAAGAGCTTCTGATTGCGGCGCTGCAAAGAGCAGTCGCGCAACCCAACAACAACAGTGTTGCCGTGTGTGTCAGCAAGAATCTGCGCTTCGACGTGCCTGGGCTTGACCAGGAACTTTTCAACGAAACACTCATCACGTCCAAAAGCGGCACGGGACTCGCGCCCAGCTGCGGCGAAGGCGTCTTCAACGTCTGTGAGTTCGTGGACAACCTTGAGGCCACGTCCGCCACCGCCATAAGCAGCCTTAATGGCGATCGGCAGTCCGTGCTCTTGTGCGAACGCGTGCGCATCTTCCCAGTGCTCCACAGGCCCGTCAGAACCGGGAGCCAACGGAGCGCCGACGCTTACCGCAATTTCGCGTGCCTTTACCTTGTTGCCAAGGGTTTCGATCACATCCGCAGGCGGGCCAATCCACGCCAGACCAGCCTCGGTGACGGCGGCCGCGAACTCAGCATTCTCTGCCAAGAAACCGTACCCGGGGTGGACCGCGTCGACCTGCGCTCGAAGAGCAATCTCGATGATCGCAGGAATGTTCATATACGTATCGGCTGGTGTGGTTCCAGGAAGGCGATAGGCTTCGCTAGCGACGCGGGTGTGCAACGCGTTCGCGTCAGCATCGGAGTACACGGCCACAGACCGCAGACCATGATCGGCCGCAGCACGGGCGATTCGTACCGCAATTTCCCCGCGATTAGCGATAAGAACAGACTTCAACGTCATACTGCTTCTCCTGGAATATCGACGAGGTCAAAGTGTATGAGTGCGCCCGGAGGAAGCTGGGCAGCAAGGTCGAGGTCTTCTGCCACGACAGTAGCAATGACGGGGTATCCGCCCGTGACTGGGTGGTCAGCGAGGAACAACACGGGGTGGCCTTCCGGTGGCACTTGAATAGCTCCGGACACCATGCCTTCGCTCGCAAGTTCCCCCTTGTCTTCTGCCCGCTTCAGTGCCCGGCCGTCCTCACTGGGGGTAAGTCGAAGCGCGATCCGGTTCGAGGTTGAACTCACCGTCCAGGACTGCGCGGTAAGCGTGTCAAGCTCACTGGGGGCACACCAGTGCGCTCGCGGTCCAGGAACGGCACGCAACGTGACGGCGTCAAGTTGCTCGGGCAAAGTGCGGGGTTCGGCTTCCCCCACAGCCGCAGGTACGGAATCGGTTTCCACGCTGAGTTTTTGACCAGCAACAATGGGGTCAGGGCCCAGCTTCGAAAGCGTGTCAGTGGCGGTCGATCCCATGACAGTGGGAGCGGCGAAACCACCTCGGACTGCCACATAATTACGCGCCCCGCACGTGGGGGCGCCCACAGACAACTTGGCACCTGCCGGAATCACAACGGGCGTCCGCAGGGGAGTGGGCTGACCATCGACCGTGAGAGGCGCCTGAGCGCCAGTGACCGCACACGTCACGTCGACATCCGCGCAGAACGAGAAGCCACCAAACAGGCACTCAATGACCGTCGCGCTCGAACTGTTGCCCACGATGCGGTTAGCCTGCCGGGTAGCCCCGCGGTCCAAGGCTCCGGACGTGGACACGCCCACATCGCCGTGCCCCACGCGACCCAGGTCCTGAAAGAGGGCCTGGAGTCCCACCTCGGTCACGGTTGCTACGGGCTCCCCAGGGTGCGGGGAGACCGCCGAGGTGGTGGGCGGCTTCACGTTGATGTGTTCCGTGACAGCGCGGTAACGCACGGTGTCGCCAGGCTGGATGAGGTTAGGTAGGTTCTGAGTTTCATCCCATACAGGGGTGGGTGTGGTTCCTATCAGTTGCCAGCCGCCTGGCGAGTCGATGGGGTACACGGCGGAATACGGGCCAGCCAAGGCAACGGACCCAGCTGGGACTTGGGGGCGTGGCGAAGACTTTCGGGGTGTGTCCCACGACTGTGAGGCCGAGGTGCAGTACACGAAGCCAGGGGCGAACCCGCCAAAGGCAGCCGTCCATTCCTCGCTCGTGTGGAAGTCGATGAGCGCCTGCGGTGACATGCCGTACAGGTTCGCGGCTTCTTCGAGATCTTCGCCGGAGTACACCACGTCGATTTCAACGGTTTTGTTTTCTTGCTCCCGCACTTCTGGCGGCTGCAGTGAGCGCAGGGTTTTTAAAGCGGCATCGAGGGCTCGCCGTGTGTCTGCTTTGAAGAGCAGTGTGTTGGCTGCCGCGATGACTTCGATTTGGCCGTCGAGCGGGTGCGCGTTTAGGTGGGCGTGCCATCGCATGACGGTCCGGGTGTCGGGGAGGTCGATGAGAACCGAACGGGTACCCATGAGGCGGAACTCGGGGGTCATACGAAACTTTCTACCGTCACGCCGGCGTCTTGGAGTGCGCTGCGAATCGCCCGGGACACCTCGACGGCTCCGGGGGAGTCGCCGTGCACACAGATTGACTGGGCATCGATGTGAATGGTGGACCCGTCGCGGGCGGTCACGGTTCCTTTTGTGGCCATGTCGATGACGCGGGCGCACACGTGGTCAAGATCGGTGACGACGGCTCCGGCTTCTTTACGAGATACCAGCGTGCCGTCCGGGTTGTAGGCGCGGTCGGCGAACGCCTCGGTAATGACGTCGACCCCGGCCTTCTGGGCGATTGCGCCCGCGACTGAACCGGGCAATAGAAGTAGCGGAATGTTTGTGGAGAAGGCGCGCACTGCGTCCACGACCGCCTGAGCGTGAGCGGTGTTGTGCACGATTTCGTTGTAGAGCGCACCGTGGGGTTTGACGTAGCGCACGTGCGAGCCGTGGGAACGTGCGATCGCGTCGAGCGCACCAATTTGGTAGAGCACCTCATCGGCGAGCTGGTGAGGGTCGTAGTCAATGAAGCGACGGCCAAAGCCGGCGGGATCGTTATATGAGGGGTGGGCGCCAATCGTGACGTTTCGGCTTGCAGCTGACTTCACTGTCGCTGCGATTCCGTGGGGTGTTCCGGCATGGTAGCCACAGGCCACGTTGGCAGAAGAAACGACATCAAGAATCGCGTCATCGTCGCTTATTGCAACTCCGGCGACAGATTCTCCCAGGTCTGAGTTGATGTCGATGGTCGTCATGTTCCGTTTCCCAAAGAGTGCTTGTTCAACGATTCTAGGCCGTTTTATGGAAATTTAAACCCTTGAGAGATCTCCCACGGCTTATCGTTCTAGTGCAATGAGCAGCTTGCGGTGCCGGTCCCGAGGTGGCAGTCATTTGGGTGCGACTGGCACCAGGGTGTTGTGCCACGAAGAAGGTAGCGGTGTTCTGCGACCCATCCATATGCGCGGTCTTGTAAGGAGCGAACTCCGGGGATCCTGTAGAGCTGTGTGAACAGCCGAGTTCCAAAGGTCACGTCGAGGACCAGGTTGATGGACTCCGCTCCGGAGGCACTGCGGTCGTGAGTGAAGGCCCAAGCGGCTTGCTGTGTGTCAGTTTCAGTGAGACTGAACCGTTCGTGAACGCCGGGCCGTTGAGCGGGGTGCAGTCGGATGCGCGCTTTTCTATCAAAGCGCTTGATTGCGTAGGCGGCACGTGTGCAAAAACCGCACTGACCGTCAAAAACAAGGTCGACCAAATCGTGTGGCATGTGGTGATTTCTATTGTGCGGACCGTTTGGACTGTGAGTGTGGAAGCCCCGAGGTTCCCGCTGAGAATGCCCAGCGGGAACCTCGGAGCTTTAGTGAGTCTTACTTTTTGTCGTTTCCAAGCAGGCCGTCGACAGCACCCTTTACGGAGTCTTTGACGTCGTCAAACGTGTCTTTGGCCGAGTTCTTAGCGTCGTCGATCTTGTCTTTGAAATCAGCCTTAGCGGCTTCTGCTTTACCGCGGGTTTCGGTTTCCTTGTCCCCGGTGAGCTTTCCGGCGCCTTCCTGAATCTTTCCGCCCACTTTGTCGGCGGTGTTTTCAAACTTGTCTTCTGCGCTCATTACGCTCCTCCTTCGAGTTTGACACTGCACATTTATGTGCACGCTTCCATCCTATGGCGTGATCGGGTCCTGGTTCTTGGGCGCTCGGCGCAATCGACCTCGGCCACGCCACGTTCTGACAGTTGCTCCTCTAAGCGCGAGGAGTGGGGCATCAAACGAGGGTTATGTCGAAAAAACGGCGAAATTTCGACATATCTTCTCAATATGTCGATGAAATCGACATATATGTACATGAGGGTTCTTGGGCATATAACCCCTCAGTTGCTCACCACAAGTGCTCGGTTGTGAACTCGCTGTGTTGGGTAACTGGCCGATTTATGGCTGAAAACGCGAACAAAACGAACAGAAAGGGTGTGTAGTCAACACATCTGTTTGAGCTGTGTTGGGTAAACGGTTCTTCGCATCTGCGGGGTGTGAACGATGCCTTGAAACCAGACAAAGATGAACCATGACGTGACAGTTCAAACTAGGGGTGCGGGTGGTACTCGTGAGTCCCATGCTTAGGCGGTTCGAACTGAAAGGTGGAGTGCTCAACGTCGAAATGCCCCGCAACGCAGTCCTGCACCTGGTCGAGCAGTTGGGGGATGTGCCCATCCTCAAAACACTCGTCGTCGACAACAACGTGTGCCGAAAGGGCCGGCAGGTCAGTCGAGACGCTCCACACGTGCAAATCGTGTACACGCTGCACGTGGGGAAGCTCAAGGATGTGTTCCGTGATTTCTTCCAGGTCAATGCCTTTTGGAGCCGCTTCTAGGAGAACCCGGCCGGCATCGCGAAGCAGATTCCACGCCGCGTACACCATGAGCCCGCATACCAGCAACGATGCAATGACATCAGCTATCACCCACCCAGTGAACATGATGATCAAGGCGGCGATCATCGTCCCGATGAAACTGTAGAGGTCGGTCAGAATGTGCTGATATGCACCCTCGACGTTAAGGCTCGAACGGTTTGCACGCGCAACCAACCATGCGACCACGATATTTACTGCCACCCCCACCGCGGCAACGATCAGCACAGGGCCGCCGTCGACCTCGGGCGGTTCAAGCAGGCGGTGGATCGCTTCGACGGCAATAACGCCGGCAACAACCAGTAGCGTGATGCCGTTAGCTGCGGCAGAGATGATCTCAACGCGCTTCAACCCCCATGTCAGCGCCCCTTTTGGGGGCTGGGCAATCAGTCGAATGGTCCACAGCGCCAACGCAATTGCGCCCACATCGGACAACATGTGCCCGGCATCCGAAAGCAACGCAAGGGAGCCGGTCATGAAACCGACTACGACCTCGGCGATCATAAACGCGCCAAGAATGATCAAAGCCAGCCACAGATACCGGCGGTCAGCGTCGGCAGAGATGCTGTGGTTGTGCCCTTCGTGGTCGTGTGTGGACTGCTTTACCAGGTCAGACATGGCTGGTGCCCTTCTGCTGAGAGGACTCAATGCATTTGTCTGCACTAGTCAGGACTGCTGAGGCGGCCGTAAGGAGCTGTGCGGTTTCCTGTGGGTGCGCCAGGGTGTAGTAGGTGGCTCTGCCGTGAGTGTGGCTGGCGAGGAGGCCGGCGTTCCGAAGCGAGGCCACGTGCGTTGACACGGTGGACTGGGCAAGGCCGAGGTGGTCGACAAGGTCAGCAACTCGGTGTTCGCCTAACTGCAAATGTTGGATGATCTGAAGTCGGTGTGGGTCAGAAAGGCTCTTAAAGAGTGTGGCCCAACTTTCGAGCTCCGTGTGGGCGTCTTCGCGGGAAGTTCCCTCGTGATTAATCAGCGACATATGTCGATGATATCGGAATTGGACGATAAAAGCTATGGGGGTTGGTCGGATACGCTTTCCGAATGCGCTCATTCTTTGCCCGTGGTCAGGAAATCTTAGACTCCGCCCTTGTGTGGTTGGCCCGCAAGTTTGGGCCGTGGACTGTGATGACGATTGTTCTCACGGTCGGTGTGACGGTTCTTGCTGTGTTGGCAAAACTCACGGGTGAGGTCTATGAAGAGGTCGCATATGAAAACGGCACGGCCCAGATCGATCAGCCGGTTCTCGATTTCATGCTGTCGATCCGGGCGCCGTGGCTCAACTCAGCGGTTAACGCCTACACCCACGTCGGTGGGAAGGTTGGTGGCGTGGTCGTATGCCTCGTGCTCATTGTTGTTCTGTCGGGTCTCATGCGTTCGGTGCGACCTCTCATTCTTTTGGCGGCGGGTGCTCTTGGGTCTGTGTGCATTTCAGTTGCGGGAAAAGAGATTGTGGGGCGTGAACGCCCACCCCGTGTTGATGCAATTCCTCCGTATGAAGTATCGCCGTCGTTTCCGTCGGGCCACACGCTTTCGGCAACCGCGATCATGATTGTCACTGCGTACCTCCTCGTGCTGTGGATGTCACACACTCGTGCACGGGTCCTGGCCGTTCTGCTGTGTGGCACCTACGCATTGACGATGGGTTTGAGTCGCGTGTATTTAGGTCACCACTGGCTCACCGATGTCATTGCGGGATTCGGCGTGGGGTCTGCCTGGGGAATCGTCGTGATCCTTGCCCATCAGGTGTTCCACACTGTGCGACGTGTGCGAGCAGTCCGGGGGTTGGATTCGCGACTGGGAACAACCTCGGGACGTTCCTTGCTTAACCAAAGACCATGATCCCAGCGGCCGCAAGCGAGCCACACAATACACCCCACAGCACGATCGACACGAACTGCCAACTAGCCACCGCGTTGCGCGACGCTCCAAAGGACACCATGGTCATGGACGTAATTTGGCTGGGTAGGAACATCTGACCCAGCAAGCTGACGCCGGGAACACCCCATTTATCGAAAAGTCTTTTCAGCTTCGCTTTCTTGGGGCTCAAAGAAGCCCCCTCGTCTTTGCTCACGCGTTTGCGCAGTGTGTGTGCTCCAAAAACTAAGAGCAGCATCGAGGTGGTGTTGCCTAAGACTGCTGCGGGAATTGCGACTGCCGGGTGGATGCCGGCCATGATTCCAATTACTGATCCGAAGTAAGACTCGACGAACGGGATCGCTGAAATGAGAATGACTCCGGTCCAGCGGGCCCATTCGGGAAGTGAAAGTGTGAAGTTCTGAAGTGCATCGAGCATTTTTCTCCTCAGTAGTACATTGTGCTAGCTCAGTGTACTAGTACGATGTACTACACTGTCAAGAGGAGCGTTCAGATGAAATGAAAGGTGTTGTTCCGGTGACGGATAGGCGAGAAGACATCATCCAGGCGGCAATCGAACTCGCGCAGAAAGAAGGGCCCAAAGCCGCGACTGTGCGAGCGGTTGCGCAGCACGTGGGAATAGGAGCCAGTACTCTGCGATACTACTTTCCCACCCAGAGCGACCTCGGACGGGCCGTGGCAGAACGTCTCATTTCTTCCGTGACTCCGGACCTCAACATTCGCGACTCCTCCCAGCCGCCGCACGAGCGGTTGGCCGAATGCATAATCCAGTTCTTGCCTCCCACTGATGAAAGTGTTGAAGCGATGGTGAGTGCGTGGGTCGCACAAATGGCGCGCTTGTTTGACCCACAGTCTGGCGACGGGCCCGCTCAGATGATGTCGCGCTTGTACGAAGTAGGCTTGGGTCGAATTACAGGATGGCTTCAGGCTTTGGCGCAGGAGGGGCACATCGACGAAGCGGACATTTCGCGTGTTGCTTCTTTGCTGTCCGCTACCTGCGATGGTCTCATGTTCCAGCTGGGGGCGAAGACGCTGACCCTCGATGACGCAAAGGACCATGTGACCTGGCTTTGTGCCACTGTTCCTCCACGCGCAAACCACTAAACTGCACAGCATATGAGCGTGCGTTCACCAGACAACATTCTTTTTTATCTGCCACCTGACCAGGAGCAGCAGGTGCGGGACATTTTCTCTGCCCTCAACGACCTCGGCCTTCCGCAACAAAACCAACGCCCGCACATTACGGTGACGTTCGCGCCCCGCATGTCGCCCGAGGTGGTCGCCCGTGCCGCTGAAATCTTGCCTCCCGTGGTGCCAGCGACGTTCACACGTGTGGGGACCGTGATTTTTGGGACGCGGAGTAAACAGACAATCGCGTGGCTGTTAGAGACGGACAGTGCCGTGACCGAGGCTGCGCGTGAAATTTGCGCACTCAACCCCGATGGGCGGGGACTGAGTGGATACCGCACCTGACCGTGGGGTTGCGCATTCCACGCGCGATGGTGCCGGATTACATGCGGGGACTCGAAGAGGTAACTCCCACCAGGTTTAAGGAGCTGACGGCGCTCAGGGCCGCGTACTGGCGACCTGCAACTCGCCACTACACGCACCTGGCCGGGCCAGAACCAGAGGACTAGCGAGCCGGCTATACGTACTTTTCGATGACTTCAAATTCTGAGCACAGCACTTGCGTGTCATCGGTAAGGGTGAGCGGTGGGTCGCCCAGCGCGGTGACGAAGTCGTCCGAGGTCCAGAAGCGCTCATGTCCAACGCGCCACTGGTGTGCGTCGGCGTAACCTTCACCCTCTTTACGTGCATGCTCATCGGTGACATGCGCCAGGGTAGTGACGTAATTTCGGGTCGTGCGCGTCACGCACACGACTTTTCCTTCGGAGTCGATCACTGCTTCGAGGTCTCCGCCAGAGGGGGAGGGAAGTGGCTCACCTGAGCGCGTGAATTCCTCGACAAGCGTGGCTGTTGAGGTTTTTTCTCCCGAAAGGATTGCACTGACCAACGCATCCCTGAGTGGGCCAGGGAATGCGTACTCCCCAATAGGGATGATGGCGAGGTCAATGAACCGATGTTTCATAGCTCACATGCTAGTGCGAGACCTTGCGCATAATGGAGAACGCAAACACACTAACAAAGGAGCATCATGAGCTTTAACGTGTACCTCTCTGGCGAAATCCACACAGAATGGCGCGAAGAAATCGAGCGCGGTGCAACCGCTGCTGGCCTCGACGTCGTTTTTACCGCCCCCGTGACAGATCACGACGCGAGCGATGCAGCCGGTGACCACTTGGCAGAAACCCAGACATCGTTCTGGCGAGACAACCAGTCGGCCAAAGTGAACGCCATCCGTACGCGCACCCTCATTGAAAAAGCAGACCTCGTGGTTGTGCGCTTTGGCGACAAGTACAAGCAGTGGAACGCGGCGTTTGACGCCGGGTATGCGGCCGCGCTGGGCACGCCCTACATCACGCTACACTCAGCCGACATTGTTCACCCGCTGAAAGAAGTTGACGCAGGTGCGCTCGCATGGTGCGAAACGACAGAACAAGTCGTGAAAACCCTGCAATACGTTCGGCGCTAAAACAGCGCGGACGCACTGGCCTACTGCCGGTGACTGTCTAATACAAAGATCCGGCCCGGCTGGAAACCACTCAGGTTTCCTGCCGGGCCGGATCTTCTATGTTCGAGCGCGGTGCGCTACTGGAGCAGATCAGGCGTTAGGGTTCACCAAAATCTTCACGTGCTTTTCGTTGTTGTTGATGAGCTGGTCGAAGCCCTTGTCAACCAGTTCGTCAAGCTTGATGCGGGCGGTGATGAACTTGGACAGGTCCAGCTTGCCTTCCTGCACCAGCTTGATGGTTGCTGGGTGGTCGTTCGAGTAACCGATCGTTCCACGCAGGTCGATTTCCTTGAGAACCAGGTTTGGCATGTCGACTTCTGGCTTACGACCCCAAATGGACACGTTCACGATCACACCGCCTGGCTTAACAGCATCGATGAGCATGTCCAGAACAACAGGTACTGATGAGCATTCAAAGCCAACGTCTGCGCCCTTGCCATCGGTAAGTTCCCTCACCTTTTCGGCAACGTCAACTTCGCGTGGGTCAAAGACTTCGTCAGCCACGCCAGTTGTGCGAGCCATTTCCTTGCGTGCTTCAGACAGTTCGGAAATGTAAACGGTGAGTCCAGAAGCCTTGAGAACACCAGCGGTGAGAAGACCAATCGGTCCAGCTCCACCAACGATTGCGACATCGCCTTCGCCGGCACCCGAACGTACAAATGCGTGGTGACCCACGGACAGGGGTTCGATAAGAGCTGCTTCGTCCAGCGGGATGTCACCAACAGGGTGTACCCAGCGCTGCTCAACGACGATCTTCTCAGACAGGCCACCACCTCGGCCACCGAGGCCGATGAAGTTCATGTTTTCGGAAAGCTGGTAGTTGGAGCCTTCGCCGGTGTCGACGTCTTCGCCCACAATGTAGGGTTCAACGACAACATTCTGGCCAACTTCGAGTCCGGTCACGCCTTCTCCCAAGGCGGTGATGGTGCCGGAGAATTCGTGGCCCAAAGTCACAGGGGCTTCTTCGCCGGAAATTGGGTGTGGCTTGCCCTTAGGTGGAACGAAAATGGGGCCTTCGAGGTATTCGTGAAGGTCGGTTCCGCAGATTCCACACCAAGCAACGTCGATTGCTACGGTGCCAGGCTTAAGTTCTGGTTCAGGGATGTCTTCAATACGAATATCTTTTTGGTCGTAGTAACGTGCGGCCTTCATATTCACTTCCTAACGATGAATGAGTCCGACTTGCGGTGATGAACAGGGGTTATATCGCTGTTCACTTATGAGTGTAGTCGCGAGTGAGTGAGGCCTGAAGCCCTGCACTCCTAATCTTTCAAGCTGAAATTTGGCGTCTTGCAGTGTGACTTAGGTGAGGCGGGCGTTCTTGTGAGTGTGTCGGGCGGCACACGGGTGGTGTGAGTGGAGTCACAGGTGCCCGAGGTGTGTGAAGACTGACCGGTGTTTAGTGGTCAGCGGGCGCACCCAGGAATTCCAGCCACTGGGGTAACTCACGGCGTGACTGCGACAGCCCCGCGCGATGGACAGCTGCAAGCTTCGAGAGGTTCCGCTCCCCGTTTCCAATGGGCATACGTTCCGGCACGAACAGATAAGCCTTGCCCTGTTTTTCCAGTTCAAATAGCTCTTCTCGTGTTTCGTTGTAGCGCTTCCACCGAGTCAAGAGGGCTTCAGCGATGGCCGGGTGACGTCGGAAGTAACGGCGGTAGAACTCGCTAAACCTTTGAGGAGTTTTCTTGTACGAGCGTTCTTGCGTGAGGACTACAAAGAAACGTTCGAACCCGTCCGCGCGAGCCTGTGACAAAGCGATACCGCCGTCGGGCCCCAACGCGCCATCCACGTAGGTGCGACCATCAATGTGAGTGGGTGGCATGATCACCGGCATAGTTGAGGACGCGCGCACGCGCACCATGAGGTCGCGCATGGTAGGGAAATCGTCTTCGGTCCACACCTTCAGATCACCCGATTCGGCGTCGAAAGCGGGAATCCGGATGCGGGTGCTTGAGCGTGAAAACGTGTCCCAGTCGAAAGGCAACGCTTGGTGAGGCAGGCTTGTGTTCTCGTAGATGTACTCAGCGTTGAACAGACCCTTGCCTGCGAGCATGGTGCGCAGGTTGCCAAACTGAGGGTCGGCGGCAAAGTCCACAAAACAGCGTCGGGCGCGTACAGGGTCCCGCGACACATAGTTGGCAGTGTTGCTAGCGCCAGCGCTCACACCTGCCACCCAGTTGAAGTAGAGACCGCGCTTGATGAGGGTGACAACAACCGCTGATGTCAATGCCGCTCGCATTCCTCCGCCTTCAAAAATGAGGGCAGTGTCGTCAATCACGTGATACGGGGTGTTTGCGCGCGCCGAGGTAGTTGTACGTGGAGAAACAGCGTCAGGTTCAGGACTCATGAACTCATGTTAACGATCTAGAGTGGTGAACATGACGAGACGGTAGCACTTACAAAAAAGGACAACTAGAAAATATAAGCATAGATCAAAGTGACCTCAAAGACTTAAAAAGAGAACTAAATAAATTTGGAGTAAAGTTTTCAGTTATAAAAACAAAGAAACCCAAAACTATGAAGGATTTTCCAGGTCAAAGACATAAAAGTAATGGAATATGCCTTTAAGTAAGTCATAGCCAAAGAAAATAAAAGAGAAAAAGAGAGTATACTAAAACAAATAAAGAAATACAAAGGCCTATCTAAGAGCAAGGATAAGACAAAGAAAAAGTCAAAAGGAAAGTAAAAGAAAAAGTAAAACCAAGCAAAAAAATATATGACCAGAGAAATCTAAGGGAGTAACGATAAGTTACACCCTTAGACCCCCACAATAACAAGACTTCCGAAAAGCAGAAGTCTAGAATTCCGAAAATCGGAAATCAAGAACTTCGATTATCGAAAATCTGGGAAATATCAAGGTAGATAGGATATAAAATGGAATAAACATAAAGTTTACGATAGAACTACACTGATAATAGTTATCAATAGGAGATGAAAATGTTAAGAAAATTCTTTGAAAATGTAAAAAATCCGAAAAATAATTTCGGCGGTCGCCTCATGGTAAAAGGCATGAACATTGGTCACGAAAAATTTGCGAAATGGGGCAGATCCTTTCTGAATATTAAAACCTCGGATGTAGTTTTAGATTTAGGATGTGGCGGTGGACGTAATGTTCAATACTTCTTAACAAAGGCTAGAAAAGTATATGGAATGGACTATTCTAAAACAAGTGTAGATATCGCAAGTTCAGTAAATAGCGAAGCTATAAAAGATGGCAGGTGTAAAATTATTGAAGCAGACGTGGCTAAACTACCGTTTGAAGATGAATCCATAAATATAGTAACTGCCTTTGAAACAATTTATTTTTGGAAGAATATAGAAGTATCTTTTAGGGAAATCCATCGTGTTCTAGTAAATGACGGTCAGTTTCTAATATGCAACGAAGGAGCATATAGAGAGCATAAAAACATAAAAAAATGGGCGGATATGCTAGATTTTGAAGTTTATTCTCCCGAATATCTTACAGAAACATTGAATAAGATAGGATTTAAGTGTGAATACCATCTGGACGATAAAGAGCATATCGTATTTTTAGCTAGCAAATTATAAAAGAATTTGCGAAGGATGAAAAACAAATCATAAGAAGAAGTAGAGAATAAATCTGCTTCGGGTTTTATTGCAAGGAGGGTTGGAATGACAACAAACAAAAGATATTATTGGATAAAACTAAAAGAAGAATTGTTCGCAGACAAAAGGATAAAAAGATTAAGGAGAATATCGGGAGGAGATACCTACACGATAATCTACTTTAAACTTCTACTATTAAGCCTAAAAGATGAGGACAAACTCTATTATGGTGGAGTAGAAAGTGATTTTATAAAAGAGTTAGCACTAACCATAGATGAATAGTGAAGCACCCAAACCTTTTGCCATCGAACTGACCCGCACCGCTGAAAACCGGTACGTCGCCACGAACGGAAAAGGCGGTCACATCGAATTTGGGCGGGGCGAAGACCTCATGTCACCCGTCGAACTCCTGCTCGCCGCGATCGCTGGCTGCTCTTCGATCGACGTAGACACAGTGACTTCGCGACGTACTGAACCTGAAAACTTCACGGTTACAGCGCGTTCGGAGAAGGTCGTCGAAGACGGTGACGCTTCACGCCTAGGTCCCATTACCCTGAACTTCGACATTACGTTCCCGGATGACGAAGCAGGGCAACGAGCGACCGGAATGATCGAACGGCTGGTGAACTTGTCGCATGACAAGTACTGCACAGTATCGCGCACTGTGGAACACGGGACACCTGTCACGTTCGACATCGCTTCAGGTGACGACGAGTGACCTAGCCCTGAAACGAGTCTTCGTCTCTGAGGCGGGGCTCCACTTTGTGCTGAGGATAGAAACCGGATTTGTCTGAGTAGAACTCACGGATCCGGTCCATGTCTGCTTTCACATCGCCGGTGAGCACAACCGTGGGACCCAGGCCAGTTGTCATGGTTGTCCGGTCCACATACCCCAACACCAACGGCAGACCAGTCTCACGGGCAATCCGGTAAAACCCTGACTTCCAATGCGAATGCCCTTTGCGGGTTCCGTCGGGAGTAATCACCAGGCTCAGGTTGCCGCCACTACGTAAGGTATCTACGACCTCGGCGACCATCCCTGCAGGATTAGCCCGGTCCACGGGAATCCCACCCAACTTGCGCATCACCGGGCCCTTCCAGCCGGTAAACAGCTCTTGCTTGCCCATCCACCGCATGTGGATACCCAAACGCCACGCGATTCCCAACATGAGCACGAAATCCCAGTTCGACGTGTGCGGAGCGCCGATGAGGATCGTGGGCTGTTTAGGCGCGGGGGCGGTGCGGAGCTTCCAACTGGAGAAGAACCAGAATGCGCGGGCGACGAGGCGACGGATCATGTTTGTAGTCTATGAGGGCTGGCCTACTCACACGCAGCGAGGTTCCTCGCGGCACTGCGCAAGGGTGCGCACCTGCGTACCGTCAGCGTTGAAGTTCGCGGGATCCAGCCACCGTTCAAACCCTGCGCGGACTGCGGGCCATTCTGCGTCTGTGATGGCGAACCAGGCAGTGTCCCGGCTGCGACCCTTGTACACGACAGCGTTGCGGAACGTGCCTTCGTATGTGAATCCCAAACGTGTGGCGGCCCGGCGTGACACGCTGTGGAGGTCATCGCACTTCCATTCGTACCGGCGGTAACCCAGGTCATCGAACACGTAACGCATGAGCAAGAATTGCGCTTCGGTTGCTGCGCGGGTGCGCTGGAGCAGGGGCGAAAACTGCACAGTGCCAACTTCAACCACGCCGTTGCTGGGGTCTTGGCGCATGAGCGCCATAGTGCCCGCGGGCTCTGCGGCTGGCTGGTCCGCAGACGATTTGAGGAGCACCACGTAGTGGCGTGGGTCGGTGCTGGCCTGGGCCTTGCGTGCCCAGGTGAGGTAGTCCGCCGAGGTGGCAAACGGCCCGTCCTTCATGTACGTCCACGCGCTGTCGTCGGGTGCCAGCGCGTACGCGTCGAAGAGGTCGCTGGCGTGTTGGTCTGCCACCAGTGGGGCAAGCGTACACGACTGGCCCTCCAGCGTCACCGGTTGCGGCGGCTGCGCCGGGGTCCAGTGGGGGAGTGCCGGGCCGATCGGTTGGCCAAATTCGTTCAGTGTCATCGGTTCTCTTTTAGTGAGGGGACTGGGAGGGCGTGTGCTGTCTAGTTTTGCGACGTTACCTACGACGGCGCCGGCGGCGTCCCGTCCCAAAGATTCCACGAGCAATCTCGCGGGCAGCTGTGCGCGTGAACGTGCGAACTTCGGACGATGACAGTACTGACTCAAGTAGCGACTTGTCTTGTCGCTTCGAAGACTGGGACGACTGTGACGACTCGTTCGATGTCCGTGGTGCTGGAATCCGCTGCTGTTGTTCCTCTGTGGAGCGGGCGTCAGAGTCAGCCGCGTTGTCCTTCGCCTGGGCGTCATCTTCAGCACCTTCCTCCAAGCGCTGCGTCAGGATCTCGCGGGCGGATTCGCGGTCCAGGCGCTCGCCGTACGTGGCACTTAGGGGAGAATCTGCGACCATCTGAGCAACGACCTCGGGCGGGGTGGGCCCCATCTTTGACGTGGGCGCAAACACCTTGGTGGGCGCAACGGGTGTGGGGGAGCCGTCAGGGTCCATGACCGTGACAATCGCTTCCCCCGTACCCAGGCTGGTGAGCAACTCGCCCAGGTCGAAATCCGTTACCGGGAAAGTCGCGACCGTGTCCTTCAGCGCCTTGGCCTCTTTGGGAGTGTGCGCGCGTAACTGGTGTTGCACGCGCGAACCCAGCTGCGCCAGGATTTCTTCCGGCACATCGGTGGGGCGTTGCGTGACGAAGAAAATGCCCACGCCCTTGGAACGAATGAGGCGCACGGTTTGTGTCACTGACTCGATGAAGGCTTTCGACGCGCCTTGGAACAACAGGTGCGCTTCGTCGAAGAAGAACACCAGTTTAGGCTTGTCCGCATCGCCAACCTCGGGGAGTTGTTCGAACAGTTCGGCCAGCAGCCACATGAGGAAAGTCGAAAACAGTGCGGGGCGGTTCTGCACCGCAGGCAGTTCCAACATCGAGACGACACCGGCGGGACCCTCGGTGCGTAGTAGGTCGGAAATGTCGAATTCTGGTTCGCCAAAGAAGGCTTCCGCACCTTGCGCCTCGAGGTTGGCAATGGATCGCAGAATCACCCCCGCCGAGGCCGTTGACACCCCACCGATACTCTTTAGTTCCGCTTTTCCTTCCTCAGAGGTGAGGAACATGAGCACGGCTTTGAGGTCGCTTAAGTCCAGCAGGGCCAGGCCGTTGGAGTCGGCGTAGTGGAAGATCAGCCCCAGGACGGACTCTTGGGTTTCGTTGAGTCCCAGCACCTTGGCGAGGAGGAGCGGTCCAAAAGAGCTGACGGTTGCGCGCATCGGAATTCCGGTGCCTTCGCCTCCCAGCGCGTAGAAGGTGACCGCCGAGGCGGCAGGCTCCCAGTCCTGTCCGTTTGCCTTGGTGCGGGCTAAAAGTTTTTCTGACGCTTCGCCTTCTGACGCCATACCGGAGAGGTCGCCCTTGAGATCAGCGGCGAACACGGGGACCCCAGCGCGAGTGATCGCTTCTGTGAGCACCTGCAGAGTAACGGTCTTTCCCGTTCCGGTCGCACCGGCGATCAGGCCGTGGCGGTTGAGCATGCTTAAAGGAATTCGGACGCGCGCGTCGGTGACGGGTTTGTCACCGTCGAGGGCGGAGCCGAGTTCAATTGCTGGTTCAGAAAAGGAGTATCCGTCGCGAATAGCATCAAGCGCTGAAGTCATGTCTGTATTCAAGCACAGTCACGGGTATGCCGGTTGAGATTATTTGGCCTGATGGGCTGGGTTCAGTCGTTCGATCGTTGACATCGGGGTGTCATAGGCAAGCACGTTATACCCGTCGTCTTCCCCAGGCCATAGGAACGTGTGGTCGAAGCTGTCGGTGGCGAGGTCGTATCGGGCAATCCAGGTCTGCCAATCGCCACGCTCGGGATCGGCAGTGAGTTCCCGCAGCCGCGCTATCAGCGCATTGTTGAACGCCGGATTCATCCCGGACACCGTGGTGATCCGAGTTTCTCCACCGATAAACTGCCACGCCTGGTGCGCCGAATGCCCCGGTTCGTAACCGGACACAACCACAAAGCCATCCCACGGTTTGCGCTGATTGAGTTTCCTGTCAACACGCAGGCACCGGCCGATGACTTCCAGGATCGAATCGGCGGAGTCTAAGTCGACCTCAAAATCGGGTGTAGTCATTGTGCTCCCTCCAATGTCGCCAGATGTACGCAGAATTTCCGTATTGCGCACTTGGTTATGCGAAAGTCTATGGGAATGTATCGGCAACGTGCATGATGGCAGTTTGCTCAGCCCACATCACCAGGCAAGTTCGCACCTACTGATGTAGCGATGAAATACGCTGGCTCTTGGTATTCTCATTGAGCACACGTACCGCGTGTGTTTAACGCGCACACTGCGCCCCATGGACTCGGGAGGAGGAAGCAATGCCTAGTCGTCGCTTAAGCAGAGGTTTCCGCGTTCCGCGAAGTAGAAAAGTCGTTGCAACGACTACTACTGCTCCTGCCCGTACCAAGTCTCCTGTGGTCACGGAAATTGACAACGGTGTTCCGTGCCGTGTTGAAGGCGAAATGTCGCTCAAACAGGCCATGGATTTGACCAATTCATCGCCAGACAACATGGTGCTGTTGCTGTACCCGTCACCCACAAAAGAAGAGATTCGTGAGCTTGAAAACGAGTGGGACCTTCACCCTCTGCTCACCGATGACCTGCTCAATGCACACCAACGTCCGAAAGTAGAACGCTACGGTGACGTCATGTTCCTGGTTGCCCGGGCTGCCAGTTACATCGACGAACAAGAAGAGGTGAGGTTTTCGGAGTTTCACGTCCTGATGAAGGATGGCGTGGTTGTTGTCTTGTGCCAAGACGGGCGTTGGATCGACGGGGAAGACGGCTTGCAGATGGACGTGTATAACGCGCTGGTTGCACGCAAACACGGCAAGACCGTTCTTGCGAACCAGGGGATGTTGTCATACGGGCCAGAAGCCATCATTTATCGCCTTCTCGCAGCCATTGTGGTGGGTTACGCGCCAGTGCTACGGGGGATTGCGATTGACCGTGAGCAAATCGAACGGCAGGTGTTTTCCGGTGACGCGGCGGTTGCGGAACGTATTTACCGTCTGAGCCAAGAGGTCATCGATATGCAACACACGATTGCGTCTCTGAATGAAGTGATTGACTCATTGCGCGACGGGTTCGAAAAGTATGAAATTCCAGAAGACTTGCGCACATATCTCGATGACGTCGAAGATGATCTGCTGCATGCGCTTCGGCAGACGGCTGATCTCCGTGATGCTCTTGCGCAGATTCTGAGCGTGAACGCAACGCTGGTGTCGCAACGCCAAAACGAGGACATGAAGAAGATTTCAGGTTGGGCTGCGATTCTCTTTGCTCCCACTCTTATTGGTGCGATTTATGGAATGAACTTTGACCATATGCCTGAGCTTCACTGGGCCTTTGGGTACCCCATGGCGATCGGGATGATGGTGGGAGTTGGCGTTCTTTTGTATTACTTCTTCCGAAAATCTGACTGGATGTAACGAGTCTGTAGGGGCGTGATCATCGCCTCGTGGTGGACGAATACTGCGCCTTGCAACGGTTTAAAAACTCTGCCAGGGTGCGGGCATCCCGTGTGTGTCTCCAGGTGATGTGAGCGGATCGTATGTTTCCGTTGAGGTAGTAGTACGCCAACTTACCTTTGATGTGTGGGCGTTCCGTTCGAAATCTTTCAACCGTGTGAACGTCTGGTGCAATGATCGCTGTGTATAGTGGCAACGGCCATGTGTCCGAGCGCTGCTGGGCCTCGATGTGAAGGATTCCATCCCATGAGTAGAAAAAGGGCGGTATTTCTTCCGAGATGCGGGAGAAGTCAGGCGGGTACAGGCCCTCGCGTGTGATGACCCAGTCCCGAGTTGCCAGTTTGTCTTGGGGACGAGGCTTAAGACGCAGAACTATCATTCTCACGGCTGCCACTGGAATCATGATGGCGCAGACAGCATGACACGCTAGAATCAACCACACGTCAGGATTCAACCACACGAGAAGGTTGTGCGAGGGTCCTTCCACGTAGGTGACCCATAAAGTGGCAACCGCACCCGTCCACATGCCCAGTGCTACAGGTGGCAACACAACCCAGTTAAAGGTTTTCGCAATGGGACGGACACGAAGTGTCACTTGTCCTGTTGTGTTGAACTCGTGTTCGAGCTCGTCGAGGTAGCGTTGCTTGATCCGGGCCATCGTGGGTTTCCTAGTGGTCTTGTGTGGAGAGTGAGTAGCTCTGTTTACACGCTTGCAGGAATTTTGCCAAGGTGCGAGCATCGCGTGTGTGTCGCCAGGTGATGTGAGCCGATCGTATGTTTCCGTTGAGGTAGTAGTACGCCAACTTACCTTTGATGTGTGGGCGTTCCGTTTGAAGTCTTTTAACCGTGTGAACGTCTGGTGCAATGATCGCTGTGTATGGTGGCCACGGCCATTTGTTCGGAAACTGTTGGGCATCGATGTAAAGGATGCCGTCCCAAGCGTAGAAAAGGGGTGGTATTTCTTCCGAGGTGCGAGCGAAGTCTGGCGGGTAGACCCCCTCGCGTGTGATGACCCAGTCCACTGTTTTCAGTTTGTCTTGGGGACGAGGCTTAAGAAGCAGAACTACCGCTTGCACGGCTGCCACTGGAACCATGATGGCGAAGACAGCAAAACACGCTAGAACTAACCACATGAGAGGGTTTTTCGAGGGTCCTTCCACGTAGTTGAGCCATAAGTAGACGACGGAACCCACCCACAAGGCCAAGGCTCCGGGGGGCATCACAACCCAGTTAACGGTTTTCGCAATGGGACGGATGCGAAGTGTCACTTGTCCTGTTGTGTTGAACTCGTGTTCGAGCTCGTCGAGGTAGCGTTGCTTGATCCGGGTCATCGTGGGTTTCCTAGTGGTTTTGTGCGGACAGTGAGTAGCGTTTTTTACACGTTTGCAGGAAGCTTGCCAGTGTGCGGGCATCTGGCGTGTGTACCCAGGTAATGTGGCTGTCCGGTCGTATCGTCCTGGAAAAGTGGGCAAACCATGGGATTCCGTTGAGCGGGACGTAAAGCCACTTGCCTTTGATGTATGGGCGTTCTGTTTGAACTCTTTCAACCGTGTGAACGTCTGGTGCAATGATCGCTGTGTATGGTGGCCACGGCCATTTGTGCGGGAACTGCTTGGCATCGATGTCGTGGATGCCGTCCCATGCGTAGAAAAGGGGCGGTATTTCTTCCGAGGTGCGGGCGGCATCCGGTGGGCAGATTCCCTCGCGTGTGATGACCCAGTCGCGAGTTTCAAGCCTGTCTTGGGGGCGAGGCCTAATAAACTGAATTATTTCGATCACGACGCCCACTGGAACTAGGAGTGCGAAGGCAACGATGCACACCAGCATGATCCACGTTCGAGGGTCTTTCCACGTGCCTTCCACGTAGTTTACCCATAAGGCAATGACCGAACCCGGCCACGCGACCAGGGCCCCAAGAGAATACACAACCCAGCGAAGGATTTTCGCAATGGGACGGACGCGAAGCGTCACTTGTCCTGTTGTGTTGAACTCGTGTTCGAGCTCGTCGAGGTAGCGTTGCTTGATCCGGGCCATACTTAGAGTCTAGATAGCTTGGGGCGCATGCAATTCGCGTGCATGACACAGAACTGAAACCCGCTGTGTAGCTTCAAGCAAAACTGGGGCTCTTCCTGAAAACAGGAAGAGCCCCAGCTGAGTGGGCCGAATCAGACTCCCATAGGGAAGTGTTTGTGGTCCGGGCCGTTCTTCCGTTCGGTCATCTCTTCAGGGTTGTCCAACCAGTTCAGGCCTCGGTTACGCAACATGAACAGGTACACCATGAGCGACAGACCAATCGTGACGGTCGCATACACCACGAATAGGCCTGCGTGGTTAGCTTTTGCCGCCGACCAGATCAAGGGTGCCGTTCCACCGAAAATCGAGTTAGCAAGTGCGTAGCCCAGGCCAACACCCAGCGCACGCACGTGAACAGGGAAAATCTCGGCCTTAACAATCGCGTTGATGGACGTGTATCCCGTGAGGATGACGAAACCAACCGCGAGAATAAGGAAAGCCACAACCGGGTTGGTAACGCCAGGAAGTACCAAGAACAACACCCAGGTGAAAAGCACACCGCCTACACCGAAGAACACCAACAACGTGCGTCGTCCCACACGGTCCGAAATCGCTCCACCAATGGGCTGCAGGATCATAAGCAATGTCAACGCAATAAGTGAAATAACGGAACCAGTGATGGCGTCCTCACTAAACGAAGCCTTCACCACGTTGGGCCCGTTAACTGAGTAACCGTAGAACGCAAGTGTTCCACCCATGGTGACCAGGAAGCACACGAGCAGTTCGCGCCAGTACACGGTGACGAGTTCCTTCAGGGAACCTGATTCCTTCGACTCACCGGAGCGCGCGGCATCAATCGACTCCTGCGTCATCGACTCATCCATGGTGCGGCGCAACCACAGAACAACAAGAGCGCCCAAACCACCAATGAGGAAGGCGATACGCCAACCCATTCCCGAGATCCATTCCATGTCGGCAAAGAGCAACATGGCCAAGAATACGGTCTGTGCAAGTACGTGACCACCTACCAGCGTCACGTACTGGAACGATGAAAGGAACCCGCGGTGCTTAGCAACGGCGGCTTCGGACATGTACGTTGCAGAGGTTCCGTATTCACCACCGGTTGCAAAACCTTGGATCAAGCGGCACAGAATCAAAATGACCGCTGCCCATACGCCAATTGATTCGCGAGTAGGGGTTAGTGCGATGGCGAACGAACAACCGGCCATCACCATGATCGAGAAGGTCAGAGCCGCCTTGCGTCCGTGACGGTCAGCGAAGCGACCAAAGTACCAGGACCCAACGGGGCGCATCACGAAGGTGACGGCGAAAATCGCCCACACGTAAATGGTGGAGTTTGAGTCTTCTTCTGAAAAGAACTGGTGTTCAAAAGCTTTAGCGAAGACGGAGTAGACATATACGTCGTACCACTCAACGAGGTTTCCTGCGGACCCCTTGAGGGTGTTGGCGACTGAGCGTCCGAGCGATTGTGGCGCTCGCGTGCTCGTCGCGGAAATCGGGTGTGATTTTTCAGACATGGTTCGAGGGTACTGCCTACACACACTATTCCTTCAATTCGCACACACTCTTACGATTCTTGCTATTCCGTAGCCCAACGCAATCCAACCCGTACTGAGCAGGAAGACTCCAATCAAGGGGGTGGTGAAAGTGACTTTGGGCACACTCGTTATGGTGGAGACTCTGAGACATCTTTCATGCAACGTAAACAGAGAAGGATTTACAGTGTACGTTCACATCCAACGACGCTTCACGAGGGCTCTCTCATGGGTCGTCATGGCGCTTCTTGTTGGGGTACTGACCGTCGCAGGGCTCACTCCCTCATATGCTCAATCGGACGCTTCGAAGCCAGCGGCTCAAGCTAGCGGTGCTCAAGGTAAGAAATACACCATTGCGACCGACACCACGTTCGCCCCATTTGAATTTCGCGATCCCGCCACTGGCAAACTTACGGGAATCGACATGGACCTGCTCAGGGCCATTGCTGAAGACCAAGGGTTCGAAGTTGAAATTCAGTCCGTAGGTTTCCAAGCTGCTGTCACTGCGGTCGATGCTGGTCAAGCTGATGGTGTGATCGCCGGAATGGGAATCACCGACGAACGCAAACAAAAGTTCGACTTCTCCGAACCGTATTTCGACTCCGGAATCCAGATGGCCATTTCCGAAAACGACGACGAGATCAAGGGGTATGAGGACCTCGAGGGTAAAACCGTCGTTGCTAAAACGGGGACCGAAGGCGAAGCGGTAGCTAAAGAACTGGCAGAAGAACATAACTTCAAGATCAAGGGACTCGACCAGTCGGCAACGATGTACGAGTCCGTTAAGAATGGAACCGCTGTTGCGGTTTTTGACGACTACCCAGTGCTTGCCTACGGCGTCGAACAAGGCAACGGGCTTAAGATCGTGACCGATAAAGTGCCCGGATCCAAGTACGGATTCGCCGTTAAGAAAGGCGAGAACACCGAACTTCTTGAGGCTTTTAACGCAGGGCTTACAAACCTGCGGGACTCAGGGGAGTACGACAAAATTGTCGACTCCTACCTAGGTGGTGCCGGCAAAGAAGACTCAAAACCGGGCAATATTTTTTCGCTGGCGCAACAGACATGGCCAGCACTTGCAAAGGGTCTGTGGAACACCTTGGCTATTACCGTCGTGTCCTTTGCAATTGCGATGGTGCTGGGTCTGATCTTCGGATTTATGAAGGTGTCACAGAACCGTGTGCTCACCGGCATTGCTTCAGCATTCGTCGCGATTTTCCGTGGAACCCCGCTTCTGGTCTGGGCGTTCTTCTTCTACTTTGGCCTGCCACAACTCATGGGCACTAAAGGTGACGTGTTCCTCGCCGGTGTAGCCACCTTGGCGCTCAACGCTGGCGCGTACCTCACCGAGATTGTGCGCGGAGGTATCCAGGCCGTTGATGTCGGACAGATGGAAGCGGCTCGTTCGTTGGGTCTGCCATGGGGCAAGTCGATGCAAAAAGTCGTTGTTCCTCAAGCAGTGAAGATCGCTACTCCGTCCATCATCAACCAGTTGGTCATTACACTGAAGGACTCCTCGCTCCTTCTGACCATTGGATTTGCTGAACTTCTCTACCAAGCACAACAGGTGTACGCCTCAAACTTCCGCACCACTGAAATGCTCATCATCGTGGGTGTGATCTATTTCGTCATCATTACGGTGCTCACCTGGATTGCCAACATCGTCGACAGGAGGCTCAACAAGTGAGTAAGGAAAAGTCACCTGCAATCAAGGTCAGCGGGCTACGCAAGTCGTTTGGCGACAACGAAGTGATTAAAGGAATCGACTTCGAAGTGGCTCACGGTGAAGTCATTTCGCTTATTGGGCCGTCCGGTTCAGGTAAGTCAACAATTCTTCGCATGCTGAATCGCTTGGAAGACCCCACGTCGGGGAAGGTTGCGATCGAGGGAACCGACATTACGGACCCTGCAACCAATCTCAACTCGGTGCGTCAACACATTGGAATGGTTTTTCAGCACTTCAACCTGTTTCCCAACATGACAGTGATTGAGAACATCATGCTGGCACCGGTTGAGTTGAAAAAGAAGAGCTCCAAGGACGCGCGTGACTATGCGATGCGACTCCTGGAACGAGTAGGCCTTGCAGACAAAGCCGACGAACGTCCACACAAATTGTCGGGCGGACAGAAACAGCGCGTCGCAATCGCGCGTGCTCTTGCTATGGAACCGAAGATCATGCTCTTCGACGAGGCCACCTCGGCGCTCGACCCGGAAATGGTTGGCGAAGTACTCCAGGTGATCCGAGACCTCGCAAAAGAGGGCATGACCATGATCCTGGTGACTCACGAAATGGGCTTCGCTCGCGAAGTCTGCGACCGGGTGTTCTTCCTGGCCGACGGGGAACTCGTCGAGTCTGGCCCACCCGAGGAAGTCTTCGACAAGCCGGAGCACCAACGTACGCAAGACTTCCTAGCCAAAGTCCTGTAACCAAAACTGGCGTGACAACCCCGAGGTGGAACGACCTCGGGGTTTTCCTTCCCCAAAGCAGGGAAGGAAAGGACTAGACAGCACCATTCACAACGCTCACGCGTGTGGAACATGCGTCCCTGTCACATCAGGGCTATGTTTAAAACGGATAGCGCACACACGGAAGGTCACCCATGGGTTCCCGATCAAAAATCATCAGCCTTGCAGCAGCCGTGACGGCAACAGCTACCGCCGGACTCGCAGTGCGAGACATTCTGCAGAAAAAGCACTCACTACTGCGCAACTACCCAGTCGTGGGGCGGGCACGCTACGCACTTGAAGGAATCCGACCACAAATCCAGCAGTACTTTATTGAACGCAACTGGGACGGCAGGCCATTCGACCGTGACACGCGTAGTCTGATTTACGCTCGCGCAAAAGGCGAAGAAGACGAAGGTGCCTTCGGCACTGAACTCGACGTGTCGCGGATCGGGGCAGAATACCTAGTCCACTCCATGGTGCCAGTAGCCACACCCGAGGACCCGCCACGTGTCATGGTCGGGGGAGAAGACTGCTCGCAACCGTACAGCATGTCGCTCATGAACGTGTCTGCCATGAGTTTCGGATCGCTTTCACACAACGCGATCCGCGCGCTAAACAAGGGCGCAGAGTTGGGTGGGTTCCTGCACGATACGGGTGAAGGCGCGATCTCGTCCTACCACCAAGAAGCAAACGGTGATCTCTTGTGGGAACTGGGTACTGGTTACTTTGGTGCGCGCGACGCGGACGGCAACTTTGATCCGCAACGTTTCCGCGACCGTGCCGCAGACGAACAGATCAAATGCGTTTCACTCAAACTCTCACAGGGAGCCAAACCAGGCCTGGGTGGCATGTTGCCTGGACCCAAGGTGACAGAGGAAATCGCCGAAATTCGTGGGATTCCGGTAGGTAAGGACTGTATTTCGCCGGCCATGCACCGCGTGTTTAGCACGCCGGTGGAACTCATCGAGTTCATCGCCCGTATGCGTGAGTTGTCGGGTGGCAAGCCCGCCGGGTTCAAACTGTGCGTGTCTTCTCGCACCCAAGTGCTTGCAGTGTGCAAAGCCATGCTTGAGGTGGGCACCACACCTGACTTCATCATTATTGACGGTTCAGAAGGCGGAACAGGTGCAGCGCCACTTGAGTTCGAAGACCACGTGGGAATGCCTTTGACCGAGGGCCTGTCTACGGTCCACAACGCACTCGTGGGGACCGGACTTCGCAATCGCATCAAACTAGGCGCTGCAGGAAAGGTCGCAGCCGGAAACGACATCGTGAAACGCCTCATCCAGGGAGCCGACTTCACGATGTCGGCTCGCGCCATGATGATGGCTATTGGGTGTATCCAGGCGCAAGTGTGCAACACCGGCGAATGCCCAGTGGGTGTTGCGACGCAAGACGCGCGTCGCGCTCGCGCTCTGGATGTCGAAGACAAGTCCATGCGTGTTTTCCGCTACCACAAAGCGACTGTGTACCAAGCGGTTCACCTCATGGCTTCTATGGGCGTGCAGGACCCCAGCGAGCTAGACCGGTCCATGTTGCGTAAGCGCATCTCGCACAAACAAACCGTGAGCTTTAACGAACTGTTTGACCATGTGGGAGAAGGGCAACTGCTCAGCGATGTGCCCGAGTCCTGGGCAGAGGCATGGAACGCCGCCAGCGCTCACTCGTTCCAGCCGTCGCACCGATAAGACGTGTGGCTTGGAGCACAGAGTCAGTTAGAGTGATTGAAGGCCCGTTCGGTCAAGCTGGAAGGTAAACATGCTTCTTGAACGTTTCTACGATGAAGACTTGTCGCACGCCAGTTACTTTATTGGCTGCCAAGCATCGGGCGAGGCGATCGTCATCGATCCACGCCGGGATATCCACGTATACACCGAGCTGGCCCAGCGACGCGGAATGAAGATCGTCGCCGTCACGGAAACGCACATCCACGCCGACTACCTATCAGGCACCCGCGAACTTCAGAACATGGGAGCAACCGCGTACGTGTCCAAAGAAGGCGGTGTCGACTGGACATACGGGTTCGATGCTGAACTGATTGGCCACGGCGACACCATCACGATCGGTAATCTCACTCTCGAGGCCCGTCACACGCCCGGCCACACGCCAGAACACCTGATGTTCCTGCTCACCGACGGCGCGTTTTCCGACGAACCCGGGTACGCCTTCACCGGCGACTTCGTTTTTGCCGGTGATCTGGGCCGTCCAGATCTGTTAGATGAGGCAGCCGGTGGCAAAGACACCCGCTTTGGCGGTGCGCAAGACCAGTTCGACAGCCTGGCGTGCGAGTTCGTGACCTTGCCGGACTACGTGCAGGTGTATCCCGCACACGGAGCAGGCAGCCCGTGCGGAAAGGCCCTGGGTGCCGTTCCGTCATCGACCGTGGGCTACGAAAAGCACAACGCGTGGTGGGCGCCGTTTGTCAAGAATGGTGACCGAGAAGGATTCGTCAACCAGCTCCTGGACGGGCAGCCGGACGCCCACGCATACTTCGCCCGTATGAAGACGGAAAACCGTGACGGGCCGGCCGTCATTGGTGAGGTCAAAGATTTGGTGGAGTACACCTCGGCGGAATTGGCGCCGTTGGTAGAAACCGCCGAGGTGGTTGTTGTGGATCCGCGCCACCACAGTGCCGTACACGCAGGGGCGGTGAGTGGATCACTCAACATACCTGGGCCGGACAAAGCGGCGAGCTTTGGTGCGTGGGCATACGATCCGCAAAAGGACTCGACTCCGCTGGTGATCCTGGCGAGCGGACTCGACGAAGCGCACGACATGCGTGACCACCTGGTGCGCGTGGGAATCGACACGGTCGTTGGCTACGTGACAGACATGGACGGCCTTCCAGAGTACGTGCCAACCGTCATTCCATTCGAAAACGTCACTGAAGACGACTACCTCCTTGACGTGCGTGGGCGGGGCGAGTTCGACTCCGGGCATATTCCGGGCGCTCACAACATCAACGGAGGACGTGTTCTGTGGCGCACGCAAGACCTGCCACAGGACGCACGCATCGTGTCGTACTGTCAGTCTGGCGTGCGTAATTCGGTTGCGGCATCCGCTCTACGCCGGGCGGGATTCGAGGTCGCAGAGCTGGAAGGCAGTTATCAAAAGTGGGCTAACGACAGGGCATTAGACGGTCAGTAGACGTCACGCTAGTGCCGAAACTTAATCAGCATCTTGGCCGGGAGTGTTGAGCACAAACTCCCGGCCTTCAACATTTTCCAGAAGACGCGGATCAATCGGTGTGCCTTCTTGAATGACTGAAAGCCGGCCAGTCGCTTCGAGGATCACGCATTGAACCATCTCCGGGGATGCAATACCGGCTTCACGAATTGCCACATACAGATTGGCCTCGGTGATGTGGGCGCGACGCATTGCATGAGAGATCATCTTGCCGTGAGCCATGACAATGCGCGGGCGAGCACTCACAGCACGCCTAAAACCAAATGTGTGTTGGACTGCTCCAAAGATCGCTTCCATCACCATTAACGTGGCTAAGCCGATCACCCCAACCATGACAGTGGGCGGGTGGCCCAGGATGACGCGTCCAGCCACTGCTCCGAACATGATGATGACAACGGCGTCGAAGGAACTCATGGTTCCCAAAATGCGGATACCAAAAATTCTGACGAGAACCAGAAATGCGACGTAGATGATGACTGCTGACACGATGACGAACGGAATTCGCCACAGGTCGATTCCGAACACCTCACCAGCAGCAGTCGCCCATCCCTGCGGAGGAGTGAAACGTTCGATCATATGAGTAACAGTACTCCGGGTATTGGGCACTCACAGCTCAGGGGGAACAGCCTGCCCGAGTTTCATATAGCAAAACTGGCGTACCAGGCATATTCGGGACTGCTAATTTGTGAGCCACGTTATAGAACCGACCGATAAGAGGGGTACGATGACGATCGATTTTGTCGCAGAGGCGAAGGAAATAGCTCCGGACCTGATTGCGCTACGTAGAGAGCTCCACGCCGACCCAGAGCTGGGGAACGATCTGCCACGTACCCAAAAACGTGTGCTCGATGCTTTGGCAGGCCTTCCTGTGGAAATCACCCTGGGTAAGGAGCTGTCCTCAATCACGGCAGTTTTGCGTGGTGGCAAGCCCGGGCCCACGGTGTTGCTGCGCGGTGACATGGACGCGCTTCCCGTTGCAGAAGAAACCAACCTGCCGTTTGCTGCCGCAAACGGCAACATGCACGCGTGCGGTCATGACCTCCACACCGCAGGCTTGGTTGGAGCGGTTCGACTGTTAAGCGCCCACCAAGAAGAACTTCCAGGAACTGTTGTTTTTATGTTCCAACCGGGAGAAGAAGGGCCAGGCGGAGCGAAGCCGATGCTCGAAGAGGGACTGTTGACCGTGGCCGGATCACCAGTCGATGTTGCGTTCGCACTTCATGTTCTCCCAGGCGAACAGGGCGTATTCGAATGCCGACCAGGAACCGCGATGGCTGGGTCGAACTACCTGCGCGTGGCATTCCACGGCGAAGGTGGCCACGGTTCAAGGCCCGACGCAGCCACCGACCCAGTACCACCGCTTGTGGAGTTTTGTCAGGCCGTTCAGGTCATGATCACCAGACGTTTCAGTGTTTTTGACCCCGTAGTTCTCTCCATCACAACTCTGCAGGGTGGAGAAGCCCTGAATGTGATTCCACCTGTTGCCTCAATGGGAGGAACGGTCAGAACACTGTCACATGAAACAACCGAGAAGTTTCCGCAATACGCTAAGCAATTGGCGGAGAGCATCGCCCAGGCACATAACTGCACAGTCGACTTTGACTGGGAGACCTTTTATGCCGTCACGGTCAATGCGCGTGAAGAAGCTGAGCTTGTGCGTTCAACGTTGACCGAGGTGTTCGGTGAGGAACGCTTTCGAGTACCGGCAGAACCGGTTATGGGCTCAGAAGACTTCTCGTTCGTTTTACAAGAAGTGCCCGGCGCATACCTGATGCTCCAGGCGAGCCCGTCCGAGGTGGATCCGGCTACAGCGGCCTACAACCACTCGCCACATGTCCTGTTCGACGACGCCGTGCTGGCTGATCAAGCCGCCGCGCTTGCCCACATTGCGTGGGCGTACAACGTTCGAGGTGACAACTCATGACCCCTATCTTCGCCGCAACAATCATTCTCGCCTTCATTGCGTTGGGCGAGCTGATGTCCCTGTGGTCAAAAGCCCGCATCCCGGCACTTTTGATCGCCATGTTGGGAACGTTTATTGCAGTTCAACTCAAGATCATTCCCAACACCATCATCGACGATTCGTTCTTCCCACAGATCTACGCGATTCTCGTAGCGCCTCTGCTGTTCCACATGGGTTCGCTGATCCCTTTGAAAACGATGCTCGCTCAGTGGCGCAGTGTAGTGATTTCGATTGCTGGAATGATCGTCGCCGTGGGTATGATCGCTGCAGTGGTGGGCCCAATCTTTGGCTTCCAGTACGTTGTGGCCGGAGCTGGTCCTCTGGCTGGTGGGATCGTATCAACGGGTCTGACCACCGATGGCTTGAAAGCTGCCAACGTGGACTCCGCAATCGTAGTGTTGCCAGCCCTTGTGCTGATGCTTCAGTCCCTGCCGTCCATGCCCTTGACCAACCTGCTGTTGCGCAAGTTCGCGATTACACTCCGTGATTCGGGTGACCTGGAAGAACTGGCTCGCAAGCAAAAGAAAGTCGAAAAGGAAAATGGCAGCGGTAAGAAGCTGATCACGCTTCCCGACATGCTTGTTGACAACGAACTCTTCGTCTTGTTCCTCATTCTGGTGGGTGGTTCACTTGCAACGCTTCTGGCTATGCCCACGCACATTCCATCCTCAATCATCGCCCTGGTCCTGGGTGTTGCGTCGACCGCAATTGGCCTGACTCCAGAACGCTCAATGGAGAAATCCAGCTCGTTCGGAATCGCCATGGCCAGTGTTGTCGCTATTGTGATGGCACCTCTGGTTGCGGCCTCCCTGTCGGATGTTCTGGCTGCTCTGCTACCAGTGGCTGTCATTCTGGCAGTGGGTGCTGTGGGCATCATGATTGGTGGTGCGATCGCCACCAAGCTCCTCAAATGGAAGACGACCCTTGGAATGTCGGTGGCGCTGACCGCTATGTACGGTTTCCCAGCCGACTACCTCCTCACCAACGAAGTTGTGCGTTCGGTAGGACGCACAGACGAAGAACGTGAGGCCCTGAGCGAAGCGATGCTGCCACCCATGCTGGTAGGAGGTTTCACCTCGGTGAGCGCGGGATCAGTGGTGATCGCTTCAGTACTGGTCAGCTTCCTGTAGGTTTCAAGAACGGGAAGGTGAGCGTCTGGCGGATCGTCGTGGCCGTGAGCATCATGACCACGCGGTCCACGCCCAGCCCCAGCCCACCCATAGGTGGGGCACCCATTTCAAGGGCAGTGAGGAACGCTTCGTCGACCTCCATCGCCTCGGGGTCACCAGCGGCAGCCGCCAACGACTGTTCGGTAAGCCGTTGACGCTGGATCATCGGGTCGATGAGCTCCGAATACGCGGTTCCAACTTCCATTCCAAAAGCCACAAGGTCCCACTGTTCGGATACGCGACTGTCTCGCCGACCCGGGCGGGCCAGCGGCGACTTTTCGGCTGGGAAGTCGTAGTAGAACGTGGGCTCAACGGTCTGCTTTTCGACCAGTTCGTCGTACAGCTCCATGAGCATGTAAGCCTGGGAAGCGTCGGTAGGAACTTCAATACCGGCACGTGCGCACTCTGCGAGGTACACCTCGGGAGAGGTATCCAAGGTGAGCTCCTGACCCACGGCGTGTGACACTGCTTCGTGGATTGTCATGGACCGCCACGAGCCGGGCAAGTACAGCTCTTGCACCTTGCCTGACGCATCACGGTACTTGGCAACCGGTTCACTGTTGACGGCCCGTGCCGCGTTCTCGATGAGAGCGATCGTGAGGCGCTCCATATCGTGGTACGTCAGCCCTGAAGCGTACGCTTCAAGCGAGGTGAACTCCGGGTTGTGGGTGGCATCTACTCCTTCGTTGCGGAAGTTCCGGCCGATCTCAAAAATCCTGTCCATGCCGCCCACCATGAGGCGTTTGAGATACAGCTCGGGTGCAATACGCAGGGACAGGTCCATGTCATACGCGTTGATGTGGGTGGTAAATGGCCGGGCGGCCGCACCTCCATGAACTGTGTGCAACATGGGTGTTTCGACTTCCATGTACGACTGTGCATGCAGAGTGTCGCGCAATGAGCGGATCGCTGATGACCGTGCCACCAAAATGTCGCGCGCTTCCACATCGGTGAGCAGGTCAAGTGACCGGTTGGTGCGGCGCTCCTCTTCTCCCACCGGGTGTCCCAAAGCAGGGGTGGGCCTGATGGCTTTGGCTAAAACTGTTGCCTGTTTGACGAACACTGACAGCTCACCGTGATCGGTGGTTCCCACGCGTCCGGTGACGCTCACAAAGTCACCTACGTCGAGTAGCCCCACATGCCAGTCGCTGACCTCTGAACGGTCCCACACGGTTTGCACGAACGCGCCATCCTGTTCGACATCCATGAAGACCAAGCCGCCGAACCGCCTGCGTGACCGGACACGGCCACGGATGGTCACCTCGGCGTGGGTGAGCGTCCCGGGCGCTGGAACCGGGCGGTTCTGCGCGTTCAGGTCCAACACCGAGGTGGTAGAGACCGGCCCTTTAACCGGGTAGGTCTCGACGCCCGCTGACTCCAACGCGCGTTTGTGGTCTATCCGGTGGCGCTGTTGTGGCGACCAGGTGTACTGGGGTGACGGCGGGCGGATGAATTCCTCGTCGAGTTCTTTTACACGGTTGAGGAAGTCCGCCGAGGTGATCGTGGGCTGGGCGCCGAAAAGGGGAGTGGGGGTGGTTTGGGTGACGCTGGCCCACATCCAGGCGAGGATGGCGCGCAGACTGGGTGGGGGAATGAAGCCTTCGGCGACACCCATCGAATAGAGCGCGTGGAAGGCAACCATGGTGTCGTCGAAGGCGACCCATCGGGGAGACCACTGTGGTTGGTACTTCTGATTAGCCCGGTACAGCGATTCGATCTGGAAGGATCGTGATGCGACCTTCAGCAGCTTGTCGCTTGCCCGGGTCAGGGGTCCGGCGCGCAGTTCATCGGTGGCGACGAACACGTCACGGAAAACGGCGAAATTCAAAGATATCTGCTTGATGCCTATCTCCCGGCCCTGCAAGGCAGTTTGAGCGACCAAGAAATCCGTCACTCCGGGGACGGCTGTGGGGGAGTGAACCATGACGTCGAGTGACAGCCCGTTACGCCCCCACGGGACGAAGCTTAAAAACCCTATCGGGTAGCCAGAACTGTCGCATGCCAACGCGATGACGGAGTTGGAGTCGGCTGGATCCCCCATTCGCCCCAGCGCCATTGAGAATCCGCGTTCGACCTCGTGATTACGCCACGCGTCGCGGCAGTTTTCTAACTGAGTGACAAGATCAGCAGGAAGGTCACGCACGCGCGCTACCTTCGCGGTGATGCCCTCACGGTTCATGCGCCTGATGGTTTTGCGAATGTCAGCGAGCGCGGGGCTAGAAACATTGAAGTCGGCAGTGTTGACGACAGCTTCGTCACCGATCGCAACGATCGCCAATCCCAAGGTCCTGTACAGGCGTGCTGACTCTTGTGAACATGCCAAAACTACGGGACGAGCACCTACGGAACGGCAGTGAGAGTGCCACGATTGGATTGCGTGTGGCCAGGATGCCGGGTCCCCCACAGGGTCACCACTCGCAACAAAAACATTCCCCACGGCGCCGTACAGAACGGCGGCTTTGCGATCGGGAGAGAACACCGCACTCTTGTCGCGTCGAGTCGCAAAATATGACAGTGAGTCCAGGTCTCCGAAGTCGAGCACCATGCGACGGATTTCGAGCTCTTCATCAGGCGTGACGGTGGCCGGTTTGGCCTTGATACGAAACATCACAATGAGTGCCCAAATCAGTGCAATAGCTGAAATGGCACCACAGATGTAGAACACGATGAACGTAGTTGGGTGCTGTCCGTCCGTGATCGCACTGAGCCCAGAGGTAGACCCGAAAGCCGCAGAAAGCGCAAATGTCAGACGATCACTCCATTCACCTACCCCAACCGGGGTAAGGGAAGAGGCGATAAGTGCGACCACAAACGACACAGCCAACCCGGACAACAAAATGCCCAGCGCCTTGAGGAAATTAGCTTTGCGGATTCGTCCCGGAAACGCGGGCCGCATCATGATGATGAGGATTAACGACACGACGTTCAGCACAAAACCCGCAATCCTGAAAGGGAGGCTGAAGAACAGTGCGTCGAGCGGGCTCGTCACTGAAATGTGCAGCTCACTGTTAGGTCCCAGCGATATGACTGCGCTGGTGTTGAGCACCGATGCGAGCACGCCCAGCGACGCGACCACCAGCATGGCAGTGTGAGCGATCCGCAGTCGTCGGGCGGCGGTGGTCGCTACAGCGATAAGGAAAACCACTGCCACCAAGGACGGCTCAGCTGGAACCGTGAACAGCGAAAAGAGAATGTACCCCGCGTCGGCTACATTGCTCAGGCGAATGGGGATCGTCAACGTTGTCCACACAGCGGCTAAAACGTAAAGCCAAATGAACACCCGTGCCAGGACTTCTGTTTTGCGTGGAGACGTGCGCTGTGTCATACAGCAACTTTACTGACACTGGGGTCGTATTGTGTGCCAGAACGTCCGTGGATGTGGCGAGGATTACAATAGACCCGTGAAGTGGGTAATCGTTCCTGGGCTGAGCCTCTTACCGGAAGACTACAGCGGTTTAAGTGAGCTTCTTCCCGGTCCCGTAGAAGTGATCGACGCGTGGGAACAAGACCCAACAGGGGACATTGATGACCTGAGAAAAGCAGTCGACACCAGTGAACCGTTTGCTCTCATTGGTCATTCCGTAGGTGGAGTTACTGCCCTGGAGTGGGCGCTTAAACACCCCAGTGACATTACGCGGCTGGTGCTACTCGACCCGTCTGCGCCCCTGACCTTCGTTGGTGGCTGGTTTACGCGCGGAACCGTTTTTGAACGGTATTCGGCCCCGGTAGTGGAAAAAGTTGCCCGGGCTCTCACACCGTGGGGTGCTCAAATCCGCACACACCTCTTTACCCGCGCTTCCGGCTTGGCCGACCACTTGCCACGCACGCATGCCACTCACCGATACGTGACTCGTCCGGGCCTGCAGACAGTGGTGGACCAGTGGTTTTCGAGTTGGGAACAGGAATACCGATTGAGTTCACTGCTCATGTCGAACCATGTGCTTGACCGCAGGTTGCGCCCCATCATCGTGTGCTCCTCAGGGACTTCCCGTGCGGTGTCTGTGGCAAAACAGCGCCGGCTGGCGCGCCTAATTGGAGCTGAGCTGCACATCGCAGAAGGTGCCGATCACATGTTCCCAGTTACCGAACCTCAACGGGTTATTGCTGCGCTGTAGGTTTTCGCCAGACGGATATTTTCACGGCTACCGTCGCCGAGGTGGGGAGCTGGGAATCTGCGACCGTTTCCGCTGATAAATGCCGGGCAGATGGTGTCATAAAGATGAGGTCGCGTGCCAAGTCTGGGGTGAGCACGCAGTCGTACGACACTACCGATTCACCCACGGGTTCGAACATGTGCAGAGCCCGGTTCAAGCGTTCGCCTTTGTTCGGATCAATTCCCACCATGTCAGTGCTTGCGCGCAGCTCCTGCAAGTGTTGCGGTTCGGGTGTCACGACTACCGTGTGTCCGCCGGGGGAGAGCACCCGGTGAAACTCCGTTCCATTGCGTGGCGAGAACACGTCGAGCACCACATCAATCGTGCTGTCCAGAAGCGGAAAATCCCGGAAAACATCCCATGTAAACGCAGTGATATTCGGGTGGGCGCGGGCGGCTAACCGCACGGCGCGAGTAGCAGTGTCGAACCCCAATCCCACCGTTGGTGGCTCCAGGGTTTCCATCAGACCGCCGAGGTAGTACCCGGTTCCGCAACCAACGTCCAGAAGGTGCGTGTGAGGCAGAGCCGCGACGACCTCGGCGAGGGAATCCTTCAACGGCGTGTACGCGCCGGAGGCGAGGAACCGGTCCCGGGCCAACACCATGTCTGTGCTGTCCCCACTTGTGGGAGCGGGGCCAGAAAGCAGACTAAGGTAGCCCTGACGCGCTATGTTAAACGAGTGCCGGTGACTGCACACCACTTGCGAATCCTGCACCTGCAAACGCGCTGCTGGTTCTCCCCGGCGGGCGCACACGGGGCATCGCAACAGGTCATAAGCAGGAGTGGTGGTCACGGTGACATTCTACGAGGAGCGTCGTGAGGCCACGGAAACATGGAGGGGAAACATGGACACACTGAACGTCACGCGCATGGGGGACCAAGGCCCAACTCTGGTGTTTCTGCATGGTCTCATGGGGCGTGGGAAGAACTTTACTGGGGTTGCAAAAGAGCTCAGCAAAGACTTCCGAATGGTCCTGATTGACCTGCCTAACCACGGTGAATCGCCGTGGACCGACACGTTCAGCTACACGGACATGGCACAGGCGGTAGCGAAAGAGATCGAACCGGACGCGCCGGTGTATCTGCTGGGGCATTCGATGGGTGGAAAAGTGGCGATGACGCTTGCCCTCACCCAACCGGAGCTCGTTGACAAGCTGATTATTGAGGACATTTCTCCCCAGGCCGGTGGCGACATGGGCGAGTTTGTTCACCTGCTGGGCACCCTGAAGAAGCTTGACCTGGACAGTTTGACCTCGCGTGCGGAAGCGCACGAGCGCATCGCTGAAGATATTCCCAATGAGTCGGTGCGTGGTTTCTTGTTACAGAACCTTCGTAGGAGCGGTGACGGGTTTGAATGGCAACCAAACCTCAACCTCCTTTTTGACAGTCTTAAAGAGATTGGCGACTTCCCATCAATTGATGCCACGTACGATCGCAAAGTGCTGTGGATGGTGGGGGAGAAGTCCGCTTACGGTGACCCCAAGTTCTTGCCTGTTGTGCGTGAGTATTTCCCCAGGGCCGTACGTCTTGTGATCCGCGATGCAGGGCACTGGGTCCATTCGGAACAACCACAGGTGTTTGTTGATGCTGTGCGCGCGTTCTTCTTTGCAGGTGACGATTGACACGTACGGAAAAGCGGGGGTTCAACCGGCCTAGTGGCTTATCGTTGGAACGGAAATGAAGAGGAGTGACCGTGACACTTTCTGCTGAGGTTCCGTCGGAACTGCACGACATTGTCCGCGATTTCGCACAAACGCCAGAGGAACAACGGTTGGAGTTGTTGCTCGAGTTTTCCGATGAGATTCCGGACCTGCCGCAGCGGTATGCGGATGATCCCGAGGCGTTGGAACCGGTTCCGGAGTGTCAGTCACCAATCTTCTTTATTGCCGAGGTCGATGGAACGGGAGAAGACGCGCGAGTTTCCCTGTTCTTTTCCGCCCCTGCCGAAGCTCCTACGACGCGTGGATTCGCAGGGATCTTAGCGGAAGGGCTGGACGGTGCTACGGCTCGTCAGGTCCAGGCAGTGCCGGAAGATTTTGCACTACAACTATCGCTCACCTCTCTGGTGAGTCCGCTGAGGCTAAACGGCATGACCGGAATGCTGAAGCGTGTTCAGCGACAGGTGAAGGAGAAAGCTCAACTGTGACGCAGCCCAAACGATCGATCAAGCTCATGCCGTTCGACTTTGTGCGCGGTTTCCTTATGGGGCTTGTTGAACTGGTTCCCGGTGTTTCCGGAGGCACGGTTGCCCTTGTGACGGGAATCTACGATGAACTCATCGCCTCCGCGGTCGCCGTTCTCCATGCTGTCAAGCGGTTGGTGACGGGGCCTGTCCGAGTTCAAGGGTTCATGCAGGAACTGCGCAATGTGCAATGGGGACTTCTCATTCCGGTGTTCCTGGGAATGGTGACGGCGGTTTTTTCGATCGCTGGAATCATGAGTTCTTTTGTGACGAACTCTCCGGAACACGCACGCGGGCTGTTCTTTGGCCTGGTGATTGTGTCGATCTATGTTCCTGTTTCCATGGCGTATGACAGTGCTGTTGAGCGGAACATCAACACCGCCAAAACATGGATAGGTGGTGCGGTCGCATTCGTGATTGCAACGATCGTTGCGTTTGTCTTGGTGGGTCAGGCAGGCGGAGGTGCTGTTGCGCACCCACCTGCGTGGATTGTTATTGGAGCAGCTGCTATCGCGATCTGCGCATTGGTGATTCCGGGAGTATCTGGGTCGTTCTTCCTGTTAGCAGTGGGCTTGTACACCACCACACTTGAGGCAGTTCACCAGCGCGATTGGGGCTACATCGCCATCTTCATGCTGGGAGCCGTCATTGGTTTAGCGTCCTTTGTGCAGCTTCTTCAGTTCCTGCTCAAGCGTTTCCGTTTGGTCACGCTGATGGCTATGGCTGGACTGATGTTGGGGTCGGTGCGAGCCCTGTGGCCATGGCAAGAATCTCCGGACCCGTCCGCGCCTGGAACGCTGGTAGCACCTTACGCGCCGGTTGCTGGGCCCGTGGTGCTCATGCTTGTAGGTGGCGTGATCGTGGTGGTCATGATTGTGATCGAAAAGTTCGTACAGTCGCCTTCACCGCAGCCACAACTCAATAACCACAAGGCCCCACAGCAGGCCAACGATCATTGCGACAACGGTCTCGCCCAGCCAGTTGAGGACCCCGCCCACAGCGGGGATGTCAATGAAAAGATGACCTAAGCCGTGAGCAAGCTGGAGTGGCATGTGCCATCCCAGCTCATCGGCCCCCACGATCAGAATGTGGCCACCCACCCACAGCATTGCAAAAACTCCCACGATCGTCAGGATGCTCAGGAGCTTGGGCATTGCGTTCACCAGGAACCTTCCGAACTTCTGCGTGGCGGGCTTCTGAGCGAGGCGAAGACCGATGTCGTCCATTTTGACGATCAACCCCACCACTCCATAAACCGCAACAGTGATGAAAAGCGCGACGGCGATCAGAATGGCTGTGCGCATGAGGAGTGGCTCGGAAATGACCTCGTTGAGTGAGATCACCATGATTTCTGTCGATAGGATGAAGTCGGTGACGATCGCGGAGCGCACCAGCTGCTTTTCAGCATCACCACCCTTGCCCGATTGCTCGTTTTCCTGTGAAGCCTTTGCGTGCGCGTCCTGGTCAGTGGTGGAGCTTTCTTCGTCGCCACGATGCGTGAGCTTGTGCCAGATCTTTTCAGCGCCCTCATAACACAAGTACGTGCCTCCCACCATGAGGAGTGGGGTGAGCAGAAACGGAGCGACAGCGCTTAACAGAAGTGCTAAAGGCAGAATGATGACGAGTTTGTTGAAAATCGAACCCGTTGCGATCTTGCGGATGATGGGGAGCTCACGGGCAGGCTCGACCCCAGAGACGTACTGCGGAGTCACGGCTGCGTCGTCGACGACCACGCCTGCCGCTTTCGCGCTGGTTTTTGCAGCGCCCACGGCAACGTCGTCGACGCTAGCTGCTGCCATGCGCGCGATTGCCGCAATGTCGTCGAGTAGAGCTACAAGACCACCACTCATCGGGCCCCTTCTGTGAATGTGAAGTGTGTTCGTGACGAGTTCACTTTACCCTCTTGCGTGGAGCAGAGCAGGACGTAAGACTGGGGGTATGGCTACTATCACGTTTCAAGGAAACCCAGTCACAACTAACGGAAACCTGCCAACCGGATCGGCTCCAGAATTTGAACTGACCGGAACCGACCTCGAACCAGTCGCACTGTCGGACTACAAGGGCAAGCGCGTGGTCCTCAACATCTTCCCTTCGGTCGACACTGGGGTGTGTGCAAAGTCGGTGCGCACGTTCAACGAAAAAGCCACGGAACTTGAGAACACGGTCGTGATCTGTGCATCAAAGGACCTGCCATTTGCACTAGGCCGGTTCTGCGGGGCAGAGGGAATCGACAATGTCGTGTCCGGCTCCGGATTCCGCTCACCGTTCGGTGACGACTACGGTGTGGAAATGACCGACGGCCCTCTCAAAGGCCTGTACTCCCGCGCAGTGATCGTGATCGACGAAAACGGCAAGATCGTGTACTCACAGCAGGTCGAAGAAATTGGGGAAGAGCCTGACTACGACGCTGCTTTGAGCGCCCTGAACTAATCACATGTCATAGACGCGCATTGCCAGCGCGTTGGCGACTCCCACCTCGGGAAAACTGAAGCTGGCGAACCATTTACGGTTCGCCAGCTTCAGTGTTTTCAGCGCTGTGCTAAGACCTTATTTCGCGTTTCCACTCACCTTGGCCACCTTGACCTTGGCTCCGTTTTTACTGGTCCAGGTGATGGACCCGTACTGGAACTTTTGAGAAGCCACGCCCTTCTTGGTCACTTCTTCAGCGATCGGGTAGCCCAACGGTCCGCGCTCGTACTTGTTCTTGGCCCACTCGTTGTGGATCGCGCCAGAGGTGGCGTGCGCACCCGAACCCTTCGACCAGTGGACAACGCCCTTTTCGAATTTCTGGTAGCAGCCCCCGCCTGGAAGCCCGCAGACGGCATCAGCAGTCGGTAGGCCCACGTGAGACCGTTCCCAGCCCATCTTCTTCCACGCGTTGAGAATAGCGCCTTCGATCCGGTATGTTCCGCGTTCGTTTGAAAGCACCAACCGCGAGCCGTATGCGCGTGCCTGCGTGTCCTTGCGGTCCTTGAGCGTCTTCACGTCCGAGCTGGGCTTCCCAAGCTTGTGCTTGTTCGCGTACTCGTCGATTGGACTGCTGGTCGACATGCGACGGATTTCCGGAATCTGGCCGTACAAGCCGTCACCGGGGCAGTCAGTTTCCCCCACGTCACGGTGACCAATTACACGTGGCAGTGTGAACATTGCGCCTTCCGGTTTGAGAGCGCCAGGGCCACCGGCGGAACGGATCTTCATGTCAGAGTCGACTTTCCAGCCCCACTTGTGTGACTGCCAGCGAATCACCTTGGAAAGTGAGTCAAGAACTTCCCGAGGTGCCGGCTTGTTATACGTGCCCATAACGGCAACGCCGAACGTACCTTCGTTGACTGCGACCGCGTGTGCGCCCACAGTCGCCTTGTCGAGCCCACCTGCACGGCCTTCGTAGATTTTGCCGAACCTGTCGATGAGCATGTTGTACCCGATGTCGCACCATCCGCGGCTCTTCTGGTGGTAGGCCTGGATACCGCGCAAAATGCCGGGCACTTCGCCCTGTGAGTACTTGCTGGCACCGCTGGTGTGGTGGATGACCACGCCTTCGTTGCGCTTGGCGTGGTCGATGTCGCAACGTGGTTTGCTTGCGCCCCATTGGCTGCGGGTCACGTATTCGAGTCCGTCAACGTTTGCGACGTTCTGAGCTGAGTATGCGCCGTGTGTGCCGCTGGTGTTGTAGGCGGTGTTCGTCGCCGAGGTCGCCTCCAGGTCGCCTGTTTGGTCGCGGTGTTCTGGGGTCACGGTGTCAGTGTCATGCAGTGGACGGTCGATCGCGTGACCGGCAATGATGTCGTCGACCTGCGTGCGCTCCGTGACTGAAACCGAGACGGTGACGGGAGCGTCGGACTTCACCTGAACGACTTCATATGGAGCTACCACGACAGCGTCGGTGGACTCGCTGTGGTCCTGAGAGTTAGGGTCGCTACCATCATCGCTGACAGGCATCTGTTCCCAGTCGCCCCAGTTGTCACCCTGTGTGTGGCGCGTGCGGTACTGAACGTCGCGTTCACCTTTACCTTCCCAGGTCACACCCATGACGGTGATGAGGCGAGAGTTGTTCTTTTGGGAGTTAGCTTTTGTGGTGTCGATGGTTTGCTCGGCACCTTCGACGCTCTGCTTGGTAGTGGTGACCGGCGCGCTTTGGTCGCTCACGTTGGCGGCCACCTTGGACTGTGCATCATACGCGCCGGACTCTGTGCGGGTGTGAGTCTGGAATGGTTCTGCACCAGGACCGAACGGCAGGGTGCTGTGCGTTGTCGCAGGAGCGACGGATGCGACTGCAGCCGTCAGGGCAACTGCCGACACAAAAAGACGTTTCATCTGGGGTCCTAAAATAGGGGAAGACGGGACCGACGAAGAACACGATACGGGTTAAACCTGGAGATCTGTCAACGACTCGCCGAAGCGTGTCTATCTCGGCTGTGTTTTGGATAGCTAAACTTGTGAGCAAAATGTCCGTCTTCCCCTAGTAAGGACAGATTCATGAAAACGTTTGCCACCTCGGCGATATTGGCAGCCACGCTGGTAGCCGGCACGGTCACGCCAGCTCTTGCAACGGAACCTGGTGACCACGACTATCTGCTCACGGGAAATATCCGAGACCACAACGTGCAAGAAACCAAACCGCGCAAACACAAAGAACCGGCGCCACAGGTGAAGGAACCCAATCTGTCTGCGCCCAAAGCCAAGGCGCCAGCACCGATGCCCAAGGCCCCGGTTCCCGCACGGCACGGCGACGTGCGCAAGGGCGACACAGCGTATGTCGTGGTTTCGGCCGCCACGCTGTGGAAGTCGCCCACATCGCCACGTAAGCAAGACGCGCCAGCACTGCAGAACCCAGCCAAAATGGACGAGTGGAACCGCGGGCTGACCGACCGCAAGGGACTGACCGGACGCACGGAAACACAAGCGATCTACGGTGATGCTGTGTACGTGTGGGAGGTGCGCGACGACTGGGCACGAGTAGGTGTCACCACCGAGCCAGCGCCGGGCAAACCGCGCGGATATGAAGCGTGGGTGCCCAAGCGACAGTTGGCGAAGAGCACCACTTTTGGCAACGCCAGCGAGAAGATGACGCACGTGGTTTCCGTCAAGAAGTCGCGCGCGCATGTGGAGGCCGAACCCACCAAATCGACGGGACGCACGCGCATCGAGGTTCCGTTTAACACGCGCCTGCCAATCACCAACACGCGCGATGGAAAAGCCCGCGTAGCACTGCCGGACAACCGGTTCGGATGGATCTCCTTCAACGACATTGAGCGTTTCGACCAGCGCAAAGTGCGTCCAAAGCCCAAACCGTCGCAGTTAGTGGAAACGGGTCGCCAGTTCTTGGGACTGAAGTACACGTGGGGTGGAACGTCGGCGTACGGCTTTGACTGCTCGGGCTTCACTTACTCGATCTACCGGGCGCACGGCATCACCATTCCGCGCGATTCGGGACCACAGTCGAAGACCGGACGCACGGTCTCCCAGCGTGACATGCAGCCGGGTGACCTGATCTTCTTCGCTTCCAAGCGTGGCAAGGGCAGTGTGTACCACGTGGGTATGTACGTTGGCCACGGAAAAATGATTCACGCGCCTAACGCGTCACGTTCGGTCGAAATCGTGAACTGGAAGTCATGGGGCGGAGCGCGTGACTTCGCCGGTGTGAAACGCTACGTGTGATTGGGGTCGTGGCGCACCCCGCGCGCCGGGGTACACGCCAGGTAGTTGAGCGTATACGCGCCACTTCCAGCTCGGTTGCTACCACCTCGGCCGAGGTCGTTGTCACCTACACCACGCCTGCTCACCCGGGCGGGGAGCAGGCGACGCGACTCTTGGACGCGGGTGCCCAGCGACTCATTGTGGTGGGTGGCGACGGGACCGTTGCACAGTGCGCACATGCCTTGACGGAGTGGATCGATGAGCACCAGCCGGCTGAACCGCCACGCCTGACTCCGATACCGGTTGGCACAGCGAACCTGTTTTGGCGAAACCTCGTGGCGACGTTTCCGCCCGGCCCAGTCTGCGTGGACGTCGCACACGTGACGCTTGAACCCAGTGGCCTCACAACCACGAGCCTGGTCGCGGTGGGGGCGGGAAACTCAGTACGGGCCATTCAACGCACACCTGCCCAGCGTCACTGGTGGTCATATATCGCGACTGGTGTGAACCTGGGGACATGGAAGGGGAGTCCATGGACGCAAGAAGTGGGAAACGTTGCGGGTGTGCCTCACCGGTTGCGAATTTTTGACACCAGTTTGGACTCCGGCACGCTGTGTCGCATGAGCTTTGCACCCACAGGTGTCGCGGACTGGGTGGTAGCCGGGGCGTGGGCGCTGGGTGCCAACGTGTCACCGGCTGCTGTGCGCGTACGTGTGGGGCAGTCGTTCGACCTCGACGCACCGCACGGCATCCACGTCGACGGTGAGGTCTATACCAAGGTGCAGCGGGCGCGGGTGCGGGTGCGACCTCGGGCGTTACCTGTTCTCATCCCAGCATGAGCAGGGACAGCGCCATGACTGCCATTCCCGCGAAAAGTCCGATGAGTGGCGCGCGTGCGTGACCTTGATTGTGGGCGGCCGGGAGAAGTTGGCTGAACGAAATGTACACCATGATCCCGCCTACGCCGGCGAACACGATTCCGAAAATTGTGGGGGTCATAATCGGGGCGAGGATCAGGTACCCCAGAACGGCTCCGGCCGGTTCCGCTAGCCCGGATAAGAGTGACCAGCGGAAGGCCTTGGCAGATGAGCCAGTCGCGTGAAGGACGGGGACGGCCACGGCCAGGCCTTCAGGGATGTTGTGGATGGCGATCGCTACTACGATCGGGATGGCCAGCGTGAGGTCGGTGTGTGCGGTGAGGAACGTGGCGAAGCCTTCGGGGAAGTTGTGGAGCGCAATCGCGAAGGCCGTGAAGGCGCCCATGCGCAGCAAGCGCACGTCCGAGGTGGTTGTTGAGGAAGGGCTGATCTGGTCCGGGACGAGTGCGTCGATAGCTGCCGCAAAAGCGATTCCACCGAACAGCGCACCCACCGCGATCCACTGTGCGGCTGGGATCTCGACTGATTCGATCGCTTCGGGAAGGATTTCCACGAGCGAGACGTAAATCATGACGCCGGCCGAGAATCCTAACGCGCACGCAAAGAAACGTGTGGAACGGGCGAGGTTTGTTACTCCCAGCAGGGCGCCAACGCCAGTTGCTAGACCTGCGACCATGCTCATCAGAAACGGTACGACGAACTCCATGACATAGGTTCTATACCTGCACGTCGTGAGTACACAACTCAACGCGGACGCGCTGAAGCAAGCTGTCGTATCTGAGTTGGGCTGATGAGGACAAGCTGCTTAGTCGCGGAACTGAGGCGGAACGAACAACTCCTCGTGCGGGATGACGCGACCGGTTTTACTGTCGATGATGCTCATGCCTTTTTCGTGCCGGCGTAACTCGAGGTCAGACCCTACCGGCATGTCCCAGATTCCGATGAGGGCTGGCTCGATAGCGCACAGATCGTTGAAGTCGGCAATCTGCCAGTTCGAAGGGTCATTCAGGTAATCAGACGTATCGATATCGCTCAGGATCTGCCACCCGTTGTCCGCCGGCGCATGGGACTTTCCACGCACCATCCAACGCACTTTCCCTTCGCCGGACAGGACGTTCTTTGAAACTGTGCATGCGCCAGCATCGGGGATGAATTCGACGTACTTGCTCACTGTGTACTCCAGGTTGTTAAAGGGCGAACCGGGCCCCAATCCTGGGGCCCGGTTCATTGTGTTGAGTTAGGAATTCTTCTGAGCTCGCTTGAGCCTACGCCCAAGCAAGATGATGCGCACTGTTCCAATAATCGCAGCAATCAAAATTCCAGCGATCGCAGCAAGAAGAAGTGCGACTCCCAGTGGCATAGAGAACGACCACGCAAAGTAGCTGATGTCTACCGGCTGGTTGTTCTGCATGACAAACACCAAAAGCAACACCAGAATCAACGCGCCCAGAATCAACGCCACCCACACGAACGCGGAAACCCCGGATTTCTCCTGTTTGGTAGCGTTCGACGACTGGTCGTAAACCGGTTCATCGGTGTGCTGTGCTTGTGGTACCTGCGTGTCTTCCTCCGCCGCTGAGGCTCCGTTGGGCACCTGCGGTCCAGACCCAAAAGACTGTGGTCCGGAACCAAATGACGGAGGTGTTGCCTGAGGATTACTCATATTTTCACCTATCCAAGCTTGGCGATGATGTCGTTAAACGTGGTGGAAGGACGCATGACCTGGGTGACTTTGGCGTCTTCGGGGTTGTAGTAACCACCCAAGTCAACGCCTTCACCCTGCACCTCAATGAGGTCCTTGGTAATCGTCTCTTCTTGCTCACGCAGTTCACGTGCAATAGGTTCAAACGCCTGTGCGAGCTCAGCGTCATCCGTCTGCTTAGCCAGTTCCTCAGCCCAGTACAGGGTGAGGTAGAAGTGGCTGCCGCGGTTGTCGATCTCGCCCACCTTGCGCGACGGTGAACGGTTCTCTTCCAGGAACGTCGCAGTTGCGTCATCCAAGGTGGAAGCCAACACGCCAGCACGCTCGTTGTCGTCGCTGAGCTTGAAGTGGCGTAGCGATTCAGCAATCGCGAAGAACTCACCCAACGAGTCCCAACGCAAGTGGTTTTCTTCCACCAGCTGCTGCACGTGTTTAGGTGCCGAACCACCAGCACCGGTTTCGAACAGCCCACCACCGGCGATCAGTGGAACAACCGAGAGCATCTTGGCTGACGTTCCAAGCTCCAGAATTGGGAACAAGTCGGTGTTGTAGTCACGTAGAACGTTACCGGTCACCGAAATGGTGTCCTTGCCTTCGCGAATCCGATCGAGCGAGAACTGGGTCGCTTCAACCGGGTTCATGATGCGAATGTCCAGACCGTCGGTGTCGTGTTCCTTGAGGTACTCGTTGACCTTCTCGGTGAGGTTACGGTCGTGGGCACGAGTTTCATCCAGCCAGAACACTGCAGGAGTTTCGGACAAACGAGCGCGGGTAACAGCGAGCTTGACCCAGTCGCGAACCGGAACATCCTTGGTCTGGCATGCACGCCAGATGTCACCAGCGGACACCTTGTGGCTCATGAGAACTTCGCCAGCTGAGTTAACAACCTCGACGGTTCCTTCTTCCTTGATTTCGAAGGTCTTGTCGTGGCTTCCGTACTCTTCAGCCTTCTGCGCCATGAGACCCACGTTTGGCACTGAACCCATGGTCGCTGGGTCGTATGCTCCGTGTGCCTTGCAGTCGTCAATCACGGTCTGGTAGACGCCGGCGTAGGACGAGTCAGGGATAACAGCCAGCGTGTCGGCTTCGTTCCCGTCTGGTCCCCACATCTTTCCACCGATACGAATCATGGCTGGCATCGATGCATCCACGATCACGTCTGACGGCACGTGGAGGTTGGTGATTCCCTTGTCGGAGTTCACCATTGCCAGGGCTGGACCCTCTTCGAGTTCGCGAGAGATCGATTTCTTGATCTGTTCAGCGTCGTCACCGTCGAGTTCGTCAAGACCGGTCAGGATAGCGCCCAAACCGTCCGCTGGGCTCAGACCTGCCTGCGCCAGCACGTCGCCGTAGTCAGCGAATGTCTGAGGGAAGAAGGCTGTGATGACGTGGCCGAACAGAACTGGGTCCGACACCTTCATCATGGTGGCCTTGAGGTGAACCGAGAACAGCACACCCGTTTCTTTAGCCTTGGCGATCTGGTCCTTCAAGAAGGCGTCCAGGCGCGCAACATCCATGAAAGTGGAGTCGATGATTTCGTCCTTGAGGACCTTGAGGTCGTCCTTCAAGACCGAGGTGCCCTGGGCTCCCACGTGACGGATCGTCAGCGTGTCGTCGGCAGGCATGATGACGGACTGTTCGTTGGAACGGAAGTCGTTCTCGCCCATGGTTGCGACCTGCGTCTTGGAGTCCGCGGTCCACTCACCCATGGAGTGTGGGTGGGCCTGTGCGTACTGCTTCACTGCCTTGGGCGCACGGCGGTCGGAGTTACCTTCACGCAGAACAGGGTTAACTGCTGAACCCTTCACCCGGTCGTAACGGGCGCGAATGTCGCGTTCTTCGTCAGTCGATGGTTCTTCAGGGTAGTTAGGAAGAGCAAATCCTTGGTTCTGAAGCTCCTTGATGGTGGCCTTGAGCTGAGGAACCGAAGCCGAGATGTTTGGAAGTTTAATGATGTTAGCTTCTGGCTTCTTCGCGAGGTCACCCAGTTCAGCCAGCGCATCGCTGTGACGCTGGTCTTCTTTCAAGTAGTCAGGGAACTGAGACAAGATACGGCTGGCAAGCGAAATGTCACGAGTGGTGACGTCGATTCCGGCTTTGCGCGCAAAAGCTTCGACGATGGGCTTAAGCGAATAGGTTGCAAGAAGCGGAGCTTCATCCGTACGGGTGTAAATGATCTGAGCCATGTGTGCTTCCCTGTTGACGGTAGTTTTCATTGCTCAGTCTATCCATTCGGCACGCTGTAGCATGAACCGGGGAAGGAAGGTCGGACGTGGCAAAACTGTATTTCCGGTACGGCGCAATGAACTCGGGGAAGTCGACCGCGCTTTTGCAAGCTGCCTACAACTATGAAGAGCGCGGGCAACGGGTTCTTTTGGCAAAGCCGGCGATTGACACAAAAGGCAACACACAGATCGTGTCGCGTTTGGGCGTCACTCGAACTGTCGACTTCCTCATCGAAAATACCGACACGGTTGAAGATGTCTTTGACGACGTCGCGGGATACGTCGACCACTCCGCACTAATCGAGAGCTTGGAGTTTTCCACGGATCCCGTAGCCTGCCTCCTCATCGACGAAGCCCAGTTCCTCACCCACGAACAAGTCGACGGACTCATGCGGATCGCCGTGTACCGCGACGTCCCGGTGATGTGCTACGGCATTCGCACGGACTTTCGCACACACGCCTTCCCCGGTTCAGCACGGCTACTAGAAATTGCGCACAGCCTCGAAGAGCTCAAGACTATTTGCCGGTGCGGGCGCAAAGCCATGTTCAACGGACGTAAAGTCGACGGCAACTACGTGTTCGACGGCGACCAGGTGGCTATCGATGGTATGAGCGTGACATACGAATCACTGTGCCCTGCGTGCTACTTGAAAGAAAGCGGTGGAGTACTGCAATAGCACAGATCCACACATAGGATTGGAGTAACAAGAAAGGAGCATACGTGAAACCGCTTGCTTATCGAATTCTGAACGCAACCGATTCCGATCTTCCACTTCTTATTCTTGGTACACCTCTTGGCACGGCCTCCACAGTGTGGGCTTCGGTGGGATATCGCCTCGTCGAACACTTCCGCGTGGTCATCACCGAACTTCCCGGGCACGGTCTCGATGCCGCAAACGCTCCCCAAGACGGCGAAGCTGCCAACCTGACCGTCGACCAGATCGCGCAACGCACTGTTGCTGTTGCCGACTCACTCGGTGCCCAGAAGTTTTTTTACGCCGGATGCTCAATCTCTGGGGGAGTAGCCCAGATTTTGGCGCTGGACCACGCTGACCGCGTCGAACGAGTCGCGGCGGTCTGCACCGCCCCCAAATTCGGTGAACCTGACTCCTGGCACGACCGCATCGCAACAGTCCGCGAAGACGGCACCCGCTCCCTTCTTCCGGACACTGCGGACCGGTGGTTCGCAGCCGGTTTCCTCGACGATGACATCGCGGCCGGTCACATGGTCCTCGAAGACATGGCAACGACCTCGGACCAGGCCTACATCGCCTGTTGCGCGGCCCTAGCCACCTACGACATCACAGACCGCGTGAGCAACATTGACATTCCCATCCTGTACATGGCCGGGGCACAAGACTACGGCAACGACCCGGACTCCATGCGCGAACTGTCACGCCAAACCTCACAGGGCGCGTTTGCAGTCATCCCAGACGCCGCGCACATCGTCATGGTCGAACACCCAGAACTCGTCGCCGATCACTTAGCGTCGTTCATGGGCTCTTGAGAAGGTTTGGGCGCGGTCTTTGACGGTCGCGAGGCCAACTGCAGTCCCACAACACCGGCAATGATCGCTACCAGGCACACGATTGTTCCGGGGCCAAACGGCTCACCCCGGAACGCCGCCCACACCGCGGTTGTTGCCGCTCCAACACCCGACCACACGGCATACGATGTCCCCATGGGAATCGTGCGCATGGCGTAGCTTAAACCGGCTAGCGACCAGCACAGACCAGTCACGAACCACACCGGGGCATAGGGAAGATCACCGGCCAGAGCGTGTGCCCACACCGCTTCAAGCGCGCCACTGACAATGAGAATGAGCCAATTCATACCATCACCTGCAGTCCCACAACACCGGCAACTACAAGAAACACGCACGCCAAACGAAGCGCAGTGGGCTTTTCATGACCTCGCATAAAGGACACAACAACAGTCGTGACGGCACCCGCGCCAATCCACACCGCGTACCCCACACCTACGGGGATTGTGCGTAAAGCCAGCGCAAGGCCACCCATAGACACAACGCCTCCGAATACAAAAATCACGGCTCGGAGCCACAACTTCATGGAACGGGCAGCTAGGGCAAATGCCCACACCACTTCAAACATCCCAGAAATTACAAGAATTACCCACGCCAGGCTGAATCACTCCCTGGTTCAAGACTAGGGTTGAGAGTGAACGTTTTACAAAGGAGGACGTATGGAAACGCTCGAACTCAACGACGTCACAATTCGCTGGATTTCCGTGTCGGACATGGAAAACAACGTCTACCTCATCACCTCGAAGAACACCGACAAGCAGGTGCTCATCGACGCAGCCAACGACACTGCTCAGATCGAAAAGCTTGTGAAGGAACACGGTAACGGAAAGATCGAAGCCATCCTCACAACCCACAGCCACCCAGACCACATCCAGTCCCTCGCTGACATTGCGCGCACGTTCGAAGCGCGTACTCTCGCTGGACTGTACGACGTGTCTGAAATCGAAAACCAGACCGGGATCGAAATCGACGAACAGCTTGCCAACGACGACATGCTCGAGTTCGACGGATTCCGCCTGCGCGCCGTCCACCTTAAGGGACACACCCCAGGTTCGATCGCGTATGTCTTGCGTGACTATCCAGGCGAACAGCGCTTCATCTTCAGCGGTGACTCGCTCTTCCCAGGCGGGCCGGGAAAAACCACCAATCCAGAAGACTTCACGCAACTGATGAACGACCTCGAAACCCGTATTTTCGAACCGTTCGCCGACGACACGGTTGTCCTCCCCGGGCACGGAGCACGCACTGAACTTGGTGCAGAGCGTCCGCACCTGGACGAGTGGCGCCAGCGCGGATGGTGACCCGGCTCCAGCTGGGAAGCATGCGCTGGACGTGGCTCATCACCACTGCGGTGGTGGTCGTCGCGGTTGGCTCAATTCTGTGGCAAGAATTTTCCGTCCGAGGTGTTGCCCTGTGCGGTCTGCCCGTCCTGTTTGCGTGTGGCGCGTGGATTTTCTACGGTCGCCCTAACGTGACGTTGACCGACACCGGGGTGCGCGTCACCAACCCAGTGCGGAGCACGCAGGTGGAGTCGACCTCGGTCACGTCGATTGACACCACATACGGACTGCAACTGCGCTGTTCAGGAAAGAAGATCAACGCGTGGGCGCTCACCGACATGGGCTCAAAGAAGGCCAGGTCTGAGCGCGCATCGGGTGCAACGCCAGCACTTCCCGAAATCGAGATGGTCACATCGCACTTAACCAATGTGAAGCAGAGCAAGGAGGAAACTCCGCCACCTCAGCAAAAAGTGGATGTGCTTCCGCTTGTGTTGATAGGCGTTTCGCTCGCATGGTTCGTGTGGGGGATGACTGCTCTGTAACGAAATATGTCCTCTACAACACAACACGTATGGCCCGGAAATGATCCGGGCCATACGTGTCTTTGGGTGGGCGTTACTCCACGCCAGGGTCGGTGTTTGCGAAGTGGCATGCAGTGTCGTGTTCGACACCCGAGCCTTCGCGGACCTTCAGTTCGGGGACCTCGGTGGCACAGATTTCCTGCGCCTTCCAGCACCGCGTCCTGAAGCGGCATCCGCTTGGTGGGTTCGCCGGTGAAGGCGGGTCACCTTGCAGAACGATCTGCTTCTTGGTGTCGCGTGCATCCGGGTCTGGTACCGGAACAGCAGACAGCAGAGCCTGCGTGTAGGGGTGGCCGGCATTTTCGTAAATGTCCGTTTCGTTGCCGATTTCAGCGAAACGACCCAGGTACATCACGCCCACGCGGTCAGAAATGTGGCGGACAACAGACAGGTCGTGCGCGATGAAGATATACGCCAGACCCAGCTCCTTTTGGAGCTTACCCAGCAGGTTCATCACCTGCGCCTGAATCGACACGTCGAGCGCCGAAACTGGTTCGTCACAAATAATGATCTCCGGGTTGAGTGCCAAACCACGGGCGATCCCAATACGCTGACGCTGACCACCAGAGAACTGGTGCGGGTAGCGGTTGATGAGATCCGGGCTCAGACCCACCAGTTCGAGCAGTTCGCGCACGCGATCAGCACGTTTGTTCTTGGGAACAACATCCGGGTGAATCTCGAGTGGCTCACCCACAATGTCACCAACTGTCATACGCGGGTTCAGCGACGTGTACGGGTCCTGGAACACAATCTGAACGTTTCGGCGCATCCGTTTAAGGCTGGCTCCTGAACGCCCAAACACTGGTTCACCGCGGTACAGAACCTCACCGGAAGTGGGCTTTTCTAGCCCCATGAGGAGGCGTGCCATGGTGGACTTTCCACACCCGGACTCACCCACAACACCCAGGGTTTCACCGGGGTAGAGGTCGAACGAAACACCGTCGACGGCTTTCACCGCGCCGTACTTACGCTTAATGACGGCACCCTTGGTGAGGGGGTAGTGCTTGGTGAGGTCGCGGACCTGCAGAATTGGCTCATTTTGCTGTGCCATTGAAAACCTCCTCAGCTCGGTGACACGTGACGAATCGACCCGGGGCTATCTCTTCCTTAGACGGACGTTCTGCCCGGCACTGGTCCATGGCATACGGGCACCGAGGTGCGAACTCGCACCCAGAAGGGAGATTAAGAAGGTTCGGAGGCAAGCCCTTAATAGCGGCAAGTTCCTGCCCCTTCATGTCTACACGCGGGATCGACGCCAAAAGCCCTTCCGTGTACGGATGGGCCGGCTGACGGTAGATATCGTGAACATCAGCGGATTCGACAATACGTCCGGCGTACATCACAGCGATCTTGTCGGCAACGTCGGCGACGACACCCAGGTCGTGCGTAATGAGCACCAGACCCATACCGCGCTCTTCTTGCAGTTCTTTAAGCAGATCCATGATCTGCGCTTGAACCGTCACGTCGAGTGCGGTGGTGGGTTCGTCAGCGATGAGGACATCGGGGTCGAGCGCAATCGACATCGCGATCATGATGCGCTGACGCATACCACCGGAAAACTGGTGTGGATAGTCACCCACACGGTCAGCAGCGGCAGGAATACGCACACGCTTCATCAGTTCGATCGCGCGTTCGCGGGCGTCCTTACGGTTCATTCCCTTGCGCTTGCGCAACACCTCGGAAATCTGCCACCCAACCGGGAACAGCGGGTTGAGCGAGGACAACGCGTCCTGGAACACCATCGCGATATTCTGTCCGCGGACCTTTCGACGGTCGTCTTTCGACATTTTCAAAACGTCACGCCCGCGGAACAGAACTTCACCTCCGGTCACAAAACCGGGTGGGGTGTCCAGAATTCCCATAATCGCCTGGGCCGTGACGGATTTGCCCGACCCAGACTCACCCAGAACGGCGAGCGTCTCTCCTTCGTTAACTGAGTAGTTCACTCCGTTGACGGCTTTCACGACACCCTGTTGCGTGCGGAACTCAACCGTGAGGTTCCGCACGTCCAGGAGTGGCTGCTTTGCAGAGTCGTTGTTGTCCATTCTTTACCTCGACTTTGGATCGAAAGCGTCGCGCACAATGTCACCGAGCACAATGAACGAGAATACACACAGGCTCAGCGCGGCTGCAGGGAACAACATCATGTGCGGAGCAACACGCATGTATGACTGCGAGTCCGAAATCATGATTCCCCATGACACGACCTTTCCTTGCAAACCGATACCCAGGAACGACAGGGTAGCTTCGGCCGCGATGTACACACCCAGGTTGATGGTTGCGATCACGATGACCGGTCCAATGGCGTTTGGAATCACGTGCTTGAGCATCATGCGCCATCCTGACGCGCCAAGAGCGCGAGCCGACTGCACGTAGTCCATCTGGGCTACCTGCAGAACCGTGGAGCGCATCATGCGCATAAGTCCTGGCCAACCGAAGAGCGCCAGTGCAACGACAACCTTAAGGATCGTCAGGAAGTACGGCGTCTGAGGTGTCGTTGGGAAGGACACCAAAACCAAAAGACCCGCAAGAAGTACTGGGATACCAGCGAAGATCTCACCCAAGCGAGAAATCAACGTATCGGCGAACTTGCGGTAGAAACCAGCGATCGCACCCAATGTCACACCGATCGAAAGGACTCCAATAGAAGTCAGGGTTCCCACTAGGATCGACGCGCGGGCGCCGTGGATCGTGCGTGCATACACGTCGCATCCACGGACGTCGTAGCCGAAGATCGCTTCCGAACTGGGGAGCTGTTTTGTACGTAGAAGCGAGCAGTCGTTGGGGTTCTTCGACGTGAAGAGCTCCGGCACGATCGCCATCACTACAAACAGCAACAGAACGCCTGCGGTGATCCAAAAGAGGGGCCGCTTGAACATCGAGCGGAAAGCGTCGCCGGTGAGCGAAGTTGCGCGTGGCGCATCGCCGCCGTCGGGCTTTACCGGGTCTTGTGTGGGTGCCGTTTCGGCAACTGTCAAACTTTCTGGATTACTCATATCGGATCCTTGGGTCGAGCCATGCGTACAAGATGTCAACGGCGAGGTTGACCAAGAGGTACACAAGGACGAAGAGAGCGACAACGCTGGTCACTGTTTGGCCTTCGCGCCCGTTAAGCGCACCGAAGACCATTCCACCTAGACCGGAAACGTTGAAAATACCTTCTGTGACAATCGCGCCACCTAGAAGTGCACCGAAGTCGGTTCCGAGGAAGGTGACGACTGGCAACATCGAGTTGCGCAGAACGTGGACACCTACAACGCGTGTTTGAGTCAGGCCCTTCGCTGTGGCGGCCCGGACATAGTCGGCGCGCATATTTTCTGCAATGGAGTTACGAACGAGGCGCGCGACATATGCGATCGACGCGGAGCCCAGAACGAAGCCGGGAAGGATGAGTTCGCTCCATTTACCTTCAGGAGATGCGGTCGCAGGGAAGAGCTGCCACTGCATACCCAGGTAGAGCTGGAGAACACGACCAATAACGAAAACCGGAATAGAAATAACGACAAGAGTCGAAACCAGGACCAAGCTGTCGATGAACTTTCCGCGACGCAATCCGGCCCACACACCAGCCGCGATGCCGATGAGTGCCTCGAAAACGATTGCGATGATCGTCAAGCGGAAAGTAGTGGGAAAGCGGTTTTTAATCTGGTCGGTCACATCAATTCCGGAGAAGGTGGTTCCGAAGTCTCCGGTGATGAGGTTCAGAAAATACTTTGCATAACTGATAAGAAGCGGGTCATCCAAGTTGTATTTGGCCCGCATCATTTGAACATAGGCTTCGGGGCATGCGCGTTCACCGCAACGCCCAACAAAGGGGTCTGACTGCAGACCCCACACCATGAGATAGATAAGAAACGTGGTGCCGATGACCACTGGAATGATTTGTAAAATTCGGCGGATGACATATGCACCCATGAGTTACTCCTGAGAGCTGAACACCCACACAGGCGGGCAATAAGAATTTCTTATTGCCCGCCGTGCGGAGTGTCCATCACGAATAGTGAATGGTTACTACTTCTTGAGTCCTGCAGTCGTGAAGTCGATAGTCGACTTCCACGTGACCTTAGGAGCTACGACCTTGTCAGACCAGCCCAAGCGGAGCGTGCCGTACCACAGTGGTGTTACGGGCATGTCCTCTGCAAGGGTTTCCTGCATCTTCTTAAAGGTCGCTTCCTGTTCAGCCTCGTCCTGGCTCAGGATATCTGAAGCCATCTTGTCGTACTCAGGGTTGGAGTAACCGCTCTTGTTTGAACCAGCGTTAGTGATGTAGTACGCCGTGAGGTAGCTCAGTGGCGATGGGAAGTCTGCCTGCCATCCGGAACGGTACATTCCGGTCATTTCCTTAGCGTCGATCTTGTCGAGCATTTCAGCAAATGTTGGGAAGGACTGTGGCTGGCAGTCGATTCCGAGGTTCTCGTTAATCGAGGTACAAACTGCCTCGGTGACTTCCTTGTTTCCAGGGCCATCGTTGTTAAACGCGATGGTCAGGGTTCCTTCGAATCCGCCACCTTCTTCGAGGAGCTTCTTCGCTGCTTCGCCGTCAACGTGGCACTTGTCGCCACAGACGTCGTCCTGGAATGGTTCAATGCCCGGAGGCGACCATGCGGTACCTGGCGTGTTTTCACCGTTGGTCACGGCGTCGGTCACTGCCTGGCGGTCGATTGCCATGGAGATTGCCTGGCGAACCTTAGGATCCTTGAACTTTTCGTCGTACTGAGGGAACGAGTAGCCGTTCCACAAAGTCGATGGTCCAAGCTGCCAGCGACCTTCACCCAGGTCGGTCTGCCACTTGTTACCAGCAACAGCGTCTGGTGGGATCGCGTCAACGTAGTCCACATTGCCAGCTACAACGTCAGCGTACGCTGCACCTGGTTCGGTGTACATCTTGAAGGTGAGCTTGTCGACGTGAGCCTTCGCTTCACCCTGGTAGTCAGTGTTCTTTTCCAGAACGATCTGCTGTTCTTGCTTGTACTCAGTCAGCTTGAATGGACCGTTACCAATAGGCTTCTTACCATATGCTTCGTGGTCCTTGAAGAACGCTTCAGGAAGCGGCATGTAGGTGCTGTGAACAACCATCGTTTCGAACAGTGAGTTCGCGCTGGTAGTTTCAACCGTGAAGGTCTTGTCGTCGACGACCTTCAGACCTTCCATGGTTGCACCCTTGTCCTTGGACTCAGCAACTTTGTCATAGCCCTTGACATCGAGGAAGCCAGGACCAAAGAAGGCCTGCTGCTTGGCACCGTTGGCACCGTTTGCTCCCCAGTTCCACGCGTCGACATAGCTCTTAGCTGTGACCGGTGAACCGTCGTCGAACTTCCAGTCCTTGAGCTTGACGGTGAACATGGTGTTCTCGTCGTTAGCTTCGATTGACTCAGCGTTAGCCAAACGTGGCTTACCTGTCGATGGGTCGACTTCGGTCAGACCAACCAGAATCGAATCGAGGACGTTACCACCGCAGGTTTCCTGAGTAAACCCAGGAATCAGGAGGTCCTGAGGGTTACATCCAGCGAACGTAATCTCGCCACCCTCCTGGCCTTCATACGTGTCGCTGGCCTTGGTGCCAGAAACCTCTACGGGGGAGCCGCCGCCATCTTTGCCGCCGTCTCCGTTGCCACCACTACCGCCACACGCGGACAGCAGTAGCGCTGATACACCGAGAGCTGCTCCCAGCGTTGTCAAGCGCTTTTTCATCTTGTCTCCTTATCTCTCAGGCTTTTCGCCATGAAGAATCCGCAGGCACTGCGTAAATGCCATACATACGGGGCCCCACAAAGCGTGATTCCCGTCCGGAAGTATCGACAGTCTACGTCAGAAAACTGTGACGCTGTACACATTGAATTTGCAGTTTCAATGATTTGTTACTAATTCGAGACAGTCGCGAACGGTGGTTTGCGGATCGTATAATGGTCGGTTGGGTGCGAATGTGCGCCTGAACATCGATCAGTTAGGGACCTTATGACCCATACATCACGCCGTGAGGATCGCCGCAACGTTGCAATCGTTGCGCACGTCGACCATGGAAAGACCACTCTGGTGAACCAAATGCTCGCACAGACGGGTGTTTTTGGTGACCACGGGGATTACTCTGACCGCGTGATGGATTCCGGTGACCTGGAAAAGGAAAAAGGAATCACGATTCTGGCCAAGAACACCTCGGTGTTGTACAACGGGCCGTCTGCACAGGGCAAGCCCATCATCATTAACGTGGTCGACACCCCTGGGCACGCCGACTTCGGCGGTGAAGTAGAACGTGGCCTGTCCATGGTGGACGGTGTGGTGTTGCTCGTTGACGCTTCAGAGGGCCCGTTGCCACAGACGCGCTTCGTTCTCCGCAAAGCCCTGGCTGCCAAGTTGCCTGTCATCGTGGTGGTCAACAAGACCGATCGCCCTGACGCTCGAATCGACGAAGTCATCGAAGAGACCCAAGACCTGCTCTTGGGACTCGCAAGTGACCTGTCGGATGAAGTGCCAGACCTCGACGTCGACGCTGTTCTCGATTTCCCAACGATTTTCGCCTCAGGTAAAGCCGGTCGAGCATCAACCGAACAGCCGGCCAACGGTGATCTGCCAGACAGTGAAAACCTCGAGCCACTGTTCAAGACCATCCTTGAACACATTCCCGCCCCTGCGTACAACGACGACGGTGTTCTGCAAGCACACGTGACGAACCTGGACGCTTCACCGTTCCTGGGACGTCTGGCCCTCTTGCGTATCTACGGTGGAACGCTGAAGAAGGGTGCTCAGGTAGGTTGGGTACACAACGACGGAACGGTTACAACCGCCAAGATCTCAGAACTTCTGGAAACCCAGGGTCTCGAAAGGTTCCCCGCGACTGAAGCTTCTGCAGGTGACATCATCGCTATCGCAGGTATTCCCGACATCATGATCGGTGACACCATTACCGACCTGGAAGACCCACGCCCCATGCCACCCATCACGGTGGATGAACCGGCGATCTCCATGACCATAGGTATTAACACGTCGCCACTTGCTGGGCGTGAAAAGAACACCAAGGTGACTGCACGTCAGGTGAAGGATCGCCTTGACCAGGAGCTGGTAGGTAACGTGAGCCTGCGCGTTCTTCCCACGGACCGTCCCGATGCATGGGAAGTTCAGGGGCGTGGTGAACTGGCTCTGGCGATCTTGGTTGAGCAGATGCGCCGTGAAGGTTTCGAGCTCACAGTGGGTAAGCCTCAAGTGGTGACCCGTGAGATCGACGGCGTTTTGTCTGAGCCCATGGAACACATGACCATCGACGTTCCAGAAGAACACCTGGGTGCCGTGACGCAGCTGATGGCGGCACGTAAGGGCTCCATGGAGACCATGAACAACCAGGGGACTGGCTGGGTCCGCATGGAGTTCCGGGTACCTGCCCGAGGTCTCATCGGCTTTCGTACCCGCTTCCTCACCGAGACACGGGGAACCGGAATCGCGAACTCCATTTCCGACGGCTACGCTCCGTGGACTGGTGAGATTGAATTCCGTACGTCAGGGTCACTCGTTGCTGACCGCGCTGGTGCGGTGACGCCGTACGCCATGATCAACCTGCAGGAACGTGGAACGTTCTTCGTAGAACCCACCTCCGAGGTCTATGAGGGCCAGATTGTGGGTGAAAACTCCCGCGCGGACGACATGGACGTCAACATCACCAAGGAAAAGAAACTCACCAACATGCGTTCAGCCACGGCCGACTCGTTCGAAAACTTGGTGCCACCTCGCAAGCTCACGCTTGAGGAGAGCCTGGAGTTTGCAAACGACGACGAGTGCGTTGAAGTGACACCGTCGATTGTGCGTATCCGTAAAGTCATTCTCGATCAGAAGGAACGTCAGAAGGCCGCGAACCAAAAGCGTCGCCAAAACTCATGACCACTGTTCTCTTTATCCACGCTCATCCCGACGACGAGTCGATCATGACGGGTGGAACCATGGCCTCACTTGTGGTCCGAGGTGCCTCCGTAGTGCTCCTGACCGCTACCCGGGGTGAGGGTGGGGAAGTGATCGGTGAAACCCACGCCCACCTGTTTGGCGACCGCCCTGGGTTGGCTGAGCACAGGGAACACGAACTCGCAGAAGCCACCTCGGCGCTGGGAGTGTCCAACTCGTACTTCTTAGGCGAGGAGCAGACTGTCGCTGGGACGGGACTGCCACCTCGGCGGTTTGAGGACTCCGGAATGGAATGGGGAACCGACGGGCATGCGGTTGCGCCTGCGCACATGCCGCCGGACGCGTTGTGCAGTGCCACCGTTTCCGAGGTCGCGGATTATGTGGGTGCGGCCATCCGCGCCGTGGGCCCGGACTTGGTTGTGACGTATGGGCCTGGCGGCGGTTATGGCCACCCGGACCATGTGCGTTGCCACGAAGCCACGCATGAAGCGTTGCGGCGTTTGGGGGCTGGCGCGCCACCTGTCGTACATACCGAGGTGCCTGCCCAAGTTTCCGCTGACGCGTTCGATCCGCAGGCTCCAGGGTTTGACCTCACGGGGTTCAGTTCAGCTTCGAAGGTGCCGTCAGTTGCGGCGGCATACCCCGTTGCGGTGGAACAGGACGTGTCGGAATTCGTGGGGGCCAAAGCGATGGCGATGGCCGCGCACGCCACCCAGATCACGGTTGCCGGTGAGTTTTTCGCGCTGAGCAACGACGTGGGCCAGAAGATTCTGGATACGGAACATTTCACCGTCCCGGATTACGCGGGGCCCGTCGTGCATGACCTGTTGGAGTATGCGCAGGAGCACCGTCGTGAGATACCTTCGGAATCCGGGTCTGCCGAGGTGGCGGCCACTCACAGCGGGATTAGTGGGGCGCACGAAGGTGCGAGTGCAGGCGCGTCGCAGGAAGTGCCAGAAGACTCCGGGCGCAAGTCCGTTGGTCGCTGGGTCGCCGACACGCTCCACACCGTGTTGGTGGCTGTGCTTGTGTGCGTGTTGGGCACCCTGCAACACCTCAACGCGAGTGCACTCAACCTCAACGGTCAAGCGGTCATTGTCCCGTGGGGTCTTGTTCTTGCTGTGGCTATGCTGATCGCTAGCACGTGGCACGTCGCAGTGTCCCACCGTTCGACCCTATTGGTGGTGGTTCACGGTCTGGTCATCTCCATTGGAAGCTTCATTCTGGGACAGCGTGGATTTTTACCTGGACAGGATCTTCTTATAACGAATTTCTATCGGTCCGTAGTGTGGCTCTTTGCGCCTATGGTGATTGCTGGGATTATGGCATTTACACTGCCGTCGTTAAAGTCTCAACCACCGGTTGTGCGCAAGGAGAAGAATGAAACGGGTAGCTAAGTTTGTAGGCATCGGAGTGTGTGGCCTCGCGCTCATCTACCTCGTTGTCGCCTTCTTGACCTCCCGGGCAGCACTTGCCGGAACCAGCGTTGCCGGTGTTGACGTCGCAGGAAAATCGGTTGACGAGATCCCGGGCGTGCTGGAAGAAGCGCTCAAGGACAAGGCTGGCGAAGATATCGCAATCAAGGTCGAATCCGGAAATGGGGACACCAAGGTGTCGCCCGAGGACGGCGGAGTAGGCGTTGACTATGAAGCCAGCGCGCAGAAGGTCGCTGGTTTCACTCTCAATCCCGTCACACTCTACGAACGGTTTAACAATCGCACTGACCAACCCCCAGAGCTGAAGGTCGATGACTCACGGTTGACGACCTCGGCGGGGGCGGTTGCTAAAAACCTCGAAAAGGAACCAGAAAGCGCAACGCTGGCCTTTGAAAAGAAATCAGTGAAGCTCACTCCGTCAAAAGACGGGACCAAGGTCGACCCTGAACTAGTGGTGCAGGGCATCCGCGAACAGTGGCTCGTGGAAGACACTGTGACAGTCAAAGACGAGGTGAACCACCCCGACTTCACCACCGAAGACGCTGAAAAGGTCAAGCGTGAAGTCGCCGAACCTGCTCTGAAAGACGATGTCACTTTGAACGTCGAAGGAGATGTCGAAGAAGGCGAAGAGCTCACGGTGACCCCCGAGGCGATCGCTAAACACGGGTCGTTTAAAGAATCGGGTGAACTCACGTTTGACGAGCGGTTCCGAACCACAGTCATGAACGACAACCCGGATGTGGGTGAAGCGGGACGCGACGCGTCATTCGAGTTTGTGGACGGCAAACCCAAGGTTGTTCCGTCCCGCGACGGTGTGTCAGTGAACAAGGATGAGCTCGCCAAGGCTGTGCGTGACGCGATCGGTGCTGACGATCGCAGTGCTGCCATTACGTTAGGGGCGGAACCGGCGGACTTTTCGACCGAGGACGCAGAGAAACTCGACCTGTCCGACACCATCTCAGACTTCGCGACACCGTACTCCTCGAGCCCGGCCCGTGACACCAACTTGAAGGTGTCAACGCGGGCAGTTTCGGGCACGGTACTCCAGCCTGGGGAACAGTTCAGCCTCAACAAGACACTGGGACCCAGGACCGCCTCGGCCGGATATAAACAAGCCGGTGTGATCTCTGGTGGGCAGATGAAGAAGGACTTCGGTGGGGGAGTCTCGCAGGTGTCCACCACGCTGTTTAACGCCGCGTTCTTCGCTGGCTTTGACTTGGACGAGCACAAGGCTCACTCACGCTACATTTCACGCTACCCGGAAGGGCGCGAAACAACGCTGGACTACCAGTCGATCGACTTGAAGTTCACCAACAACACGGACAAGCCGGTGGTGTTGGACATGTACCTGGAAGGCGGGAAGGTCCACGCGCGGGTGCTGGGTGTCAAGACGGTTGACGTCGAAGCGGACGCCTCGAGCCGGTTCGCGTACACGTCGCCGTCGACTATCAAGGGTTCCGGTAGCACGTGTAAACCACAGTCGCCGCGTCAGGGCTGGTCGATTAAAATCTTCCGCACCATCAAGGAACACGGTAGCGGGAAGGTCATCAAGAAGGATGACTTTGTCACGGTGTACAACCCTGTTCACCGAGTGATGTGTTCTTAAGAAGCTGACGCGTTCGTGGGTGTGTGACTTCGAGAACGCATGTTGCCGGCTTGGCACGTGAGTGCGGTGCCCTTGGGCGGTGCGCACCGTAGTGTTTGAGGTAGCACCAGTTTTGCTGGGGAGGCTATAGGGCATATTACGGGGGCAAGGTGGCGAAGCGTTCATGGACAAAAAGCGTGTGTACAGGATCGGCATTGTGTGTTGCATCCTGGTTGTGGCGTATGTAGTTATCGCGTTCTTCTTGACGCGTCACGGGCTGCAGGGCACGCGCGTTGTTTCTCATAACGTCGGCGGGATGAGTCACGACGAGGTTGTGCAAACCATTAAAGAGAACGCCAGAGAAGATTCGTTTATGGTGTTTGCGGAAGGAGACTATGGTGATACGAGTGTCTCAGCTGAGGTTTTGGGGGTCACTGTTGATGCTCATGCCACTGCTCGGCAAGTCGCAGGCTTTACGCTCAATCCGGTGACGATCGTCAAGCGGATCAAGGCCACACGTGACGATGGCAGTGTATCTGCGATTATTCACATCGACGATGACAAGTTAGGGCAAATGTCCGATCGCCTAGCTCATGAGTTTAGCCAAGAGAAGACGAACGCCACGGTGTATTTCTCTTCTATTGGTCCTCTTTCATCTTTTGGTGAAGACGGGGTCGAGGTGGATCCCGCCGAGGTCAAAAAAGCTATCGTGGAATCGGTGGAAAGTGGGTGGTCAGTAATCGGTGTGCCGACCAAGGTGACCAGTGCAGACGTTAACGGAGAGGAATCCGTTGAACGTGTACGCGAGCTTCAAGTAGACATGGGCAAAAAAGACATCGTTCTCGATGCCGGTGGTGGGAAAACGCTCCGTATTCCTGTTGAGCTTGTTTATCGGTACGGCTACTTCAACGACAAACTGGAGCTGTGCTTCCGCGATGAAGAGTTCCGCAACGCAGTGATGGACGAAAATCCTGGCGTTGGTGATCACGTTGTCAATGCGCGCTTCGAGTTTCCGGATGGAAAACCCGCTGTGAAACCTGCACGAGACGGTGTGAGTGTTGACTCCGACGAGCTTACGCGTGCGGTGCGGGAAGCGATTTCGTCGCCGGACAACACAGCTTCCGTTGGAGTGGGCGACCAGAAGGCTCAGTTCAGTACTAAGGATGCTGAGGCGATGAGGTTCCCAGAAGTGGTGTCGCAGTTTGCAACAGACAACCCGCAGAACGGTGAGCGCACTGCACGGCTTGAGTACGTCACCGAGAAGATTTCAGGCACGGTTGTTAAGCCGGGAGAGGTGTTCGACTTCAACGCGGTGATGGGGCCTGATTGGGCTGAACCGAAGTATAGCGTCCGCCATGAGCAAACTGCTTTTGGTGGAGTCGAAGATGACCAACTCGGTGGCACTCACTCACAACTTGCGACAACCCTGTTTAACGCTGTACTAGAAGCAGGGCTTGAGATCCGCGAACAGCAAGGAGGGCCACAGCTACCGTCCGTGTACCCGGACGGTCGTGATGTCGTAGTCGGCGAAGGAACCAACTTTGTTTTCGCAAACACGACTGACAAACCCATCGTGATCGAGTCATTTGTGGATGACAGTAAAACACACGTCAAAATCCACGGCACCAAACAGTTCGACGTGGAGCTATCCACGACGGACCGGTGGAATGTGAAAGCGGGCCTTCCGCCCAAGGAAGAATCAGGCAGTCGGTGCGTGTCCTATCCGTCGCTCGACGGCGGGTCCGTGCTTACTTATCGAGTCATCAAGGACCGCACAAAAGATCAGCCAGTCGTGCGCGATACGTTCTATCGGGAGTATGCAGAGCAACAAGGGCAAACCTGTTCTGGTAAGTCGTGACAAGTGCGCTACCAACCCCAGTGCGGCGCGAGTCTGGGTGAACGACCAGGTGGGAGAGAACGGCCCACTTCATCGCGAATGCGATGCGTGCCGCGCCCACCATGGTCCGTGGGCCGTCGGGGCCAGTCGAAATGGCCGAAAGGATGCGGTATTGGAGTGCGCTTGCAATCAGGTGGTTGTATTCTTCGCGCGCTGATTCTTCGATACCCCACACCACGCAAAAGTGGGGCAACCTGCTGGCTTGCGGGGCTGAGCTCACTGGAATGGGCCCGGGTGTGAATGAGGATGTGTGGCGTGCTGCCTCGTTCTTTGAGCCAGTCGATGGAGAGGGAAAGTGCCTCCTGGGCTGGCATGCCGGGGTCGCCTAGGGGGAGGACGCTGTTGGCGGTCGCCGAGGTGTTCAGTGCCGAGATGTTCATTGCCGAGGTGGCAGGCGCTGACCGCAAAAGCCAACCTGAGAGCACTTTGGGGTCTTCGCCGCGTAGTTCGGAGGCGAGGTTGTCGGCGTGCAGCCACGCGATTTCGTGGGGCGACCATGTTGCTAGCTTGGCACGTGAGTACGGCGCCCTGGGGCGGTCCTCACCGTAGTGTGTGATGTAGGACAAACACGGCCCGGCCGGCACAGGGCCGGGGACATTGCAGGGGCAAGGTGGCGAAGCGTTCATGGACAAGAAGCGTGTGTACAGGATCGGCATTGTGTGTTGCATCCTGGTTGTGGCGTATGTAGTTATCGCGTTTTTCTTGACGCGTCACGGGCTGGAGGGCACGCGCGTTGTTTCTCGTGATGTAGGCGGGATGAGCTACGACGAGGTTGTGCAAACCATTAAAGAGAACGCCAGAGAAGATTCGTTTATGGTGTTTACGGACGCAGGCCCGGGTTATACGTATGTTTCAGCTGAGGATGTGGGGATCACTGTCGATGCTCATGCCACTGCTCAGCAAGTCGCAGGCTTTACGCTCAATCCGGTGACAATCGTCAAGCGGATCAAGGCCACATACGACGAAGGCAATGTAGCTGTGATTAAACGCATTGACGACGAGAAATTAGGGCAAAGGTCCGATCGCATAGCCCATGAGTTAAGTCGCGAGAAGAAGAATGCCACGGTGTATTTCACTCGTCGCGGCGTTCATTCATCTGATGCTGAAGATGGGATGGAAGTGGATCCCGCCGAGGTGAAAAAAGCTGTCCGGGAAGCTCACGCAGAAGGGTCGAGCATTCTCACAGTACCCAACAAGATGATCAATGCAGACGTTAACGATGCGGAAGCGTCAGCGCGTGCGTACGAGATTGATCAAGGATTGGGCGACAAAGACGTTGTGCTTGATGCCGGTGGCGGGAAGACGCTCCGTATTCCTGTTGAGCTTATTTACCAGTACGGCTACTTCAACGACAAACTGGAGCTGTGCTTCCGCGATGAAGAGTTCCGTAACGCTGTCATGGACGAAAATCCTGGCATTGGCGACCACATCGTGAATGCGCGCTTCGAGTTTCCGGGTGGAAAACCCGCTGTGAAACCTGTGCACAACGGCGTGAGCGTTGACTCCGACGAGCTCACACGTGCGGTGCGGGAAGCGATTTCGTCGCCGGACAACAAAGCCTCCGTTGGAGTAGGCGACCAGAAGGCTCAGTTCAGTACCAAGGATGCTGAAGCGATGAAGTTCCCAGACGTGATTTCGCAGTTCGCAACAGACAGCACGCAGAACGAGGAACGCAATGCACGGCTTGAGCATGTGGCAGAGAAGATATCAGGCACGGTTGTTAAGCCGGGCGAAACGTTCGACTTTAACGCGAAGGTGGGGCCCTATTGGGCGGAACCGGGATACGAACCCTTCCCTGAACCAACGGTTCTGGGTGGCGTAGAGGATGACTCGCTAGGTGGCCCTCACTCACAACTTGCGACAACTCTGTTTAACGCTGCGCTAGAAGCAGGGCTCGAGATCCGCGAACAGCATGGAGGAGCACAGCGCCCGTCTGTGTACCCGGATGGACGCGATGTCATGGTTAACACGCGAACCAACTTTGTTTTCGCAAACACAACTGACAAACCCATCGTGATCGAGTCATTTGTGAATGACAACAAGACGCACGTCAAAATCCACGGCACCAAACAATTCGACGTGGAGCTCTACACTACAGACCGGTGGAACGTGACAGCGGGCCTTCCGCCCACGAAAGAATCAGGCAGTCGGTGCGTGTCCTATCCGTCGCTCGACGGCGGGTCGGTACTCACGTACCGAGTCATCAAGGACCGTAATAAGGACCAGCCAGCCACACGCGACACGTTCTACCGGGAGTATTCCGAGCAACAGGGTCAGACCTGTTCTGGGAAGTCGTGACAGGGGTAGGTTACTGACCCCGGGGCTGCCTCACTCGCTCGCCGGCTGCGCCATCCACACGCGGTGATGTTCGCTCATGCCACATGCGTGGGCAAAGTCGGAGCGCTCGCGGTCGGGAGCCTCGTACATGAGCGACCGGACACCTCGGGCTTGGGCAAGCCGCGCAGCCGCCGTGACAAGCGCGCTACCAACCCCGGCGCGCCTGGAGTCTGGGTGAACGACCAGGTGAGAAAGCACGGCCCACTTCATCGCGAACGCAACGCGCGCCGCACCCACCATGGTCCGTGTACCGTCCGGGCCAGCCGCAATGGCCGAAAGTATGCGGTACTGGGGTGCGCTGGAAATCAGGTGGCTGTACTCCTCGCGCGCAGATTCTTCGATGCCCCACACCGCGTAGTGCAGGGGAGCGGGAGTGTCGGATTCGACGATTTCGCCATCCGGTTCACGCAGTTGAGCGAGTTCCGCGGTGGGCGCGGTAAACGTGGTTACCGGTTCGGATGGGACGAATCCTTCGCCACGCAAAAGTGGGGCAACCTGCTGACTTGCGGGGCTGAGCTCACTGGAATGGGCCTGGGTGTGAATGAGGATGTGCGGCGTGCTGCCTCGTTCTTTGAGCCAGGTGACGGCAAGGGACAGTGCCTCCTGGGTTGGCATGCCGGGGTCGCTGATGGGCAGGGCGCTGTTGGCCGCCGTCGAGGTGTTAGATGTCGAGGTGTTCACTGCCGAGGTTGCAGGCGCTGACCGCAAAAGCCACCCGGAGAGGACTTTGGGATCTTCGCCACGTAGTTCGGAGGCGAGGTTGTCGGCATGGAGCCACGCGATTTCCCGGGGCGACCACGTAGCGGCGGCGACCTTTCGGAGGTCTTCTGCGCTCACGATTTCGTGGAGTTTGCCTGGGCGAGTGGGGGCAGGCGGGATCTCGTGTCCAGTTTCGATTGCGTCTTTTGGCACGTCGACGGGCCCGCGCTTGGTAGCGATGCGGAGGTGTGTTGGTGTGGTTTCGAGGACCTCGCCCAGAGCGTCGGTCAAAGAGCCGTTGTCTGTGTATCTCACAACAACACGTGTGCCGGGTGAAAACATGGAGGCCCTTTCAAGTGTGGAAAAGTACGTGCGTAGGAGTAACCTTATTAAGTATCCATACAACCAGGAGGTATCCGTGACGTACATAATCGCGCAGCCGTGTGTCGACCTCAAGGACAAGGCATGCGTCGATGAGTGCCCCGTGGACTGTATTTATGAAGGTGCTCGCTCACTTTACATTCACCCTGACGAATGTGTGGACTGCGGTGCGTGCGAACCCGTATGTCCGGTTGAAGCCATTTACTACGAAGACGACGTTCCTGAACAGTGGGCCGAATACTACAAGGCCAATGTGGAGTTCTTCGACGAAATCGGATCGCCAGGTGGAGCTGCCGGTGTAGGTAACACCGGAACCGACCACCCCATCATCGCGGCTCTTCCACCCCAGCAGTAGCATGAACTTCGCCCAGTACGGTCGCCACCTCGAAGCCTACCCGTGGGACAAACTCGCGCCTCTTAAAGCGAAAGCAGAAGAACGGGGTCTGTGTGACTTGTCTATTGGAACGCCCGTTGACCCCACGCCGCAGGTTGTTCAGGATGCCCTTGCGTCAGGAGCTGACTCACACGGTTATCCCACAACAGCCGGCACGCCACAGCTGCGTGAAGCAATCGCTGGTTGGTACTCCCGGTCGCGCGGTGTGAGCGTTGCGCCTGATGCGATTTTGCCAACTGTTGGATCAAAAGAGTTGGTGGCGTGGTTGCCTACCCTGCTGGGCTTGAAAGAACTGGGGCTAGGTGTGGCCGGGCCGGCACTTGCGTACCCCACATACCGCATGGGTGCCACGATCGCGGGCGTGGACTTCCGTGTTCTTGATGCTCATGACATCGCTGAGGGTGCTTCGCTGGAGGGTGTTGGCCTGGTGTGGCTCAACTCGCCAGCAAACCCCACGGGACGTGTGCTCGATGCGCAGAAGCTCCGTAAAGTTGTTGAAGCCACGCGCAAAGCTGGCGTGGTTGTTGCAAGTGACGAATGCTACGCGTTGCTGAATTGGGAAGCAGAAGCGCCGTCGATCCTTGACCCTGCCGTTGCGGGGGAGGACCACACGGGATTGCTCAGTGTGTATTCGCTGTCGAAGCAGTCGAACCTCGCGGGGTACCGGGCAGCGTTTGTCGCTGGGGATCAGAGTTTGATTGCGGACCTGACGAACACGCGCAAACATGCGGGAATGATTGTTCCGGGGCCAGTGCAGACAGCGATGATTGCTGCTTTGAGCGACTCTGGGCACGTTGTGGCGCAGAAGGAGACGTACCGTGCTCGGCGTGACTTGTTGAAGCCTGCGCTTGAGGCGTGGGGAATGACAATTGATCATTCCGAGGCTGGTCTTTATCTGTGGTGTACGCGCGGTGATGACTGTTGGGATACGCTTTCAGACCTTGCTGATCTGGGTATTTTGGCTGGGCCGGGCATTATTTACGGTGAGGCCGGTGCCCAGTACATGCGTGTTGCTCTGACCGGATCGGATGACACGATTCGTACAGCGGCTGAGCGCCTGAGTAACTGAAGCGAGCGAAAAGGCTCTGGTCAGGTACGTGTCTGACCTCCAACAAAATACGGTACGACTTAGTGCAGGGTCACAAAAAGGGGTAGCCTGTGAATGCAATGATGTGAACCCTTTAAGGAGACATAATGGTGGCAGACGGCAAAATTCTTGTCGGTGAGAAGGAGCTTGAACTCGACCGTGTACGTGCAACAGAGGGCACGGAAGGTTTGCGGATTGGCTCGCTTCTCAAAGAAACCGGAACTGTCACATACGATCCTGGCTTCACATCCACTGCAGCGTCATCTTCTAAGATCACGTTTATCGACGGTGACGAAGGAATTCTGCGCTACCGTGGATACCCTATTGAGGAGCTTGCTGAGAAGTCGAGCTTCATTGAGGTTTCATATCTGTTGATTTATGGTGAGCTTCCTACCGCTCAGCAGTTGGAAGAGTTCACCGCTAAGTACTCAAGCCACATGATTGTCAATGACAACATGCGTGAGTTCTTCCGGGCGTTCCCGTATGACGCGCACCCCATGTCTATGGTGTCTGGCGCGATTTCTGCCATGTCGACTTTTTACCAGGGTAGCCTGGACGTTTTTGACGAGGAGCAGGTTGAACTTTCCATGCTCCGCCTGATGGCGAAGATGCCTACGATCACCGCTCTTGCATCACGTCGCCGTTCGGGAGTGCCTGTGGTTCACCCGTCGGACAACCTGTCGCCCATGGAGAACTTCGCACGGGTTCACTTTGCACTTCCAACGCAAGAGGACTTTGAGCCAGACCCGCTGTTGGTTAAGGCGCTTGACATTTTGTTCATTTTGCACGCCGACCACGAACAGAACTGCTCTACTTCGACGGTGCGTCTGGTGGGATCGTCGCAGGCTAACATCTACCAGTCGGTCTCCGCTGGTGTGAGTGCGCTGTCTGGTCCTCTTCACGGTGGTGCTAACTCCGCGGTTCTGGAGATGCTCCAGGAGATCGCCGAGTCCGATGACGGTGCCGAAAAGTACATGGAACGCGTGAAGAACAAGGAACAGGGTGTGCGCCTGATGGGCTTTGGTCACCGCGTGTACAAGAACTACGACCCACGTGCGGCCATTATTAAGAGCGTTGCGCACGACATTTTGGAGAAGTTGGGCGGGAACGACGAGCTTCTGGACCTGGCCATGAAGCTGGAAGAGATCGCGCTCAAGGACGACTATTTCGTGTCGCGTAGCCTGTACCCGAACGTGGACTTCTACACCGGCCTCATCTACAAGGCAATGGGCTTCCGCACCGACATGTTCACGGTTTTGTTCGCTGCTGGTCGTCTGCCTGGTTGGATTGCGCAGTGGCACGAAATGATCCAGGACCCAGAGACCAAGATCGGTCGCCCGCGCCAGGTGTACACCGGTTCGCCTCAGCGCTCCTACGTGCCGGTTGAAGAACGTTAAAGACTGAGTTTGTTTTCTCCTGGGCGGTCTCCGTGTGAGTTGCCTTGGTTTTGATTAGCTCGTATATATGAGTGGCTCCTTTAGTTGGGGCTTCTGAGTTGCTCTCCATTGGTTGGACTGCTGAAAGTCAGCTGTCAGCCGGTGGGGAGTAGTTCGTTTTGGACGGGTTTCGAAGGTCCCGGTCACTGCGTTCTGCTTGCAAGGCCGCTGACTAGAGTGGCCGTGGTCAGAATGGTGACGGTCAGAATGGTGGTGGTTCTTCGCTGGGTTCCCATGGGCGGGTGTCACCGTTGAACACCTGCCCTGCGACTGCGTACTCGTCAGCGACCGCGGGGTCATACCCGAAAGACACCCCGGCAGTTTGCCCACCAGTGCCCCTGTCAGTTTGGGCGGGTGTTTCTGGGTTGGGTACCTGGCTATGAGTGCTTGCTTGTTCTGTTGCTAGGTAGTTGTTGATGGTGTGGCTGATGTCTTGGTCACCGGTATCGAAGTACTCGATTAACCGTTCGTACTGGTACTGGTTGATCCTGGATTCTGGCGGGTAGACCAGCATGGCACCAACCCTGGGGAACACGCACGCCAGGGAACCGTCATCCATCCTGTCGACGCGGAGTCGTTTCTGGGTTTTCAATTGATGATGCCGCTTACACAACGGGTGCAAATTCTCCATCACAGTCAACCCGCCCGACTCGGGGTCCTGATGGTTGAACGGTTCAATATGGTCTTTTTCACACACCCTGGCAGGGACCGCACACCACGGGACACTGCAATCAGGGTGCCTGGCTTCAACCATGCGTTTCAAAGCTGCGGGAATGTAATACTTCGTCGGCGTAGACTCCAGGACCACACCGGTCTCGGGGTCGGTGAACATCCGGTACACCCACTTCGCCTGAGCAATCACCTCATCAGCGGTCTTAGCGTCTAACTGCACCCGACCATTCATCATCACCGGCGCATGCGCACCCGGGTCCACCTTGACCGGCAACCCAAAATCAAACTCACTACCCGAACCATCACCCGGCGGGTCACCAACGCCCGGTGGCGCGCTACCCCCTTGGTGCTCAAATACTTGTTCTTCGGTTCTCTGTTTTCTGGACTCGTGGATTCTTCCGGATTGTCGATCTTCGGTTTCGTGTCTTCCAGGATCTTGTTGTTCGGGTCCAGGTCTGTGTTCATCTGGCCCGGGGTCTTTTCCGAATCTTTGTCTCTTAGATCTCTGTTCCTCAGGTATTCCCTCCGTGCCTGGTGGTGGGTTGTTCATGAGGAAGTGCAGCACCGGGACTGTGAGGTTAATGCTGGCTTGGGATTTCAACCATTCTTCTTTTTCAGGCATCGACACGCACAACTCAAGCTCATACACATCCTCAGCCTGCTTAGCTTCACACCTGTCAGCCCACACCGAACCATCCGCATCACCCGACCCAGACGCATCCGTACTCGGACCTTCTGGTTTGGTGTAGGTGACTTTGATGGGTGCTTGTTTACCAGTCGGGATTACGCGGGCTCGTAGTGTTGTTGAGGGTTTAGCCCCGGTGATCAAATCCAGGGTCAGTTGGTCCATGAGTCGGTCATCATCAACCTCAACCCTGCCCAAATCACCAACCCGTACTTCAGAAACTTCCCCGTTGGGGCTTGTCAAGTTGTTTGTGTCTGAGTGTTATAGGTATTTGTTGATTCGGTCGGGGTAGGCCGTGGCGAGTTGGGCCAGGGCTTGTTTCCAGTTCGTGGTTTGTCGTCCTTCTATAAGCC
>NZ_JAKRMN010000005.1:0-242772 GCF_022346365.1 Brevibacterium sp. ACRRH
CCCAGCAAGCTAGAGCTTCATCGTTCGACTTGCATGTGTTAAGCACGCCGCCAGCGTTCGTCCTGAGCCAGGATCAAACTCTCCACAAAAAACAAGAAAGAAAAACCCCAGCACCCAAAAAAGAAAAGACAAGAAAAAATCAAGCCAAATCAATCTGAGAACCAGAAAAAATAAAAAACTGGCATCACAAAAACAAACAAACACGCTATTGAGTTGAAAAAGAACACACACACAAAAACACTCACCAACACACAGCCGGCTCACGCTAAAGGTGGTTTTGTTCACCAGGGCTTCACTCTCTTGTAGTGAGTTGTTCGCCTTGGCGACGGATCTTTACTCTATATCATTCGAGACAGCTTTGCAACTTCAGTTTTGAGTGATCTGAAACATGCTGCGATCGAGTTGATCTGGAGTAAGATTCGGCTCTCTGGCTCGTTACCTCGCTGAGAGCAACGTTGAAAACTCTATACCGATTCGCCTGAGGTTTGCAAGTCGTTTTGCCCACTTTCTTCTGCGGGCCCCGAATTCCTCGCTACGCGCCATACGAGAGCGACACCTAAAGGGAGCAAAACTACAAGGGACCACACACCAAGAGCTGACGCAATTACGCCGTTGAATGGTGTACCAGCTGGCCAGAACAGCAACGTGATTCCAGCTGCCGCGTTGAAGAGTCCGTGGGCAAGCGCTGGAACCCAAATGGAACCTGATGCGCCGTACAGGTAGGCAAACAACGCGCCTAAGCCCATGCACGAAACCATCATGAGTGCCACGCCGGGCAGTCCAAACAGCCCAAAGTTGTAACCCATCATGATCATGGGAGCGTGCCACAGCCCCCAGATCGCACCGCCGATGACGACAGCCCACATGAAGCCAAAGCGCTGAGTCAACGCAGGGTACAAATAACCGCGCCAGCCCAGCTCCTCCCCCACTGCCGGTAGTGCGTTGAAGATGGCACCCAGTGGAATTTGCGCGAACTGCAGAACTAAGAACAGCGCAAGAGGAATACCCAGCGCCGATGCTGACTGGTGCGCCAGAGTATGTCCGTTAGCCGGCCACACGGGTGTCGCAATCGTGATGACAAGCGCGATGAGTAAGCTCACACCAAACGTCGCCACAAGCCCCATAAGAAGGCGACGAACGTATGGCCAGTTTCCTACCACACGCGGACCAAAGCCTGGCACGTCCACTGGTCGACTGGCACCCAACAGCGGAAATACGCGAGAAAACTTCACGCCACTAACCAACAGTGTGATCACTGCGGCAATACCGGGCGTGAACATCATGGCAACGCCACACGCCTGCGCGACCAGGCTCTGCGTGAACTGTTCTTCTTCCGTAGGCATAGGGCCAGACCCTGGATCCCCGGTTTCTTTGACAGCCGGAAGTGTGGGCGATAGGTCAATTCCCATCAACCAGATGGGCAACGTCACAAGCCATGCGAGCGCAAGTGCAAGAACAACATACAGTCCGATGGCCTTTCCACTAACCGGAAGGGCCTGTGAGCGGTTGTCTAACGTGTTCACCGCAGACATGCTACTGCGAGCGTCTTCTTTCCGCGTCGGAGGAGAGCTACTGCGTGGTCGCCTGCCGGCAGGAACTGATCCGCGGTCATCACGTGGTCTTCGGATTCGACTTTGACGTTGTTGATGTACGCGCCACCCTGCTGGATCGCTTTACGTACTTCACCCTTTGATTTGAGCTGTCCGGTCTGTGCGAACGCGTCGACGAACAGGTCAACGACGTTGATTCCGGCTGCTAGGGCAGCTGAGTCAATGTCGGTTCCGGGAAGGGCCGAGGTGGCGCCTGCGATCGTAGGTTCGTCTAGTTCGGTGAGTTCCCCGCGTCCGAAAAGAGCGTCGGCGGCGGCGAAGGCCTGGTCCGTGGCTTCTTTTCCATGGACGAGCTCCGTGACGTCCCGTGCGAGGGTTTTTTGCACGAGTCGCGTGTGAGGTGCTTCTTTGAACTGTTCGATGATGTCGTTGATTTCGTCGAGTTCACGAAGCGAGAACACCTTAAGGTAGCCCGGCGCGTCAGCGTCGGCGGTGTTGAGCCAGAACTGGCTGAATGCGTATGGGCTGGTCAGTGTTGGGTCGAGCCACACGGTTCCGGTTTCGGTTTTCCCGAACTTGGTTCCGTCGGCTTTTGTGATGAGTTTGATGGACATCGCGTGGACGCTGGTCCGTTCGACGCGACGAATGAGATCGGTTCCACTTGTCAGGTTGCCCCACTGGTCAGATCCACCCGTTTGGAGGGTGATTCCGTAGCGGCGGTAGAGCTCCAAGTAGTCGTTTCCTTGGAGCAGCTGGTATGCGAATTCGGTGAACGAAATTCCCGCGTCCGAATTCAACCGAGCAGACACCGCTTCTTTTGCCAGCATGCGATTCACTGAGAAGTGTTTACCTACGTCTCGTAAAAAGTCGAGCACGTTGATGTCGCCGGTCCAGTCGTAGTTGTTGACCATAGTGGCGGCGTTGGGGCCCTCGAAGTCGAGGAATGGCTGGATCTGGGCTCGGATCTTTTCCACCCATCCTTCGACGACGTCACGCGGGTTGAGCGAACGTTCAGACGTCATTCGAGGGTCACCGATCAGCCCGGTTGCCCCGCCTACCAGCATGAAAGGCGTGTGGCCGGCTGCTTGTAAGCGCCTGGCAACAAGAACTTGGACAAGGTTACCCATGTGCAGGCTGGGAGCCGTGGGGTCGAAGCCCACATAGAACTTCAGTGACTCTTCAGACAGCGCTTTACGCAAAGCGTCTTCGTCGGTCGTCTGAGCGACAAGCTCACGCTTGACTAGGTCACTAAAAATGTCCACGGGTTACCTTTCCTACTTCCTATTGCCATTCTGCATGACAGTGCTCAGTCTAATCCAGCTGATCCGCCCGAGGTGGTTGCCCCGAATTCTCGGAGGCGCGCCAGTTCTGCCCGGGCGTTGGAGAGTTGCTGTTCAACAGCCGACTGAGCTGTTCCTCCCTTGGCGTTGCGTGAGTTGATCGACCCCAGGGTCGTCAGAACGCTACGCACGTCCGAGGTGTAGTGCTCAGAAATGCTTGCATAGTCCTCATCGCTTAAGTCCCACAGTTCTACGCCACGGGATTCGGCCAGTTTCACTGCGGCACCTGAAAGTTCGTGTGCCACGCGGAATGGAACTCCTTGGCGCACCAACCATTCGGCAACGTCGGTGGCCAGTGCGAACCCGCGCGGGGCCAAGTGCGCCATGCGTTCGGTGTTGAACTTCAGGGTGGCGACCATTCCGGTGAAGGCTGGAAGCAGAAGTGTGAGTGTGTCGACTTGGTCAAACACTGGCTCTTTGTCTTCCTGCAAGTCGCGGTTGTATGCCAGTGGCTGAGCCTTAAGCGTGGCCAAAAGCCCGGTGAGGTCACCGATGAGACGTCCTGCTTTTCCTCGTGCGAGTTCAGCCACGTCTGGGTTCTTCTTTTGAGGCATGATCGACGATCCAGTGGAGAAACGGTCGTCGAGCTTGACGAAACCAAACTCTGCAGTCGCCCACACAATGATTTCTTCACTCAGACGCGACAGGTCCACCCCAATCATGGCCGCGCAGAACGCGAATTCTGCAAAGACATCGCGGCTGGCGGTTCCGTCGATCGAGTTTTCTACCGAATCGCTGAATCCAAGCTCAGCAGCAACAGCCTGCGGGTTGAGTCCCAGAGACGACCCTGCAAGCGCACCCGAACCGTACGCGGATACGTCTGCGCGCTTATCGAAGTCCATTAGACGGTCAACGTCACGCATGAGCGGCCACGCGTGGGCCAGCAGCTGGTGTGCCAGCAGAACAGGCTGCGCGTGCTGCAGGTGCGTACGCCCCGGCATAGGCGCGTCGATGTGAGCGTGAGCCTGTTCGATCAGGGCTTCGACAGTGTCCAACACCAGGGAGGCGATAATGCGTGCCGAGTCGCGCAAGTACATGCGCCCCATGGTGGCGATTTGGTCGTTGCGCGACCGCCCGGCACGCAGTTTGCCACCCAGCTGCTGACCGGCGATCTGGAGAAGACCGTTTTCCAGCGCGGAGTGGACGTCTTCATCGCCTTCGTCGGGCACAAACTCCCCGGAGTTCACTCGTGCTTCCAGTTCGTCCAGTGCACTGAGCATTCCGCGAAGTTCGTCTTCGTCCAGAAGCCCGGTTGCGTGCAGCACGCGTGCGTGAGCACGTGATCCGGCGAGGTCGTAGCTGGCGAGTCGCCAGTCAAAGTCGGTGGACTTTGACAGTTTTGCTAGTGCGTCGTCGGGGCCGTCTGCGAAGCGTCCACCCCACAGGCTGATGCCGGTCATAGTTCTCCTTAGTGTGAGTAGCCCAAGCGCTGGTTACGTGCGGTGGCCTGCTTAGAGGACAGTCCGTAGATGTCTATGAAACCGCGCGCTGCTGACTGGTCGAAGGACTGGCCTTCATCGTAGGTGGCCAGGTTGAAGTCGTACAGGGTGTTTTCTGAACGACGACCGGTGACGGTGGCGCGTCCACCGTGCAGGATCATGCGGATGTCACCGGATACGTGTTCCTGGGTGTCGTCGATGAACGCGTCGAGGCTGCCCTTGAGTTCTGAGAACCACTGGCCGTCGTACACGAGTTCGGTCCAGCGCTGGTCAACCGTGCGCTTGAAGCGTGCCTGTTCGCGTTCCAAGGTGATGTTTTCGAGCTCTTGGTGAGCCGCGATCAGGGTCATCGCACCGGGAGCTTCGTACACTTCGCGGCTCTTAATTCCAACCAAGCGGTCTTCGACGATGTCAATACGTCCGATTCCCTGGCGACCAGCACGTTCGTTGAGCTGCATGATCGCTTCGAGCGGGGTCACGGCGTTGCCGTCAATAGCCACCGGGATTCCCTTTTCGAAAGTGATGATGAGTTCGTCGGCCGGTGGTGGGAACGCTGGGTCGTCGGTGTAGTCGTAGACGTCCTTAGTTGGACCGTTCCAGATGTCTTCGAGGAACCCAGTTTCAACTGCGCGTCCCCACACGTTCTGGTCGATTGAGAACGGGTTGTTTTTGGTGGTAACGATGGGCAGTTCGTTGCGTTCTGCGTACTCGATTGCAGCTTCGCGGGTCAGGGCCAGGTCACGCACAGGTGCAATGGTCTTGAGCTCGGGAGCAAGCGACGTGATAGCCACCTCGAAGCGCACCTGGTCGTTACCTTTACCGGTGCATCCGTGGGATACCGTCGATGCACCAAACTGCTTAGCTGCTGCCACCAGGTGCTTGGCGATCACCGGGCGCGACAGAGCCGACACGTTTGGGTACGCACCCATGTACAGCGTGTTGGCCTTCAGCCCGGGCATACAGTATTCGTTTGCGAACTCGTCACGCGCATCAGCGACGTAGGCCTCAACGGCACCACAGTCCAACGCACGCTGACGGATCGTATCCAGGTCTTCGCCACCCTGGCCCACATCCACGGCCATTGCAACGACCTCGGCGCCGGTAGCTTCCTGGATCCACCCGATAGCTACGGACGTGTCCAGACCGCCCGAATATGCAAGAACAATACGTTCAGTCATGTTTACTCCTTGTCTTCCGCGCCAGCCAGGCAAATGAACTGGTTGGCAATGTCTTTTCCACCTTGTGGGTCTGCTGAAATGATGAGAACTGTGTCGTCGCCGGCGATTGTGCCGATGATTTCGGGAATCACCGAATGGTCGATCGTGGAGGCGAGGAACTGAGCCGCTCCTGGCGGGGTGCGCAGCACTGCGAGGTTGGCCGACCATGTGGCCGACACCAGCAATTCCTCCAGGTGCCGCTGAAGTTTCGCGTCCAGAACGTGCCCTTTGACCCCCTGCTCAAGGGAGCGGTCGCCTCCTTCACCGGGAACAGCGTATGCGTTTCCTTCTGCCGTGCGCACCTTGATGGCGCCCAGCTCCACCAGATCGCGTGACAGGGTCGCCTGTGTGACAGCGATTCCGGTGCCGGCCAGAAGCTCGATGAGTTCGGTCTGCGAGCGCACGTGGTTGCGACGGATGATGTCGATCAACAGCGCGTGGCGGGCGGCTTTTGTTCCGGGAATCGCGTTCGCGACGCCGCTGGTTTCGTTTGCAGAGTTGGCCCCGTTTTTACTCACGCGCCACTCCCCTGTGCGCCACTCCCCTGCGTTTGCGACATGAGCCATGCCATGAGCGCCTTTTGTGCGTGCAAGCGGTTTTCGGCTTCGTCAAAGACCACGGACTGGGGTCCGTCGATGACCTCTGCACTCACTTCGTATCCGCGGTAGGCGGGCAGACAGTGCATGAAGATGGGGTCATCGCCCAAGTCCATGAGTTCCTGCGTGACGGTGTAGGGAGTAAAGGGCGACTGGGCGTCGTTACGCCCGTGGGCGTCTTGCCCCATGGATACCCATGTGTCGGTGACCAGGATGTTTGCACCCGAGGCGGCTTCCCGTGGGTCTGTTGTGACGGTGACGCTGCCGCCGGTGTGGCAGGCGAGTTCGCGTGCTTCGGTGAGTACGTGGGTGGCTGGGTGGTAGCCTTCTGGCGCTGCGATGCGCACGTGCATTCCGGCGTTGACGCAGGCCAGCACGTACGAGTGGGCCATGTTGTTGGCACCGTCACCGAAGTAGCTCAAGGTCAGGCCCGCGAGCCCGTTTCCCTCACCGGTTGACCTGTGTTCGCGGATGGTGAGCAGGTCGGCTAGCAGTTGGCACGGGTGGTAGTCGTCGCACAGTGCGTTGATGACGGGCACTGTGGAGTTCTGTGCCATCTTTTGAAGTCCTTCGTGGGCGAAGGTGCGCCACACGATCGTGGACGTCATGGACGACATGACGCGTGCTGAGTCTTCAATGGTTTCCTTGTGCCCGATTTGGGATTCACCGGGGTTGATGATGAGTGGCTGCCCACCCAGTGCGGCGACACCCGCGGCGAAGGACACGCGTGTGCGGGTTGAGGTCTTGTCGAAGATGATCGCAACGGTCTGGGGCCCGGCGTACGGCTTGTGCGAGTACGGGTTGGCTTTGAGCTCCGCGGCCAGATCGAGTACTTCGTTGAGTTCGGCCGGGCTGAGGTCGGTGTCTTTGAGGAAGTGTCTGGTCATGCGATGTCCTGAAGAATCTGTGGAATCGAGTGGATGAACTGGTCGATCTGGCTAGTAGTCACAATAAGTGGTGGCGCGATGCGGACTCGCTCCGGGGTGGCCGGGTTGACGATGATTCCGTGTGTGAGCGCCGAGGCGGCAAAGGCTTTCGCTCCCCCGTTGGGTTCGAATGACAGCAGCAGGCCACTGCCCCGAACGCCGGTGATGCCGTCAAGGTTTTCGAGGCTGCTGCGTAGGTGTTCGCCGGTTGTGCGGACCTGTTCTAGCAGGCCGTCGCGTTCGATGACGTTGAGAACGGCGAGCCCGGCCGCGGTTGCAACGGGGTTGCCACTGTAGGTGGAGCCGTGTTCGCCGGGTTCCAGGAGTTTCGTCACGTGCTGCCCGAACGTGAGGGTCGCAGCAAGTGGGATTCCTCCGCCAATACCTTTAGCCGAGGTGACCACGTCTGGCACGACACCTTCGCCAATGTCTGGGTTTTGGAAGGCGTACCAGTGGCCGGTGCGTCCAATTCCGGTTTGGACTTCGTCAAGGATGAGAAGTGCTCCCGCCGCCGAGGTGGCTTCCCGTGCCGCTTTCAGATAACCGGCCGGGTGGGGACGGACCCCTGCTTCACCTTGAATGGGTTCGATGATGACGGCTGCGCAGGTGTCGTCGATGGCGCGGGTAAGCGCGTGAATGTCGCCGTGTGGAACGTGCTCGACTCCTGGGAGGAGTGGGTTGAAAGGTTCGCGGTAGGCGGGTTTGTGGGTCACGGAAAGGGAGCCAAGGGTGCGCCCGTGGAATCCGCCTTCGACGGCAACGATTTTTGGGCGTCCGGTTTTGCGTGCGATCTTCAGGGCCGCTTCGTTGGCTTCTGATCCGGAGTTGGAGAAGTACACGGAGGAACCTTTGGGCGCGTTCGCGACCTTGAGCAGTGCATGCGCGAGCTCGATCTGCGGATCGGATGCGAAGTAGTTCGAGATGTGCCCCAGCGTGAGCATCTGGTTGCTCACGGCTTTCACCAGGTCAGGGTGCGCGTGTCCTAATGAGTTGACCGCGATTCCGGCCAGGAAATCCAGGTACTGCTTACCTTCGGAGTCCCACACGTAGGCTCCGTCGCCGCGCACCAGCTTGAGCTGAGGTTTGCCCAGTGCGGGAAGAATTGCGTTGCTGTGTTCGTCTTGCCAGGTCATGCGTCGCCTCCTAGCACCATGGTTCCGATTCCTTCGTCGGTAAATACTTCGAGCAGGATCGAGTGGGCGGTTCGTCCGTCTACGACGTGAACCTGGTTGACACCCGCATCGACGGCTTCCAAAGCGGCTGTCATTTTGGGGATCATGCCCGAATCGAGTGACGGCAACAGTTCACGTAGCTCCTGCGCAGTGATTTCGCTGATGAGGCTGTCGGTGTCGGGCCAGTTGGCGTAGAGGCCTGGCACATCGGTGAGCATGATGAACTTGTCCGCCTTCATGTGCTTAGCAATCGCGGCTGCTGCCAAATCGGCGTTGATGTTCAGTGGCATGCCAGGTTCGCCATCGATTTCAGCGGCGACCGAACACACGACAGGGACACGCCCTTGGTCCAAAAGCTCATTGAGCACCTGCGTGTTGACCGCTTCGATGTTCCCCACACGCCCCAGTTCGGTGCGTTCGACTGGACGTGCCAACAGCAGGTCAGCGTCTTCCCCGGAAAGCCCAACGGCTGCGTCTCCGTTTTGGTTGATGCGCGAAACAATGTCGCGGTTGACCTGCCCAGCCAGCACCATACGGGTGACGACCGCCGCCTCGGGAGTGGTCACCCGCTGCCCGTCAACAAACTCACTGGGGATGCCCAACCTATCCAGCATTGCCCCAATTTGCGGGCCACCTCCGTGGACCACGATGGGCCGGATCCCAGCGAACCGCAAGAACGCCACGTCGTCGGCGAACGACTGCTGGAGTTCGTGGGAAATCATGGCGTTGCCACCGTATTTAATGACGATGGTGGCGCCGGAAAACTTCTTGATCCACGGCAGCGCCTCGGTGAGCGTCGAGGCTTTGATCTGCGCGCGGGCCACGCGTTGGGCGGGTGAAAGTTGTGTCATGACGAGTATGCGCTGTTCTCTTCGACGTACTGGTGGGTGAGGTCGTTGGTCCACACGGTGGCCTGGTGGTCGCCTGCGTTGAGGTTGATGTCCACGGTCACGTCGCGGGTGAAAACCACGCTTTGGGGGTCGGCGTGCGGGCCTGATGCCACGCACACGGGAACCCCGTTGACCGTCACGTCGATGTTGGCGGGGTCAAATTCGGCCGAGGTGGTTCCCACCTGCGCCACGATCCGTCCCCAGTTGGGGTCCTCACCGAAGATGGCGGTTTTGAACAGGTTGGAGCGGGACACGGCCCGGGAGACTTCCACGGCGTCGGCTTCGCTGGCCGCTCCCGAGGTGGTAATCGCGATATTGTGCGCGGCACCTTCCGCGTCGCTCATGAGTTGGCGGGCCAGGTCTTGGCAGGCCTCGGTTAGCGCTTGAGTGAAGGCGTCCAGGTCGGGGTGGACACCGCTGGCACCTGAACTCATGAGGACCACGGTGTCGTTGGTGGACATGCACGCGTCGGAGTCGAGCCTGTCGAAGCTACGGGCAGTTGCGTGGCGCAACGCGGAGTCGAGTTCTTCGGGGGTCAGTTGAGCGTCGGTGGTGAACACCACGAGCATGGTGGCGAGCGCAGGTGCCAGCATTCCGGCGCCCTTGGCGATTCCACCGATTATGCAGTCGCCCACGGGCACCTCGATGTTCTTGGGAACGGTGTCGGTGGTCATGATTGCCCGGGCGGCATCTTCTCCCCCGGTGGTGCTCAAGGCGTTGATCGCGGGCGCGATTCCACCCAGCAGCGTGTCGCGCCACGTCTGGTCCCCCACCCCAATCAGGCCGGTCGAACAGACCACGACATCGCTGGCCGTGACAGGGTCGGTGCCGGTCGCTGTCAGGCCGGCGGCCACCTCGGCGGCGGTCAACTCAGTGGTCTCATACCCGAACTGGCCGGTGAAGCAGTTGGCGCCCCCGGAGTTGAGGACAACGGCACGAGCCCCGCCACCTGCGGTGACTTTCTGCGAGAACAGAACGGGGTTGGCCTTGCACCGGTTGGACGTGTACACCGCGGCCACGGCGTGCTGGGGGCCGTCGTTGACGACGAGAGCCAGATCCGGGTGACCGCTGGGCTTGAGTCCCGCGGTGACTCCTGCTGCGCGGAATCCGCGTGGTGAGGTTACGGTCACGGTGCCACTCCTTGCTGTGTGAGGCCGGTTGTTTCGTCCAGGCCCAATGCCAGGTTCATGCTTTGGATCGCCTGCCCTGCGGTGCCGCGGACCAGGTTGTCGAGTGCGCACACGACGATCGCGGTTCCGGCGCGTTCGTCCACGGTGGCCTGGAGGTGCGCGGTGTGGGCGCCTGCCGTAGCCGAGGTGGCGGGCCACTGGCCCTGTGGCAGGACGGTCACGAAGGGTTCGGTTTCATAGGCCTTGGCCAGGGTTTGGCTGATCTGGCTGGCCGAGGTGTGGGTGGGCGCGGACACGGTTGCCAGGATGCCGCGCGCCATGGGTACCAGTGTTGGGGTGAAGGTGATGCGCGTGGTGGACTGCGCGACGTCTTCGCCAAGCACGTGGGCGAGGTTCTGTTCAATTTCGGGGATGTGGCGGTGAGTGCCGCCTACTGCGTATGGGCTGGCGTTGCCCAGAATTTCGCCGGCCAACAGGTGAGGCTTGAGGGCTTTTCCTGCCCCGGAGACTCCGTTGGCAAGTACCGCGGTGAGGGCGGTGTGGTCGATGAGGCCGCCTTTGACGAGTGGCTGCACGGCCAGCGTGACCGCGGTGACGTTGCAGCCAGGGACCGCGATGCGGCGGGCCTGGGCAAGGAGTTCACGTTGCGTGGGGCCCTGTGCGCGCAGAAGTTCAGGGAGACCGTATGTCCAGGTTCCTTGGTGTTCGGACTTGTAGTACGCTTCCCAGGCCTGGGCCAGTTCGAGGCGGTGATCCGCAGCCAGGTCGAGGATGAGGGTGTCTGGTGAGAGTTTTTCCAGCTCAGCGGCGATCTCACCACTAGCTCCGTGCGGCAGGGCCAGGACGACAACGTCGTGCCCGGCGAGCACCTGAGCGGTGGACGGTTGGATCTCCATATGCGCGTATTCGCGCAGGTGTGGCTGGTGGTTTCCGAGGAGTGAACCGGCAGTAGAATGGCCACAGACTGTTGTTACGTTTGCACATGGGTGTGCCGAAAGTAGCCTCAGCATTTCGCCACCGGCATATCCGGTCGCACCGGAGACGGCGACGGAAAAAGTCTTCATATGAATAACTATACATCACAGCCGAATTTTATTCACGTGAGCTGGATTGGAGGAACATGTACGCGGTACAGGCACAGCGCCCAGGAGGACCAGAAGTCCTGGAGTACGTCGAAGTAGACGACCCCACCCCGGGAGAAGGCGAGGTACTTGTCGACGTCAAAGCCACTGGTATGAACTTCATCGACACCTACCGCCGAAGTGGCATCTACCCCATGCAGTTCCCACACATTCCGGGCACTGAAGGTGCCGGTGTGGTGAGCCAGATAGGCGAAGGCGTCACGGATGTCCAGGTGGGAGACCGCGTTGCATGGCACGACTCCCCTGGTTCATATGCGCAGAAGGTCGCCGTAAGGGCCGACATGTTGGTCCCCGTGCCCGGCGACATCGACTTTGACACTGCAGCCGCGATTCTTCTGCAAGGGCTCACCGCGCACTACCTGGTCACGGGTTCACACCGCATTGAGCCCGGCCAGACGGCACTCGTTCACGCGGCCGCCGGAGGCGTGGGACTGTTGCTTACCCAGCTCATTACGCACATGGGCGGAAAAGTTATTGGCACCGTGAGCACTGAAGAGAAGGCACAGCTTGCCCGCGAAGCCGGAGCCCAGCACGTGTTCTTGTACGGCGAAGGCGTTGACATCGCCCAGACTGTCCGTGACCTCAGCGACGGTGAAGGTGTCCACGTGGTGTATGACGGCGTGGGTAAAGACACGTTCGACGCGTCCCTGGACTCACTGCGCGTGCGCGGTTCGCTTGTGGTGTTTGGCGGCGCCAGTGGGCAGGTTCCTCCGTTCGATGTGCAGCGCCTCAACGGAGCAGGTGGTATCTTCCTGTCCCGCCCATCCCTGCAGTGGTTTGTGCGCACACCTGAAGAGCGACGGGAGCGCAGCGAGGTTCTTTTCACCGGCCTGAAGGACGGCTGGTTGAAATTCCGGGTTGGCGCAACCTTCCCCCTTGACAAAGCCGCTGATGCTCACCGTGCATTAGAAGGGCGCAAAACCACTGGAAAAGTGGTCTTGAAGGCATAGACAACACACTCAAAGGAGAGAATACGTGAGCACACTCAGCACAGGCAGTGCGATCCTCACAGCGATTCGTAACTACGGTGTCGACACCGTTTTCGGCATCCCAGGAACCCACAACCTGGAGTTCTACCGGTCGCTCAAGGACTTGGGAATGCGCGTAGTGACCACCCGCCACGAACAGGGCGCCGGCTACGGATCTGACGGCTGGTCCCTCCAGACGGGACTTCCGGGGGTAGTAATTACCACCTCGGGACCGGGACTTCTCAACGCACTGTCTGCGGCTGCCACGTCATTCTGCGAATCCCGACCCATGCTCATCTTGGCACCCGGACCAGAGCAGGGAGCGGAGTTCGCGGACAAGGGCACCTTGCACGAAACCAAGGACCAGTTCAGTGCCGCGGCGGCCATTGTCGAAACCGCGGTGCGGGTCACCAGCGCGAGCGAAGCGGTGGAAGCGGTTCACGCGGCGTTTGAGCGCTTTGCCACGGCTCGCCCGCGCCCCACCTACATTGAGGTGCCGCTCGATGTTCTGGAACAGCAGGTCCAAGCGAACTCGCTTGACCTTGAGGCGCGCACGTACCAGCGTCCGGGATGCACGGATGAAGCCCTTTTGGAGCAGGCGCGTGTGGCTTTGCGCGGTGCGTCACGTCCCGTGATTGTGGCCGGCGGCGGGTCCCGAGGTGCCGCGGAGGAACTGCGCGAATTGGTCGACACGCTGGGCGCACCGATCGTGACCACACTCAACGCAAAGGGTGTCGTGGATGAGCACCACCCGCTGTCCTTGGGTGCGAACCTTCGGTTTACTCAAGTACGCGAGTATGCGCGCACGGCCGATGTTCTGCTGGTTGTGGGCTCGAAACTCGGTGAAGCGGAGCTGTGGGTCGAACGCTTGGAAGCCACGGGAACCGTGGTGCGCATTGATCTTGCGGAAGGGCAGATCAGCAAGAATCTCACGGCTGACATTGGCCTGGTGGGAGACGCCAAGGCCACGTTGCGTGCGCTTCTTGACGGCCTTGACGTCACGAGCCCGGCAGGTGATTTCCGGGCTGATGTCGCAGGAGCTTTGGAGGCTGCACGCGCTGAAGGCCTGGAGACTTCGCGGGAAAGCACGCTGATCGCCGAAGACATTGTTGCTGCGCTTCCGCACGACGCGATCGTGTCCACGGACTCGTCTCAGATCTGTTATTTGGGTCTGCTCAACGCGATCAAAGTGACGACCCCTAACTCCACTCCGTATATGGCCACATATGCGACTCTGGGTTACGGCCTGCCTGCTGCCCTGGGGGCGCGAATCGGTGCACCGGACCGCCCCACTTTTGCTGTTGTGGGTGACGGGGCACTTATGTTCAGTCTGCAAGAACTCATCACAGTGGTAGAACAGGGCGAAGACCTTACAGTGATCGTGATGGACAACGGGGGTTACGGAGAAATCCGTACGAACGAGATCTCTGCCGGCATTGACCCCGTTGGAGTGGAACTCACTCAGCCAGACTGGCCACTCATGGCCGCGGCCAGCGGAGGTCACGGCGTGAGGGTGGACGACCTCGGGCAACTCAAAGACGCAGTGGCCAATGCGGTAGAAGCTGGCGGTCTGCAGCTCATCCACATTGACGCGAAACGTTACACCACAGCCGGTTAAGTTTCTGGTTCGTGGCGCAAAGACGGAGCCAAGACCAACGCACCCAGTACGCATCCGGTGAGCAGAACCCAGGCACCAAAGTAGGTGAACAGTTTGAGTTCTGGGGTCAGTGGTGGGCCAAAGTCAGCGCTCATCATGACCACACCACCCAAAATTAGTGCGGTGGCGAGAACGGTTTGGACGCCTTTGTCGACGACGTTGCGGACCAGACCCTTGATCGCACTCAAATCAACACCCGAGGTGCCGATGTCCAAGCTACCGTCCTCCAGGTGGCGCACCACGCGGGAGACCTGCGCGGGCAGGTCCAAGGCAAGGGATGACGTAGTCAGGGCGTACAGTTCGGAGTCTTTGCGCACAGTTTCCAAGGACAGGGATTCGCGCATGATGCCACTGGCTCTGGAGCGTGCCAGGTCCAGCATGTTGATGTCGGGGTCGATGTAGGCGATGCTACTTTCGAGCGTTGCCAGGGCGCGCAGGGCCTGAGCGATGGATCCGGGCAGTGAGAAGCCACCCCGGAGGAAGAATTCAAGCATTTCGTCGATCGCGGAGCTCACGGACCCGTTGCCCGACAGTGACATGAGGATCTCACCGATGTCGCGCTGTAGTTCGCGCACGTCTACGCCGGATGGGGTGCCCAGCATGTCCAAGACTGCGTGAGTTGCCGCACGGGAGTTTTGCGAATCGAACGCCATGAGGAGCACTGCGATATCGTGGCGGTCGCGCCGGTCGATGTGTCCCACTGACCCGAAATCGACCAGTCCACCACGGCCAGACGGTTCGATAATGATGTTTCCTGGGTGGAGGTCGGAATGGAACACGCCGTCGACCAACACTTGGCGAGCAATCATGATGAACAGTTCTTCTGCCAGTTCGTACCGGGCGATCGTGGACAAGTTGTCGACGATAGACCCGGCCTTTGACAAGACTTGGCCGTGAACGTGTTCCATCACGATGACGTTGGGGCCGGACAGCTCTTCGAACACTCGCGGGATTCTCATGAGTGTGCTACCGGACTCCAGTGCGGATTCGCGGAGGAGCTTCATGTTGCCGACTTCGCCACGGTAGTCCAGTTCGTCGTTGAGCGCGTCGACGAAGTTTTCGGCCAGGCGCACAATTCCCAGTTTCCTAGCCCACCCGGCCATCCGTTCGATCTGGTTAGCCAGGGTCACAACGATGTCGGAGTCTGCCCTCACCTGAGCGCGAATCTTGGGACGCTGGACCTTAACAACGACCTCGGTCCCGTCATGCATGACCGCCCGATGGACCTGCGCAACGGACGCGGCGGCAAGCGGGGTGCGGTCGAAACTCGCAAAAACCTCGTCGACGCCCCTCCCCCACTCTTCTTCCAAATCAGATTCCACTTCAGCGAAATCGACAGCGGGCACGTCGGACTGAAGCTTGGAGAACTCTTCGACGAACACAGTGGGGACGGCATCGGCGCGGGTAGCGATGAACTGCCCCAGTTTCACGAACGTCACCCCGGCAGCCGCAAACGCCTCGGCGGTGGTTTTTGCGATCTCACGCATGTTGAGACGGAAACTTGGGACGCGCGGGCGCAGATACCGCACGAGCCCGAACCGGATGAGGATGCGCTGAATTTGTGCGAGCCTGCGCATGCGCCGGTACCGCACGGGAATGCGAGTGAGCGAGCGTACCACGTTGCTCAGCGAGCCGGACGGGAGGATGATTTCGATGCCCAACAGCAGCGTGATTTGGATAACCACGAACCAGCCGAAGAGCAACAGGAACACCATGATCGCTGCGAAGCCCATTTCGGGGCCGGGGAAACTGCCGTGGTCGTAAATTTTCAGGATCTCGAACGCTTGGAGCGTGATAGGCCACAGGCTCATGCCCATCACCAGGGACACGATTGTGTTGCGAAGTATGCCCGTACCCACGGATACGACGCGACGGACCAGAACACCCACGACTACCGCGTTGAGTAGTCCCAAGAGTATGGTCCACACAATCGTTTGCATGAGAATCCTTCCCCTTTGAGCCCCGCTTTACAAGGTCAGACGTAGGCGCCGGTGGTCCTCGGTTAGGTTCATGGCTTTGAGCGATTCCACGGTGTCGTGACCGGCGCGAGCGAACCGGCCGGAGAACGCGTCGAGTTCCCCGGACGCGAAGCCCAGTGCCAGATCGATCACGTCTTGTGGTTTGGTCCAGTCGTCATCACCACGCCAGTCGTGAACGGGCATGGAGGTGGTCATATCGGAGCGGATGACACCTGGGGCAAGTTCGAAGATCCGCAGACCCTTGTCATATCCGTAGTGGTGAACGGAGTCCGCCAGCCTAAACAGCGCGACTTTAGACGCCGAATATGCCGCATACTGCGGTGTTCCGTGCGAGCCTGAACCGGAGTTGATGTCAATGATGCGGGCGGGTTTGTGCGCTTCCGCTTTGCTCAGCAGGTGTGGCGCAAACGTGCGAATCATGTAGAACGGGCCCAGCACATTGGTAGTGATGGTGCGCTCCAGCTGTTCCGGTGGAACGTCCCACACGGGACCTTCGGGTGCTTCGATAACGCCTGCGTTGTTGATGAGAACGCCGAGGTCGTCCCCGGTTTCCGTTTCAATCTCACGGACCCTCGTGAGAAGGGCTTCAATTGCGTTGGGGTCGGTGACGTCGACGCCTTCCCCGTGGACGCGGTCGCCGTGCTCTATGCCCAGTTCTTGGGCCAGTTCAGCAGCGTGGGCGCTGGCTTTCGAGGCGTCAGTTGCCGTGAAGATGACGCGGTAGCCGGCGGTGAGAAACCCGCGGACCAGGTGGCTTCCGATTCCGCGGGTTCCTCCCGTGATGAGCGCGATCGTCATGAGCGCACCTCAACGCCGAACTTGGCGTGGGCGTTGTCGGTGGCTTTCACACGCAGAGCCGAAGCTTCGTCTGCGGTGAGGGTACGGTCGGCGGCGCGGAAGGTCATGCGGAATGCGACTGACTTCTTACCTTCGCCCACTTGGTCGCCCGTGTAAAGGTCGAAGATGTCCAGGTCTTCGAGTTCCGGCCCGGCACCTTCGCGCAGAGCACGCGCAAGGTCTGCCGCGGGGACTGATTCGTCCACGATGAGTGCAACGTCTTGGCGTGAAACTGGGTAGGTGGACAGGGCACCGTCCCACGCACGTTCAAGCGAGTGAGTGAACAGCGCGTCGAGGTCCACTTCGAAGGCGCACGTGCGGGCGGGAAGCCCCAGGTTTTCAATCGCCTTGGGGTGGAGTTCACCCGCGTGACCCACCACGGTGTCGCCCAGTGTGAACTCTGCGCAACGGCCTGGGTGGAATGGCGCTGTCTGAGCCGCGCGCACGTCCAGGGTCAGGCCCAGGGCTCCGGCGATGCGGTGGACGAGGTCGATTGCGTCGGTGGCTTCGACGTTACGGCCCTTACCCCACACGCCCAGGCGCTCAATTTTGCCGGTCATGACGGCAGCTGCGTGAAGTGGCTGCGGCGGAACGGCCGAACGCAGAGTTTCGAGTTCCTCTTCAGTTGGGTGGTAACCGGGGGCGAATGTGCCGGTCGCAGTGGCCTGTGCCTCTGGTTGCGTGACCAGGCCGGTTTCAAACACGAATACGTCTTTGAAGCCGCGTCCCAGGTTCTTGTTGACCGCGTCCGGCAGGGTTGCGAGCAGGTGGGAGCGCAGAAGTGGCTGGTCATCGGCCATGGGGTTGGCCAGGCGCACCATTGTGCGACGTGGGTCGTCTGCTTCGAGGAGCAGTGCGTCGCTACGGGTGTCTGCGGTGAACGGGTAGGTGAGAACTTCGGTCAGTCCCACGTGGGCCAGCAGATTCGACACCGTGCGCAGAGCCTTTTGGCGGTGGGTCAGGCCCGATCCGCCTGGCGCTTGAGGTGCGACCGAAGGGATCTGGTCGTAGCCGTTGACGCGCGCGATTTCTTCGATGAGGTCCTCGGGCCCCGTGAGGTCCGGGCGCCAGCTGGGCGCTGTGACAGCCAGGGTCGATTGCCCGTCAACCGCGTGGTCGACCTTGCATCCCACCGCAGTGAGAGCGTTCTCTACCTGCTCACTCGTGTAGTCCACACCTACGCGCTTGGCGGCAGCGTCGGCGAGGAGTGGGATCACGTTAGGTTCCGGGACAGACCCGACGACAGTCACCTCGGGCGCGATGGTGCCCCCGGCAAGTTCCTGCAGTAGCTGTGCGCAACGCATGGCGGCAGCTGGTCCCAGGTGTGGGTCGACTCCGCGTTCAAAGCGACGAGCGGCTTCGCTGGGGAGTTTGTGGCGGCGTGCGCTACGGGCGATAGTCACCTTGTCGAAGTGGGCGGCTTCAATGATGACCGAGGTGGTTGTTTCGCTGACCTCGGTGTCCTGCCCGCCCATGACGCCGGCCAGCCCGATGACGCGTTGACCATAGTTGGCTTCGTTGAAGTCCTGTTCAGGGTCCCCGGCGGGGGTTCCGGCGTAGTTGTCGGTGATGAGCAGGTCTTCGGGGTGGAGTTTGCGCTCAACGTCGTCCAGGGTGGTGAGTTTTTCCCCGGCGCGGGCGCGGCGCACCGTGATTTTGGAGCCAAGTTTGTCTGCGTCGTAGGCGTGGAGGGGCTGGCCCAGTTCCAGCATGACGTAGTTGGTGATGTCGACGACCAGGGACAGTGGTCGCATGCCGGCTTCCAGGAGGCGCTTTTGCATCCAGTACGGGCTTGAACCCTGTGCATCGATTCCGTCCACGCGCATGGCCGTGAAGCGCGAACAACCGTGCTGGCCGTGGATGGGTGCAGTGTCCTCGAGGTCCACGCGGTAGCCGTCCAGTGACGGTTCGGGGACGTCGATGTTGGCGGGGTCGTTGAAGGTTTGGTTCTTCAGTAGCGCGTATTCGCGTGCGATGCCCCGCATGGACAGTTGGTAGCCACGGTCAGGGGTGACATTGACGTCGAGTGTGGTGTGGTCAAGGCCTAGGAGTTTGATGGCGTCGTCACCGGGTTCACCGGTGAGACCCAGGTCTTTGAGCACGATGATGCCGCCCTGGTCTTCGCCCAGACCCAGTTCTTTAAGCGAGCAGATCATGCCGTCGGAAACGTGGCCATAGGTTTTGCGAGCAGCGATTTCGAAGTTGCCTGGGAGCACTGCGCCGGGCAGGCACGCGACCACCAGGTCACCTTCGACAAAGTTGTGGGCACCGCACACGATTCCGCGGGGTTCGTCCTCGCCTACGTCAACGCTGCACCAGTTGATGGTTTTACCGTTGGAGTGCTTTTCCTTTTCCAACGAAAGGACGCGGGCAACGACCAGCGGGCCGGTCACCTCGGGACCAAAAAAGTCTTCTTCTTCCAGACCGATTGACGCGAACTGCGCGGCCAGCTCATGAGCGTCCGGTGACGCGGAAAGGTCAACGTAGTCAGATAGCCATTCCAGTGATACGCGCATTAGTCCATTACTCCAAACGTGTGAGAAAAGCGGAGGTCGCCTTCCACCATGTCGTGCATGTCGTTGATTCCCTCTTTGAGCATGAGGGTGCGTTCAATACCCATTCCGAATGCGAAGCCCTGGTAGACGTCAGGGTCGATTCCGGCGGCGCGCAGAACGTTGGGGTGGACCATTCCGCAGCCACCCCATTCGATCCAGCCGGGACCGCCCACCTTGTTGGGGAACCAGAAGTCCATTTCGGCGCTGGGCTCCGTGAACGGGAAGTACGAGGGGCGCAGACGGGTGTGTGATTCGGGGCCGAACATGGCGCGGGCGAATTCGTCGAGCGTGCCCTTGAGGTTAGCCATGGTGAGGCCCTTGTCGATTGCGATGCCTTCGACCTGGTGGAAGACCGGGGTGTGCGTGGCGTCGAGTTCGTCGGTGCGGAAGGTCTTGCCGGGGCACACAACGTAGAGTGGCACGCCGCGTTCCAGCAGGGAGCGCGACTGCACGGGTGAGGTGTGCGTGCGCAGAACCAGGCCGGATTCTTTGGGGTCGGCGAAGAACGTGTCTTGCATTTGGCGGGCCGGGTGGTCTGGGCCGAAGTTCAGGGAGTCGAAGTTGAACCATTCGTGTTCAATTTCCGGGCCCTGGGCGACTTCCCAGCCGTGGCCAACGAAGTGGTCTGCGATCTGTTCTTGCAAAAGTGTCAGCGGGTGACGGGCACCGGTCTGGGCGCGGTTACTGGGGAGGGTGACGTCGATAGCTTCTTCGACGAGCACCTGGGCGTCGCGCTCCGCCTCGAGGGTGGCCAGGCGGGCGGCGAACGCCTTGTTCACACGACCTCGGGACTGGCCCACCAGCTTCCCTGCCTGCGCTTTTTGGGACTTGTCGAGTTTGCCGATTTCCCGGTTAGCAAGGGCCAGCGGGGACTTGTCGCCCATGTGCGCAATTTTTGCGTCTTTGAGTTCGTCAAGCGTGTGAGCCGCTTCAAATGCGTGAAGCGCCGTCTCAACCGCAGCGGTTACGGACGCTTCGTCCAATGGGTCACAGGCATGCTCTGACATGGGCCTTCTTTCTGTTGTCTGGTGCTTGTGCACGGGGCCGGGCTAACGCCATCTTAACGCCCAGCTTTAGGTGTAGTTGTGGTTGCGGGCCGATTCGTACAGGCACACGGCAGCCGCCGTGGCAAGGTTGAGGCTTTCGGCCTGGCCGTAGAGCGGGATTGCCACGGCCGAGTCTGCTTGTTTGCGGTCTTTTTCTGGCAGACCCCAGGCTTCGTTGCCGAATACCCAGGTGGTTGGTTGTGACAAGTCAAGGCCGGCGTCCCAGGGGACGTGGAGGTCGTGTGCCGGTGGGTGGGCGTCTGCTGCCAACACCTGAAGCCCGCGGGCGCGGGCGAGTTCGACCACCTCGGGAAGCCCCACACCGGTCACCACGGGAAGGTGAAACAGGGAGCCGGCGGTGGCGCGCACGGTCTTGGGGTTGTACACGTCCACGGACGAGTTGGTAAAGATGACGGAGTCGGCACCGGCGGCGTCAGCTACGCGGAGGACGGTGCCGGCGTTGCCGGGGTCGCGCACTTGGGACAGGACCACGACGAGTTTGGAGTCCTTGGTGATGGCTTGCGGGAGTTCGGTGTCGATGTGCTCGACGATGGCGACGATGTCTTGGGAGGTGACGGTGTCGGTGAGTTCGGCAAGGGCCGCCGAGGTGGCTTCCCGGATGGGGATGTTGGCGGCCTTGGCGTGTTCGAGGATGTCAGGGTGGCGTTCCGCCGCTTCCGAGGTGGCCCACACGTCAAGGATGGCGCCGGTTGGGCGGTGGCGGGTTTGGCCGTCTTCTACGCCAACGGTTGCGCGGTGGGGTTTTTTGGTGGCTTGGTGGATGAGAGCTTCGCGGACAGCTTGGGGGCCTTCAACGATGAAGCGACCCATTTTGGTGCGCCAGTTTCGTTTCGTCAGTTTCACCGCTTCGCGTAGCCGTTTGGATTGCGGTGTGAGCGGAGGGCCGGTGAGATTGGTGGCGGAGTTGCGGGGGTGGGCAGGGTCTGACATGTTAGCAACCCTAGCAAGGTCGCAGGGGCCCGGCCCCCGGAAAGTAGACACCGTGGGGGTGAAATTATTGGCTTTACTCTAGCGCATTGTTAGGAAGCGTGAGTTTCGTACTCAATGGGTGTGAGGTACTTGCACCAGGAATGCCTTCGGGTGGTGTTGTAGCGCGCACACCATGCGAAGACGTCGCGCCGGCAGACTAGCTGATTGGAAAAGACTTTCTGGTCTTTGAGCACTTCTCGTTTCAACGCCGCGTTAAACGACTCCGCGAGTGAATTATCAGCGCTGCTGCCAACTGCTCCCATCGACTGGGTGACGTTGAGTCTTCGGCAGACAGCCTGAAACTGCGATGAGGTATACACGCTGCCATGATCTGAGTGGAAGATCGCCCCGGAGAGACTGCCACGGGTACGGCGAGCATGCTCGAGCGCTTCTTCGACGAGGTCGGTGCGCATGTGGTCTGCGATCGCGAAGCCGACGAGCATCCGCGAGTAGCAGTCAATCACAGAAGCCAGATACATATTCGACCCGTCTGCGATCGGCAGATAGGTAATATCGCCGACGAGGATCCTATTGGCAGCTGGCGCAGTGAAGTTACGCTTGACCAGGTCAGCGAATATAAAGCGATGACGCTCACGCTGCGTTGTCGTGACCTTACGTTTTTTCGTGTAGCCGCGCAGCTGAAGCTTCCTCATAATCCGGGCGATGCGCTTATGGTTGACCGGTCCGGTGCTACTGTACGCATCGTTGAAAGTCAGCTCGGCGGCAATGCGTTTTGCGCCGTAGAGCTGCCTCTTGTCGTCGAAGATGGCCTGGACCTTGGCTCCGAGTATGGCATCATCAACCAGTCTGCGGTGCCGCTGGGCGCTGCTAGCTTTCCATTTGTAGTAGGAGCTGCGGTTTAACCCGAGTACGGTGCACATCCGCTTGACCGAGTAATCGGTGCGGTGGTCATCAACGAACCGGAAGCGGATCACCAGTTCGTCTCTTCCATGAAATATTTGGCTGCCTTACACAAAATATCGCGTTCTTCTTTCAGGCGGGCGTTTCCCTGTTGCAGCTGACGTAGCTTCTCAGCATCGGTCAGTTGCCTCGCACGATCAGCACGTAAGCCCGCTGAAAGCTGGGGTTTCGTGCCAGTTCCGTACTTATCAACCCATACGCGAAGCGTGGAGCGGTTGATCCCTAAATCAGCGGCCGCAGCGTTCAACGACACCTGTGGATCGTTCTCGTACATCGCGACCGCGTCGCGCTTGAACTGATCCGAATAAACCTTCCTAGGCATGGAGGTAGATTACCTTTCCCCGACTCAACACAGCCGGAATCAGAGGTGTCTACCAAACAGGGGTCAGGTCCCTATCTATCAACGATCAGGCGCTCAAACGTTGGGCGTTAAATAAGCGGAACGAAAGCCAGGACGCTTCATACGGAAGCTGGGTTAACATTTACTCATGTCTGTTTCTGAGCTGTCCACCAGTACCCAGAACTATTTGAAAGCTATCTGGGGGCTAAAGGAATGGTCATCCGAGCCCGTTACCGCCACACTTATAGCGAAACAGCTGGGACTCAAGCTCTCCTCGGTCTCCGATGCAGTGCGCAAAATGTCGAAGCAAGGGCTCGTGTCACACACGCCCTATGGCTCTGTGGAGTTAACCGAACTTGGCAGGCAGTACGCATTGGTCATGGTGCGCCGCCACCGATTGCTTGAGTCTTTTTTGGTTCAAGCATTGGATTATACGTGGGACGAGGTCCATGATGAAGCCGAAAATCTTGAACACGCGGTGTCTGACATGCTCATAGAGCGCGTGGATAAGTTCCTCAATTACCCCACTAGGGATCCACACGGCGACCCTATCCCTACGGTTGATGGACAGATCACTATCCCCAGTGCGCACCGTCTCACCGACAGCGGCGCACAACCGCAGGTGACCGTGGAACGCATTTCTGATTCCGACCCACAACTGCTGGCCTTCCTCAAAGAGCAAGGCATCGTCACTGGGGCTGTTCTTACCACGCGCGAAGGAACGCCCTTTTCAGAATCGCTCGAAGTACAGGTAGCCGACAGTACTCAGTGGGTAGTACTTGGGCGCCCAGCTACGGACGCAGTGTTTGTAGCACACCACAGCCTGTAGTCTTTCCCTTTCTCATTAATCCTGTCCCTACCTGCCCTTTTAAAAACTACGGTGCGGCGTAGTTTGCAACTACGGTAGTACGTAGTTAATATTTTCGATCATCACCTATCCCACTTATGGCTAAGGCCAGGATGAGCAGGATTGTCATGTCAGACTCACCAGATTTGGTGTACTTTTCTAGCGTTTCTGAAAACACAAAAAGATTCGTCGAACGCTTAGATAGACCCGCAGTGCGCATTCCACTGCGGCCCAAGAAAACCGGAATGATCCAGGTTTCACACCCGTACGTACTCATCGTTCCAACCTACGGCGGTGGCTCGCTCAAACGCGCAGTCCCCAAACAGGTCATCGACTTCCTCAATGACCCAATCAACCGTTCCTTTATCCGGGGCGTGATTACCTCAGGCAATACCAACTTCGGAAGCGCTTACTGCGTCGCCGGCCGCATCATTTCCGCTAAGTGCCACGTTCCAGAGCTGTATCACTTCGAGCTACTCGGCACGCAGAAGGACGTTGCCGCTGTAAAGCAGGGCCTTCACAAGTTTTGGGAGCAGCAAAGCAACTAACAATTACACCCCATTGATTTCCCACAAAATGAAGACCACATCCGCAACACACAGATTGGAAACCACAATGCCGCCACTTAAGGCCACCCCCACACAGCCCATTGGCCCTACGCCCCGCACCGCTTCAGCAGACGATGCCGGCGGTGTCGGTAAGCGCAAGAGCTACCATGCACTCAACGCGCAGCTGAACCTATTCGACGATTCGGGAAGAATCCAGTTCGACAAGGACATTGAGGCAACACAAGACTTTTTAGCGCACCATGTCACTCCCCGCATGCATCAGTTTGAATCCACCAAGCAGCGCTTGGAGTGGTTGGTTGATAACGAATACTACGAGCGGGAATTCCTTGAGCTTTATGATGACGATTTTCTGTGCACTATGTACGACAGAGCCCACCGAGCCAAGCATCAGTTCCGCACTTTCCTCGGCGCATTTAAGTTCTTTACTTCATACGCACTGAAAACCTTTGATGGCTCGCGATTTCTGGAAGGCTACGAAGAACGCGTCGCCACCACAGCTTTGTACCTTGCACAGGGCGATGAAGAGCTTGCGGAGAAGCTGGTGGATGACATCATGACCGGACGCTTCCAGCCCGCCACCCCTACTTTTCTCAACGCAGGAAAAGCCCAGCGTGGCGAAATGGTCTCCTGCTTCCTCCTTCGCATCGAAGACAATTTGGAAAGCATTGGCCGCAGCGTGAACTCTGCACTGCAGCTTTCAAAACGCGGCGGTGGTGTGGCCTTGTTACTGAGCAATCTGCGCGAATCCGGAGCCCCAATCAAAAAGATTGAGAACCAAGCTTCCGGCGTAGTCCCAGTCATGAAAATTCTGGAAGATAGCTTCAGCTATGCCAACCAATTGGGCGCTCGACAGGGCGCTGGAGCCGTCTACCTACATGCGCACCATCCAGATATTCTTCGTTTCCTGGATACCAAGCGGGAAAATGCCGATGAGAAAGTCCGCATTAAGACTCTTTCGCTGGGAGTTGTTATTCCAGATATAACCTTCCAGCTGGCCAAAGAGAACAAGGATATGCATCTTTTTAGCCCGTATGACATCGCTCGCGAGTACGGCGTAGCCATGTCTGACATGTCTATCACCGAGTATTACGACGAGCTGGTTTCCAATCCGCGAATTTCTCATACGACTATCAAGGCCCGCGAGTTTTTCACCACGCTGGCTGAGCTTCAGTTTGAATCTGGATACCCCTACATACTCTTTGAGGATACGGTCAACCGCGCTAATCCCCTCAAAGGACATATCAATATGTCCAATCTGTGTAGTGAGATCCTCCAGGTCAACACGCCATCCACCTACGGCGCCTCAGGTAACTACACCACCGTTGGCCAGGACATTTCCTGCAATCTAGGGTCGCTCAACATCGCTAAAGCTTTTGAATCACCGGACTTTGGGGAAACTGTTGAAACCGCGGTGCGCGCTCTCACGAAGGTCTCAGACCTAACAAATATCGAAGCTGTTCCTTCCATCGCTCACGGTAATGCATCCATGCATGCCATCGGGTTGGGCCAAATGAATCTCCACGGTTTCCTGGCTTCCAAGCGTATTCCTTATGGCTGCGCCGAAGCACTGGACTTTACAAATATCTATTTCCTGACCGTGACCTATCATGCGCTCCGTGCATCCCATGCGCTAGCGGTTGAGAAAGGTCAACGATTCACTGGCTTTGAAGAATCCACCTATGCCACTGGCGTCTACTTCGACAAGTACATCGACCAAGACTGGGCGCCGGCCACTGACCACGTAAAACAGCTATTCCATGAGGCTGGCGTGCAGATTCCTCAACGCGAGGATTGGCTACGGCTCAAGAACCAAGTGATGCAAGACGGCATCTACAACGCCTACTTGCAGGCAGTTCCACCCACTGGATCAATTTCCTACATCAATGACTCCACCGCGTCCATACACCCGATTGCCTCCAAGATTGAAATACGCAAGGAAGGCCGCTTGGGGCGCGTGTACTACCCCGCACCGGAAATGACCAACGACAACTTGGAGTATTTCGATGACTCCTACACCGTGGGGTACAAAAAAATCATCGACACCTACGCTATGGCCACCCAACACGTGGACCAAGGGCTTTCCCTGACTTTGTTCTTCACCGCTGACACCACTACGCGGGACATCAACAAGGCACAAATCTATGCCTGGAAAGCCGGAATCAAGACCTTGTACTACATCCGTTTACGCCAACCTGCACTCCAGGGAACCGAGGTCGAAGGCTGCGTTTCCTGTGCTCTGTAGGAACACGGTCCTTCCTTCATTCACAACCATCCATCAAGAAAGAAAGAAGCTATGTCTTCAACATCAAACACTGCTGAGCTAACCAGCATCTCAGTTACGCCGCCAAGTTACCGGCATGACCCTTCAGCCCGCATCCGCGCCATCAATTGGAATCGGGTGAGCGATGAGAAGGATCTTGAAGTGTGGAACCGCCTCACCGCCAACTTTTGGTTGCCAGAAAAGGTTCCACTTTCAAACGATCTCCCGGCGTGGCAGAGGATGACACCGGAGGAACGCAACCTCACCATGCGGGTGTTCACGGGACTCACCACCCTGGACACCGTCCAGGCCACTGTGGGCGAAATCTGTCAGATCCAAGATGCCCGCACCGAGCACGAGGAGGCCGTGTATACCAACATCGCCTTCATGCAATCAGTCCATGCCCGTTCTTACTCTTCAGTGTTTTCTACTTTGAGCAGTACGAAAGAAATTGATGAGGCATACCGCTGGGCGGTGAATAATGACCTTCTCCAGGCACGCGCCAAAAAAGTGCTCACTCATTATTTTGGACCCGATCCACTCAAGCGCAAAGTGTCATCGACGCTGCTTTCCTCGCTGCTTCTCTACGCGGGTTTCTATCTTCCCCTGCATTTTTCCGTCCACGCCACCCTGACAAATACGGCAGACATGATTCGCCTCATTCTGCGTGACAAGGCAGTGCACGGTTACTACTCAGGCTACAAGTACCAGCGCGGACTGGAAACGTCTGCTCCACAACGGCAACAGGAGATGCATGATTTCACTATTTCCTTGCTCGAAGAGCTTTATGCCCTAGAGCTGGATTATTCCGGCGAGCTATATGAGCCGTTGGGGCTCATGGATGATGTAGCTGTATTCGTTCGCTATAACGCCAATAAGGCGCTCATGAATTTGGGCTACCCGGACTACTTCCCACCTGAAGAAACGGAAGTGAACCCGGAAATCCTCGCTGCCCTAGCACCTGGAGCAGATGAAAACCATGACTTCTTCTCCGGCTCCGGTTCCTCCTATGTCATTGGCACCGCTGAAGAAACGAGTGATGATGACTGGGTTTTCTAAACCGTTTCCACGACCAGACCAAGGAAGCTGGCTTGAGACCATCGCGCTGTTTGAAGCCATCCGCGAAGGAAACCAACCAGCAGCCATGCGGCTTTTGGATACGTCCGCCGCACGGGAGGCCGTCCTCGGGGGACTGTTAGGACTCATCGAACTGTACTTCCGCCATGAAGAAGACAAAGTGGATAACTTTCTTACTGCCGCCCACGCCGCCGGGCCACCGCCTGCCTTTGGCTGCAAGCCTTTTCTCCCTTGATCGCACGTACCTACGCCCAACTAAGAAGAAAGGACTTCCTATGACCACCCCACGCATTAGTGTTATCGTCGGCAGCCTGCGCCGCGGCTCATTTGCGCGCAAGATTGCACACGAAGTGCTCACAATGATCCCTGAAAACTACCAGGCAGACATCGTTGAAATCCGTGACTTGCCGCTCTATGACTTCGACTACGATGACCCCTCGGTCACGGACAAGCCCATTCCAGCTGAGTACACCACTTTCCGCGACACCATCAAGAACTCGAGCGGCGTCCTCTTTGTTACCCCGGAAAATAACCGTACTATCCCTGCCTGTCTCAAGAATGCAGTGGACATCGGTTCCAAGCCCAACTCGGATGTGGCTTGGAAGAACCTTCCCGCAGGTATCATCAGCCACTCTGTAGGCCGCATGGGCGGCTACAGTTCACAGAAGAACCTCCGGCTCGCCCTGTCCTACTTCGATATGCCGCTTCCTGGTCAGCCCGAGGTATTCCTTGGCCAATCCCCCACCCTCTTCGAAGACTCCGGCCATCTCAATGAAGGCACCGCAGGCTTTGTCAAAGACTACGTTATACGCTTCCTGCAGTTGGTCGACATGACATTAACAGCCAAGCACAGCTAGCGACGGCGACTAACCCTAGCCACCGCCCTCTACGAAGTACTTGAAGGCTTCTAAAGGGCCTTCTCAAAGACACAAACCCCGGATTCACACTCATCCTTGAGTTACCTGAATCCGGGGTTTCGCTTTCCCTCGACCACACACAAAAGGGTCTCTTCCGGTTTTGGGGTGCGTAGCGGGGTGAGGTAGAACATGACGGGTTCAGCGGGTCACCACAACATGTAGGGGTCCCTGGTGTGAAGATGAAAGTTCCTACACAACCATCTACACCCACCAGGGACCCGTACTGTGAAGCCTACTGGAAACCTCGTTGCTGACACCATCTGCCGTACCGCGGAAATCGGACTTGCCATCACCGGTGCCGCTGACGCCGGACCATTGACCATCATTGAGGCCACGCCAGTAGCCGTTTCTGGTGTGTGTCCGGACTGTGGGCAGTCAGGAAAGCTGCGCGACCACATCACCCGTCGACTCGTTGATCTTCCTGTCGTCGGATTCCCCACTAGGCTGCACGTAACAGTCCCTAGATTCTTGTGCACAGCCACGTCGTGCCCAAGGAAGATCTTCCAGGCCTCCTTGGCTTGCGCGGATGACGGCTCCAAGCTCACGCACCGGGTCACCCGCTGGATCTTGCAACGCCTTGCTATTGACTGAAGCGTCCTGGGTTCAGTTCCTACCTCAGGTAAGGAAGGATTAGGCACTATGCCCAGAAAGTATTCCGTTGAGTTCAAGGAGAAGGCGGTCCATCAGATCATCGAAATGGTCCGTCTGGAGTCTTGCTCACTGCAACGCGCCTACACGGAGGTCGGTGAGCTGCTTGGAGTATCCCACCACACGTTGCGGGCTTGGTACCGTGACAGCGCTTCAGTACGAGACAATTCTGATGCGCCAGGCGGCGAAACAATAGAAGAAGAGCTCAAGCGTCTGCGCCGCGAAAACCGCGAACTGAAACGAGCAAACGGGATTCTTAAGACAGCTTCGGCTTTTTTCGCAGCGGAACTCGACCGACCCACGACCAAATGATCTCCTACATCGACGCGTACAAAGATCAATTTGGGGTCGAGGCCATCTGCCGAGTCCTTAAACAAGCAGATCGTGGATTCATCACCTCCCGGGGCTACCGCAAGGCGACCACTCGTGTTCCCAGCGCAAGGGCCTTAAGCGATAGCCTGCTCATCCCAGAGATTCGGCGTGTACACGCGGAGAATTTCTCGGTCTACGGCATCCGCAAAATGTGGCACGCGATGAACCGTGAAGGCTTTCATATCGGTCGCGACAAGACCGCACGTCTGATGAAACTCGCAGGTGTTTCCGGCCGCCGACGTGGGCGAACCCCGGTGACAACGATTAGCCCGAAGACACCGGATCACCGCCCGGACCTTGTGCGCCGAAACTTTCGTGCACAGGCACCAGGCAGGCTTTGGGTTGCCGACATTACCTACGTTCGCACCCTGTCAGGATTCGCCTATACCGCGTTTGTCGTGGATGTATTCAGCCGAAAAATTGTTGGTGTCGCTACACGCTCGACGATGCGTACCGACGCGCTGCCGATGGAGGCTTTGGAGCATGCGTTAACGACTGCAGGGCGAATCCATGGAAACCAGCTCATTCACCACAGCGATCGGGGCAGCCAGTATGTGTCACTGAAGTAGGGCCCGGCCCCCGGAAAGTAGACACCGTGGGGGTGAAATTATTGGCTTTACTCTAGCGCATTGTTAGGAAGCGTGAGTTTCGTACTCAATGGGTGTGAGGTACTTGCACCAGGAATGCCTTCGGGTGGTGTTGTAGCGCGCACACCATGCGAAGACGTCGCGCCGGCAGACTAGCTGATTGGAAAAGACTTTCTGGTCTTTGAGCACTTCTCGTTTCAACGCCGCGTTAAACGACTCCGCGAGTGAATTATCAGCGCTGCTGCCAACTGCTCCCATCGACTGGGTGACGTTGAGTCTTCGGCAGACAGCCTGAAACTGCGATGAGGTATACACGCTGCCATGATCTGAGTGGAAGATCGCCCCGGAGAGACTGCCACGGGTACGGCGAGCATGCTCGAGCGCTTCTTCGACGAGGTCGGTGCGCATGTGGTCTGCGATCGCGAAGCCGACGAGCATCCGCGAGTAGCAGTCAATCACAGAAGCCAGATACATATTCGACCCGTCTGCGATCGGCAGATAGGTAATATCGCCGACGAGGATCCTATTGGCAGCTGGCGCAGTGAAGTTACGCTTGACCAGGTCAGCGAATATAAAGCGATGACGCTCACGCTGCGTTGTCGTGACCTTACGTTTTTTCGTGTAGCCGCGCAGCTGAAGCTTCCTCATAATCCGGGCGATGCGCTTATGGTTGACCGGTCCGGTGCTACTGTACGCATCGTTGAAAGTCAGCTCGGCGGCAATGCGTTTTGCGCCGTAGAGCTGCCTCTTGTCGTCGAAGATGGCCTGGACCTTGGCTCCGAGTATGGCATCATCAACCAGTCTGCGGTGCCGCTGGGCGCTGCTAGCTTTCCATTTGTAGTAGGAGCTGCGGTTTAACCCGAGTACGGTGCACATCCGCTTGACCGAGTAATCGGTGCGGTGGTCATCAACGAACCGGAAGCGGATCACCAGTTCGTCTCTTCCATGAAATATTTGGCTGCCTTACACAAAATATCGCGTTCTTCTTTCAGGCGGGCGTTTCCCTGTTGCAGCTGACGTAGCTTCTCAGCATCGGTCAGTTGCCTCGCACGATCAGCACGTAAGCCCGCTGAAAGCTGGGGTTTCGTGCCAGTTCCGTACTTATCAACCCATACGCGAAGCGTGGAGCGGTTGATCCCTAAATCAGCGGCCGCAGCGTTCAACGACACCTGTGGATCGTTCTCGTACATCGCGACCGCGTCGAGCTTGAACTGATCCGAATAAACCTTCCTAGGCATGGAGGTAGATTACCTTTCCCCGACTCAACACAGCCGGAATCAGAGGTGTCTACCAAACAGGGGTCAGGTCCCAGCCTAGAAATCGCGCCAAACATTCACTGAACGTTTGCTTCTCCATGCATTTAGCCAAAACCGACAACGGAACGCACGTACCAGACTATGACACGGTTAACCCTAGTAACCGTTCATGGTAGGCCTGAGCCACAGCATAAGTGGTCGCCAAGTCTTGCCAGTTCGACGAAAGTTATGGGCTTCAATTTTTCGATTTTGCACCCTTCAAGATCCCCTGCAGAAGCAAAAGTGAGGCTCTCAGCTATACGGATAATGTAAGCGCGCCCGCGCGTCGCAAGCTTTCTGTCCCGGCCGAGACGGACAGTACCTGATTGCCAAGGAACGCTTGACCCGATCCAAGGTCAACGAATCTGTTTTGCATTATCAGGACGCGGACATGATGAGCAGTCTCGTCGGTCTACACCAGCCTTTTTGCACTCACAGTTGACCGATCACGCCTACCAATTACTCCAGGACTGATGTGTAAGAACGCGCGGTGTGTGTCCGCCATGCGAACCATCGACTGCAACGAGGAGAAATCTATACGAAGCACACTCGGCAACTCTTGTTCTCTCTTTGTCGAGAACCAATCATGCATCTCTTCTTGCGAAACGTTCAGAACTTGTTCAATCACTGACCTAACACGTCTCGAACCTCATCGTCTCTTACTCCAAAGAACCAGCAGCCACCTACGAGCAGAAGACAGCAAGTCGCGGCGCTCCAAGCAAGCGTTACACCACTTACCGAGATGAGAACTCCAGCCAGAAGCGATGCCCCAGCCTTAGCCAACCCTGCAAATGCATTACGTAACAGCGTGAAACTACCCACCCGACTTGGCGTCGGTGCTTGGTTTGTTAAAACCTGCATTGCAAGCACATTTACAGTTCCGAAGAATGCGCATAGAAACAAAAGTATTGGTGCGATAAAAGGCGAGCGAACAAACACAAACGCGAAACAACTCGCACTCGCGAGCGGTAATGACCATTTCAAGATTGATACTAACGGAACCGCAGCAAAACTGAGGCATGCCCCCGCAACGACACCTCCAACGGACACGGAAACCGAAAGAAGAGAAAGATAGGATGCCGTCGAACCATCGACTAGCAAGTCCGCTAGTGGGGCAATCATCGTGTCAATGTACGGAAGGAACGCGCTACTTGGAACGGTAAACATCAAAACGATCACCATTATTCGCGACAAGTTTCCAGCCGATGTTTCTATTTTTCGTTCTGTAGCGCTGCGATCCACTCCGCGCTTAATACGATCATGAACTCCAAATCGATGGCGTGAACCCTTATGCGAAAGCGCAACATTAGCGAAGCACAACGAAAGGCAATAGAGAGCACATGTCAAAGCAAAACACCACACCACTCCTACAACGTCTATAAGCAGCCCTGCACATCCAGCGCCGACCAGCCCACCGACAATACCCAAAGCGGTCGATTTCTGTAACACGAGCGCACCTTCTACGCCGGGAAACTTTAACCTTATTACGCGACCCACAAACGCTTTATTGAACGCTTTTACAATGCTTAAGCTTGATTGCACCAATAACACTGTTGCCACAAAAGTAATCAGCGATGCGCTCATTGCTTGACTAAGAAGAAGGGCAAGAGACCCAACAACTAATATGAAATTGGAGATTGATAGGTGACGCTCAGTACCTTTCCGGTCAACAACAGACCGGAACACAATGCTTGCAATAACTCCAGGTAGATATGCAGTTGCACCGACAATTCCTACTAAGATAGAACTTCTTGTTGCAGAAAAAACAGAAAATATAAGAGCAAGACCTTGCATTGCTTCGGCACAACTTGAAGTGCAGTAAAATGCTTTTAACGCCAAAGCGTTTTGATGATTCTGATGTCTATGCGATGCACTCATTACACATCCGACATTCCGCGAGGAAGCCGCTCGAGCTTTTCATCTGTAGACACTGTCCACTTTCGGAAACTCCAGCCATGACCGACCCGGCATTCGACAAAGGAACTGAGGAGGCAGAAAGAGGCCGGTCTATACAACTCAGCGGTGAGCCGAGACTCGCGCCCATCATCAAGCACCTCAAAGTGACACTCAGCTTTTCGCAGTCCAATCACGCTTAACGTCCTATACACACATCCGTTGAATGAGTCACGTACGAGAATGAGTATTCTACGAGGCGCCTGAGCTACACGTTCCCGAATTATCAACTACTGGACAATCCTACTGTGACGTTGCGCACTTTTCTTGCGCACCGCCATGAAACCTTCAAAATCAGTGGTTCTCAAAAGTGTTGCAATCTCAGCAACACAACAACGTCCCTGCGCGCGACAGATCCTCTCTCACAGATCCGCATAAAAAATCGGGGCGGACTGAAGTCCACCCCGATTTTTACAGACCTAGTGCGTATCAGCACCCAGCCAGCAACCTGGCCAACGTCTACTTATGCAGCGTTGTTCTTAGGTGCGTTGACGTCAGCTGGGAGTGCCGACTTTGCAACCTCGACCAGCGAGGTGAAGACTGCTGGGTCGTTCACTGCCAGTTCAGCCAGCATGCGGCGGTCAACCTCAACCTGTGCGGCCTTGAGGCCCTGGATGAAACGGTTGTAAGTCATGCCGTTTGCGCGGGCACCGGCGTTAATGCGCTGGATCCACAGGCGACGGAAGTCACCCTTGCGCTGGCGGCGGTCACGGTAGCTGTATACCAGTGAGTGGATGACCTGCTCTTTTGCCTTGCGGTACAGGCGTGAGCGCTGACCGCGGTATCCCTTTGCGCGTTCGAGGATTACCCGACGCTTCTTCTTGGCGTTAATCGCCCTTTTCACACGTGCCACGTGTTCTCCTTAAAAATCTAAATGTGTTCAGCGGTAGTGAGCCAAGCGAGCGGCTTGGTCCACGTACGTGTCAGCGGCCCTTGAACTTACCCAGAAGCTTCTTGGCCTTGGCTGCGTCACCCGGTGCCAGTACCTGGTCCTGGGAGATCTGACGCTTACGCTTCGAGCTCTTGTGTTCAGCGAGGTGGCGGTTACCTACGCCTTCGCGCATGATTTTTCCGCTACCCGTAACGCGCACGCGCTTCTTCGTACCGCTGTGGGTCTTCTGCTTCGGCATTGTGCCGTCTCCTTACGTTTTACATCGACGACGCTCGTGAGCGCCGTTTTCTATTCAGCTGTGTGAGAGCTTTAAGCTTCTTCGCGTGCTTCGGCTTTAGCCTGAGCTGCGCGTTCGCGCCGCGACTTTACTTCAGCCTTCGTGCCCTTCGCGCCTTTGGTTGCGCGACGGCTTTCAGCCTTAGCATCGGCCTTCGATTTGACCGGCGCGATGACCATGACCATGTTGCGTCCGTCGACACGCGGTGCAGATTCGACAGTTCCCAATTCTGCGACGTCGTCTGCCAACTTGTTGAGCAGTTTCATACCCATTTCTGGGCGAGACTGCTCACGTCCACGGAACATGATCATGACCTTGACCTTGTCGCCACCGGAAAGGAAGCGACTGACATGGCCCTTTTTAGTTTCGTAGTCGTGGTCATCGATCTTGAGGCGGAACCGGATTTCCTTCAAAGCCATGTTGGCTTGATTCTTCCGAGCTTCACGAGCCTTCTGGGCAGATTCATACTTGAACTTGCCGTAGTCCATGAGTTTGACAACAGGTGGCTTGGCCTGAGGCGCAACCTCTACAAGGTCCAGATCGGCCGAGCGAGCAAGGTCGAGTGCCTTCCTGATGGCGACAATTCCAACCTGTTCTCCGTTTGGTCCGACGAGTCGAACCTCTGGAACTCGAATGCGATCGTTAATACGCGGCTCGCTGATGTGTTGCTCCTTCTCAAGATGATTGTTCACGAGTGGGGCACAAAAAAGGCCCCCTTTGCACAAAGGGAGCCCACATGAACGTTCGCACGAACGCATCCATCTGAAACACAGATATACATATCTTCTATTCAAATGGTGGTAACCCGGCTACTGAAAATAACCAAGGTGGGAGTGAAACTCCGCTTTGCACAGGCTCCAGCATACACGAACTGAAGCGAGAAAGAGAAATGTGGGCTTGTATGTCACTATTGTGGTCATGACGACCCACAGTTTTGACAATAGTGACTTTAATGCCGGCGATGATAACGGCGCCAGCAACAGCATTGACAGCAACGACGCCGAACAGCAGGCGTTACGCGACATTGCTGATGTGCCGGCGGTTGAGATTATTTCTTCTGCCGCGGTGCACTTGATGAGTGCAGCTGCTGTGAAGTGCGGTCTTGCAGAGGACACACCGGAGTCGAGTGGGCGGGATCTGCAGGATCTTGATGAAGCGCGCAAGTTGATTACTGCGTTGGCTGGGCTGGTTACGGCGGCTTCGACCGAGGTTGGCGATCACCATGCGCGCCCGTTGCGTGATGGGTTGCGGTCGTTGCAGTTGGCGTTCCGCGAGGCGTCGTCGATTCCGGATGCGCCAGGTAAGGGACCGGGCGAGAAGTTTACTGGACCTGTGAGCTAGTGCGGCGCTGGCCGTGTTGGTTAGTGGCCTAGTACCCATTCAGGGAACGGGTCTGTGTAGTTTTCCCATGCTTGGACTCCGTCGAGGAGTTCGGAGTCGGTGAGGGTGGCGGTGTCGAGCACTGCACGGAGTTCTGCGGCGTGAAGGTCAACACCTGTGATGCCAAGTTCTTGACCAAAAGCCAGTTGTTGATCTGGGGTGTCGCGTGCCGCTGGTTCTAGGGATACTGCGGGGCCGGTGTTACTCCATAGTCCCGTGATGCCGGGGCGGCTTGCGAGTCTGACGAATCCTGCTACGCGGATGACGGTTCCGCATATGCCCGAGGTGATGACACGGTCGAAGGCGCTGTGGAGCCGGGCTGGGTGGAAGGGGCGGAGGTTTTCGTAGAGGAACGAGGTGACGCGAGGGTGCGTACGCGGTGGCGTGTGGCTTGAGTTGAGTAGTTGCACCCACCCGGGCATGGTGAGTTCGGGGCTGATGGGCAGGTTACTGTGGATGGTTGCGCTGATTGACTCGGTGTCGCTCCAGATTATGCGTACAGTTGGGTTGAGATGGCTCAGCAGGGCTTGAGCCATTTCCCATTCGAAGGGCTTCGCCCCTACTAAGCATATGTGGGTGGCGTATTCGATGCATCCGGCGGCGCATTGGCAGGCGGGGGTGCAGTCGTCGAGTGGTATGCCGTGTTCGAAGCGGACGTGGTGCACGTCAATGTCACTGGCGAGGTCGTCGAGTAGTGCGCGGGCTTCAACGGCTACGACGACTGCGCGTAGTTCGACGTCTGGTCGCGAAAGGGAGCCGATGATGTCTTCGACCTGCGCTGAGTGCGGGTAGTCGGCGACAATTCCGGGGTGAGTGCCCAGTTCCGGGAGTGGGCTTGGTTCTGGAAGTGAGTCTGTTGCGTGTAGTGAGTCGATGAGTCGTGAGCCGGCTGTGACGGGGTCGGTGGTTCCGATTGGGCGATAACGGTATCCGAGGTTGTGGGCGATGTCGGTGGCGGTGAGGTAGCGGGCGTCTGGCGATCGACCCACGACGGCTACGACTGGGAGAAGAGTCATGGCGAGGATCTTAGCGAGACTTTGTCGCTGGGACTAAGAGCCCGATAAATATGTGTTCATATCATGCGTGACCAGGCATTATACAAGCGGAGCCGAGCGCCCTAGAGTGTGCTTTCGACATTTTCTATGACTGTCCACGAGCACTACTAGCACTAGAGGAGCTACCCCATGAAGGTCCGAGCATCACTGCGATCCATCAAGAACCAAAAAGGCGCTCAGGTTGTTAAGCGCAAAGGCCGCATCTACGTGATCAACAAGCAGAACCCCCGCATGAAAGCCCGACAGAAGTAAGCATTCTTGCCCTTAGCCCTGCACTCTCATTAACCCTTCAGTGGAGCGCGTGCCAATCACGAAGGTGTGATTGGGAGGAGTGCTGGTTTTAGTACGTAACGTTAGGCCCACTAAAATATCCAAACATGCCGCCTAACATTAATAAGAAGAATTATCGTCTGGCAGACATGAGCCTATCGCCAGATGACGCGGTACCCTACCCTGACCCCGATGAAACGGCCGAAGTCATTGAGGACCGTATCGATATGGCTGAATTCGGCACTGTTTTGCATGTTCGGGAGTGGCGTGGCTCTGACGATACGGTGGAGCAGTTTGCTCTCATGCTCAATGTCTCCCCCGAACACGAAGCGTATAACCGGTGTCGGCAGCTCAAGGGCGGCATGGCAAATTTTGAGCAGGTGAGACGCACTGACACGTGGCACAGCACTATTCACAGCCATCAATATTTCATCGACTGTGACGAGTGTGATTGGCAACTTCACACGAAGCTAGTCGGAGGTATCCACAAGGATGAATCCCGCCGCGTCGTTCACGGAACGTTCCAAAAGCACTATTATGAAATGTTGTATCCGTTTGTCTACCTTGAGCGTTGGGAGGCCGGTAAACAATGAGCGAAGTGCAAAAACGACACTACAGCGCGCGTATGGCGGTTGCGCAACTGTTTCGTTCGTTCCTTGACGAAAACGGCGAGCGTGCCCGCCTCATGGAGCGACTGGGCGTTAAAACTATGCCAGTCATTATTCCGGCTCTGGGTGATACCTTGGCGTCGAACATTCGCGAAGCGGCCAACCGCCATTTCCAAAGCGGTGAGCAACATGTAGTCGTTCCGGTTTGCTTGCCAGTCCGAAGCTCCAAGACAATGAAGCTATTCATACTCGTTGTTTCAACGCAGGACACTAAGACTTTCTGGCAACTGGATATGAACGAACTTCACGACAGTGGTGAAATGGCACAGGTCGTCGAGACGCTAGACGCGCGCAAGAAGTGGGAGATTAAAGACCTTGACTCCCAGCAGCAAGAATTAAAAGACCTGGCGGCTTCGATTTAGCCGATAGCTAGAAGACAAAACCAGCCAACACCAAGGGCGCCTCCCCCAGTGGGGAGACGCCCTTGCGGGTTAAGCGAACCGTGCACCTACAGGAACACGCGCCTACAACAACTTGGCCCTACAGGAAGATGCCGTTTCCTGGTCCCAGTGGCAGATCCAGGAAGTACCAAATCGCCAGCAACGCCGCCCACGTAAGCCAGAACGGAATCACAAACGGCAGCATGCGCGAAACCAAGGTACCGATTCCCGCCTCGGGCTCATACCTGCGCAACAGCCCCAGGATCACAATCATGTACGGGTTCAGCGGCGTAATCACCTGCGTCGCCGAGTCACCCACACGGAACGCCGCCTGCACAAACGCCGGCTCCAGCCCAATCAGAGCGAACATGGGCACGAACACACCAGCCATGATCGTCCACATGGACGACCCAGAAATAATGAACAAGTTCAGCACACTGGCCAGCAGGATGAAGCCAATGATCACGGGGAACCCGGTCAGGTTCGCGGCCTTGAGCCCCTCGGCGCCAGTCACCGCAATCCACGACCCAATCCCCGTCCAGTTAAACAGCGCAATGAACTGCCCCAGAATGAACGCCAGCACCAGGAAGCTAATCATGTCGATGAGCGCCTTGCCCATCATGTCGACCACATCGGCCATCTTGGTGACGGTCTTCACGACCACACCGTAGACCACACCCATCCCCATGAAGTAGATGAACACAATAAATGCGATCGACGACAGCAGCGGCGACTGCGGCAGGAAGCCACCTTCTTCATTTCGCCACGGCGAGTTCGGAATCAGCACGGCCCACAGCAAGATCACCGTCAGAATCGCACCGAAAATCAGCGACGCAATCAGCGCCTTCTTCTCAGCCGGCTTCAGGTACTGCGAAATCTCCTCGCCCTCGCCAGCCTCGGCTTCTTCCACCTTCTCACGCGGAGAGTTAATGCGTTCAAGCTGCGGCTCCAACACCCGGGAGATGATGAACCCACACACAATCGCCAGCGCAATCGACGACGCGATGTTGAACCAGTAGTTGGACACCGGGTTAACCGCCGCGTACTCCTGCCCCGGCAGGGTGTTCATGACCGAGGTGGTAATTCCCGCGAACAGAGCGTCCAGTGACGTGGGTACGAGTGCAGTAGAGTAACCGGCACCCACTGCGGCGAACCCTCCCAGCAGACCAGCCACCGGGTGACGCCCCGCCGCCTTGAACACCAGAGCGGCCAGTGGCGGAATCACCACGAACGCCGAGTCAGCCATGATCGACCCGGTCACACCCACGATCCCCACCGCGTACGGCAACAACCAGCGCGGCGAGGATCCGAACGCCACGCGCACCATAGCCGCGAGCATTCCGGTCTTTTCAGCCACACCAACCGCCAACAGAATCGGCAAAACGGTCACCAGCGGCGGGAAGCCAATGTAGTTATCACCCAGCATCGTGGTGAACCACGACAGCCCCTCACCCGTGAACAAGCCCTTAATCGCAATAGTTTCAGGGCCTTCTTTTCCTGGCACCTCAACGGACACACCGGCCATCGCCATAGCGGTGGACACGACTCCAGTAATGAGGAACAGCCCCAGGAACAGGGTGAACGGTTCAGGAAGTTTGTTTCCGACTTTCTCGACACCCTCAAGCATTCGCACGGACAGCGAAGGCTTGGCGTCTTTAGCCGAGTTGGTGGCACTACTCATTGTGTCTCCAAGGTTTGTAGGTCTGTGGTAAAAGCCAGACGGCTTCCGGTCGAAGCCAAGTGGCCCCAAGTGAAAGAATCGTCAGTTAAAGAAATTCGGCACATCCATCCGCCCTCCGGCGGCTTCAAAATCGGCAGTCACGCTCGCCGCGAGCTCGTCGTCAAACAGGAAGTCAGCCGCCGTCATGGCCAGGCCGTACGCCCCGTCAACAACGCCCTTCGACGCGCTCTGGGACCCAGATGCCGCTTCAAACGCCCGCGTGTGCAACGCCACCGATTCGTCTGAAATCTTAAGTAACGGGTGGATCCCTGGCACGCGATACGACACGTTCCCAAAGTCGGTCGACGCCGCAATCGACTCGTCAAGCACACCCGCCGGCAACGGCTGCCGCCCCACCGTGTTCTGGTGCTTCACCCACCTGTCGGTCAGCGGCTGGTTCGTGCGAATCGGAAGGCTCGGCGGGTGTACGTCCCACTGCAACTCGACCGCCGTACCCGTCATCAACGCTGCGCCCTGCGCCACATCATGCACACGCTCCGACAAGTCTTTCAGCGTCTCCGGGAACTTCGACCGCACGTACACCTGCACCTGCGCTTCCTCGGTGACGATCGACGGGCGCGTGCCACCTTCCGGAATAACCGCGTGGATTCGGTCAATCGGCGGCATCTGCTGCCTGAGCAACCCCAGCCCCTGGTAGAACAGGTTGGCCGCGTCCAACGCGTTGCGTCCCATGAACGGTTGCGCCGAGGCGTGCGCCGACACCCCCTTGTACGTCACCGTGAGCGTGCGCCGGCCCAGCCACACTTGGTCGGCACAGTCGTATCCGTACCCGTGCAACATGATGGCCGCGTCGAGCGAATCAAACGCACCTTCCCGCGCCATGTACTCCTTGCCGGTGTGCCCCTCCTCGGCGGGCGTGCCCAGCAGGACCACCTTCCCCGGCAACTGCGCCTTCGCATGCGCGCGAGCCAGCACCAAGAACGCCCCCACCCCGGTCGCACAAATGACGTTGTGCCCGCACGCGTGCCCGATCTCCGGCAACGCGTCGTACTCTGCCAGGATGCCGATAGTGCGCCCGGTGGACTCGCCGTCACCGACCTCGGCCCCGGCATCTCCACCCACCTGGGCGAGCACGGAGGTTTCCACCCCATACACTCCCGTCTGCGCGTCAATACCGTGCGCCCGCAACAGCTCAACGATCGCTTGGGCGCTCTCCCGCTCCTCAAACGCGGTCTCAGCCAACTGGTGAATCCGCGCGGACAGCTGGTGAAGGTCGTCAGTCACCGCCTCCAGCTCCTGCTTGACTACCTGCGCAAACGCGTCCGGCGCTCCCCCATCCCGAGGTGGTTCATAGGTCCGCCGTGCGGCCCGTTCCGCGGTGGCGCGGGCGATCTCGTCGGCGTAGTGCGTCGACGGTGGAATCGGCTCCGAAAGGTTCGTTCGTCGAATTTCCATGGTGTGATCGTACTCTCAATTGAACGATTTTGGAACGGTCGCTCGGTGCGTCTCATACATCGACACCCTATTGATCGCGGACATGCGACCATCACTACCGCACTGATAAACTCGTTCGCGCGAAAATGGTCCAACCACCAGCAGGAGAGTTCATGGACAACTTCACGACCAACGACTTTGGCATACCCGTTGGTTCTGACCGGCACTCCTTGTCCCTGGGCCCCGACGGCCCGATCCTCCTCCAAGACCATTACCTGATCGAAAGACTCGCCCACTTCGACCGCGAGCGCGTGCCTGAACGTGTTGTCCACGCCAAGGGCGGTGGCGCGTTTGGAACGTTCACGGTGACTGAAGACGTGTCGTCTTTCACTCGCGCGGCCGTGTTTCAGCCAGGCACTAAGACCGAGGTGTTAGCCCGGTTTTCGACTGTGGCCGGTGAGCAGGGCTCGCCTGACACGTGGCGCGACCCTCGCGGGTTCGCGCTGAAGTTTTACACCACCGAAGGCAACCTGGACATCGTTGGCAACAACACCCCGGTGTTCTTCATTCGTGACGCAATCCAGTTCCCCGACTTCATTCACTCGCAGAAACGCAGGTCAGACTCTGGTCTGCGCGATAACACTATGCAGTGGGACTTCTGGACCCAGAACCCCGCCTCGGCCCACCAGGTCACGTACCTCATGGGTGACCGGGGTGTCCCGCGTTCGTGGCGCGAACAGAACGGATACGGATCGCACTCGTTCCAGTGGATCAACGAACAGGGTGAACGCTTCTGGATCAAATACCACTTCATTTCACAGCAGAAGTCCGCATTCATCGAAAAGTACGGCCACGAAGGCTTCTCCCAAGACGAAGCCGACCAGATGGCCAGCGTGGACGCCGACTTCCACCGCCGCGACCTTTTCGAAGCGATCCAAGACGGCAACTTCCCCAGCTGGGACCTCGAAGTTCAGGTGATCCCCTACGAAGAAGGCCTGAACTACCACACCAACATTTTCGACGTCACCAAGACCGTATCGAAGAAGGACTACCCACGCATCAAGGTGGGCACCTTGACACTGAACCGCAACCCGGAAGACTTCTTCGCTGAAATTGAGCAGGCCGCGTTCTCCCCGTCATCACTGGTACCCGGAACCGGACTGTCACCAGACAAAATGCTCATGGGTCGCCTGTTCAGCTACCCGGACACGCACCGTCACCGGATCGGCCCCAACTACGCACAACTGCCCGTCAACAAGCCACGCGCAGCAACCAAACGTAGCTACAGCCGCGACGGTGCCATGACACATGAAAACTACCCCAAGGAAATGGGCGAATACGCGACCAACACCTACGGTGGCCCACAGGCTGATTCAGAACGGGTCACGGAACAGAACATCACCGCGTTCTCCGGTGACGCAGTCCGCGCAGCCGCTACCTTGCGTGAGAACGACGGGGACTTTAACCAGGCAGGCGACCTGGTGCGCAACGTCCTCGACGACGCCGCTCGCGACCGCCTTGTGGGGAACATCGCCGGACACGTCATGGCGGTGACCGACGACCAGCTACTCCCCCGCATCTTCCAGTACTGGCGCAACGTTGACGCCGAACTGGGCGCACGCGTGGAGTCCGTGGTGACCGCTACGCGCGCTGAGCGTCAGTAAAACTCATAGTGAGCGAGTCAACCAGCTCAACAACCTGCTGCGTTTGACTCAATTCCGCGTTAAACGCCTGGACTTCTTCCGGCTGGGGCTCGCGGTTCACACGGACGGTGAGGGACACCTCGGGCCCGGAGGTCACCACGTTCGCCGACCCCACGCCCACGGCCACGGATTCAATCCAACTGTGACGCCCGGCAACCTGAGCCACCGCGTTCACCACCTGCGGGTTCGCCCACGCTGGCGTCCAGTCCAACCCTTGCAGCCACGCCCACAGCGCTGGCCTACGAATCAGGAAGGCCCGTTCACTTCCTGGATCGAGCACCACCAGTTGCGCGCCCTCTTCAACCGCGGCCGCGCCTAAGCGTTCCGCCTGTGTGGGCACCGGCCGGGCGTTTCCATGCCACGCCGTCAAGGCGCGAATCCCGGTGAAGGCCGGGGTGCATTCACGACCGTCGGCGGCCGCCAGCCTGACCATGGCCATTTCGCTCTTGTTGTCATGTACCAGCCCGCGTTCGTCAGTGGTGTGCTCGACGGCAGTGGGGAGCACCGGCGCGTACACGCGTTTTTCACGTAGCGCCCCGATGACCTGTTGGTGCAACGCCGGCTCAAACGGGCTCGCATGAACTGCGTCGAGGGCATCGATGAGCGCCTGGTCTGCTTCCCCCGTATCACCGGAAAACGGGTTGGGTTTAAGGTCACGCCCAACCCACGGCGTTCCCGCGGAATCGGCTGTGTTGGGTTCTTGGTGCTCGTGGCTCATTCGCTGGCGACGTCCAGGGCTTCAGGAAGCGTGAACTTCCCGGCGTACAATGCCTTTCCAACGATCGCAGAGTCGACGCCCACCGGCACCAGCTCACGTAGTGCAGCGATGTCGTCCAGTGATGCGATTCCACCTGACGCCACGAGCGGCTTCTGGGTCTTTTCAGCAATCTGCTTGAGCAGTTCCGTGTTGGGGCCGCGCAGGGTGCCGTCCTTAGTGACGTCGGTGACCACGTAGCGTGAGCACCCTGCTTCCTCGAGCGCTGCCAGCACTTCCCACAGGTCGCCACCGTCACGGGTCCACCCGCGAGCCGCCAGCGTGGTTCCACGCACGTCTAGTCCAACCGCGACCTTGTCGCCGTACTCGTTGATCACCTGCGCGGTCCACTCAGGGTTTTCAAGCGCCGCTGTACCGATGTTGACGCGTTCTGCACCCGTGTCGAGCGCACGTTCGAGGCTTTCGGTGTCGCGAATTCCACCCGACACCTCAACCTTGATGGACAGGGACTTGGTCACCTGTTCGAGCAACTTCTGGTTGGACCCACGACCAAACGCCGCATCGAGGTCCACGAGGTGAATCCATTCGGCACCCTGCTCTTCGAACGTGCCGGCAACTTCGATGGGCGAACCGTATTCGGTTTCCGTCCCCGCTTCGCCTTGCACCAGGCGGACCGCGCGCCCGTCGGCTACGTCAACGGCGGGAAGAAGGGTCAGTTTCGCTGAGTCTACGAGGTTGGTCATTGATTCTCCTTGCTGCGAACGTGCTTCAGCCAGTTAGTTAAGAGTGTGAGGCCCGCGTCCCCCGACTTCTCTGGGTGGAACTGGGTTGCCCACGTGGGCCCGTCTTCCACGGCGGCGATGAACTGTTCACCGTGGGTACATGTGGTGTTGAGCGCTCCGGGCACAGGCGTGTGTGCCGCGTATGAGTGGACGAAGTAGAAGTGTTCATGTTCGACACCTGCGAACATCGCTGACCCTTGTGCAGGGGTCACGGTGTTCCACCCCATGTGTGGAACGACTGGGGCTTTGAGGTGAGTGACCGTGCCCGGCCACAGTGCCACGCCCGAGGCGGTTGTCCCGTGCTCTGTTCCGGACTGGAAGAGGATCTGCTGGCCCACGCAAATGCCCAGTGTGGGCTTGTTCTGCTGGTGGCGTGTGCGCACAATGTCGTGGCCACCTACACGTTCGAGCGCATCCATGACGGCACTGAAGGCTCCAACCCCTGGGATCAGCAGGCCCTCTGCGTCCAGCGCAGCGTCACGCTCACCGGTGAGCGTGACCTGCGCTCCTGCGGATTCGAGCGCGCGAACCGCGGATCGGACGTTTCCCGACCCGTAGTCCAGCACCACGACCTGCGTCATTTGCGTCTCGCTAACAACGCATTGATGCGATAGAGCGAGAACCCGAAGATCACCGCCGCGACCACGACACCGGCCCACGCGATTGGGTTGATGTTAAGCGCCACGAGCGCACCGAGCACGATCCCAATAAACCCGACGAGCGCCACGACCATCCACAGAAGCGCGGTGCGCGCAAGGGCAGCGCGCTCCGGGGTCATGGTTGCCGCCGAGGCTTCGTACCTACTCATCGCCGTGACGTCGATGGCGCCCTCGGCAGTTTCCGGTTCAATCGTTTCGAGCAGTAGCTTCTCCACGATGCCCGGCAGGTTGTTCAATGCAAGCCCTGCGGGAACGTCAGCTTCGCGTTTGCCGTGACGGTAGTGTCCGGCGTCGATGTGTTCATCCGCACGGGTCAGCAACAAGACTTCGTGCTTCCCCGCCAGTTTGGAAATCGCCGAGGCTGCCCGGTTGCCTTCCTCGGTTGAGGACGACTGCTGCACGACCGCTGAAAAGTCACCGACCGGGACGACGTACCCGTCGATGTTGTTGAGTTTGCATGCAGCGGCAAGCTGTTTGGGCAGTCCAAACGGGGTGACGATGACAGTCCGGCTCACAAGGCTCCTTTTGTGGATGGAATGGCGTCGGTGCGCGGGTCAGGTTCGACTGCTGTGCGCAGTGCTCGCGCGAACGCTTTGAACTGGGCTTCGGCAATGTGGTGGGGGTCGCGCCCCGCCAGCAACGTCACATGAGCTGTCAGCCCAGCTGAAATACTTAGCGATTCTAACGCGTGCCCCACCATCGATCCGGTGAAGTGCCCACCGATCAGGTGATACTGCTGCCCCTCAGGTTCTCCTGTGTGAACAAAGTACGGGCGCCCGGAAATGTCGACCACTGCCCGCGCCAAGCTTTCATCAAGTGGCACATACGCGTGTCCGTACCTGCGGATACCAGCTTTTGTGCCAAGCGCTTCTTTGAGCGCTTGGCCGATCACAATCGACGTGTCCTCCACGGTGTGGTGGACGTCGATGTGCGTGTCGCCGGTTGCGTTGATCTCCATGTCAATGCATGAGTGCTTGGACAGCGCCGTGAGCATGTGGTCGAAGAAGGGAACGCCCGTTGAGATGGTTGAGGTCCCAACCCCGTCGAGGTTGAGGGTGACGGTAACGTCGGATTCCGAGGTCGTTCGAGTAACCGTTGCTGTGCGGGTCATGCCTGTCCTTGGAGGTGAGGGTGGGTGCGCGTCACGTCGGTGATTGCGCGAATGAATTCCGTGGTTTCGAAGTCGGTTCCCGCGTTGACGCGCAAGTGCCCGGGGATACCGTTGTTGCGCACCAGGACGCCGTGTGCGAGTAGCGCTTCGAACATCGCCTGCGGGTCCGTGACGTTTCCGAACATCAGGAAATTCGAGTCACTGGACACGACCGAGTACCCCAGTCCCGTCAACGCTTGACTCATGGTGTTGCGCGATTCCACAAGGCGTTCCACGTTTTCCAGCAGTGCTGGCGTGTGTTCAAGCGCTGCACACGCCGCCGCCTGAGTCAGGCGTGACAGGTGATACGGCAGACGCACCAGGCGCAGAACATCAATGAAGTCCGGATGCGCAACAGCGTAACCGACGCGCGCTCCGGCAAAAGCGAACGCTTTACTCATGGTGCGCGAAACCACCAAACGTGGGTTGTCTGGTAGTAGGTCGAGTGCAGTTTGGAATCCGGGCCGCGCGAATTCGGCGTAGGCCTCGTCGACAATGACGATGCCTGTCGTCACTTCAAGAACTGCTTCTACGACCTGAATCGGAGTTGAGCAACCCGTGGGGTTGTTGGGAGTACAAATGAAGGTGATGTCTGGCTTGTTCTCACGCACTGCGTTAACTGCAGTGTCGACATCGAGCGTGAAGTCGTCGTTGCGTGAGGCTTTGATCCATGTGGCACCCGTCGATGTGGTGATAAGCGGGTGCATCGAATAGCTGGGCTCAAACCCGAGTCCTGTGCGCCCTGGTCCCGCAAACGCTTGGACAATGTGCGAAAGAACTTCATTCGAGCCATTGGCTGCCCAAATCCATTCGGGCGGAATCTGGGTGAGCTCACCGTTGCCTTGCTTTTCCAGAACCGTGGACAGGTATTGCGACAGGAGCTCCCGTAGGCGAGTGAACTCACGATCCGGGTAGCGGTTGAGGTGTTGGAGCTGTTCCCCAAGGTTCTTTTGCAGCGCCTCAACCACGACTGGTGGAACGTCATACGAGTTCTCGTTGACGTTGAGGCGCACGGGCACATCATGCACTGGAGCACCGTAGGGCTTCGCACCGCGCAAATCGTTTCGAACCGGGAGATTTTCAACCACGCCACGAGTTTAACGTGAGGGCACTTCGAGCTTTTGTCCGGGTCGAACAAGCGAGCCGTCGAGGCCGTTGAGCGCCTTAATCTGCTTCACCACCTGGTCGGTGGGAACACCTTCACTGTGTTCACGTGCGATAGTCCACAGTGACTGGTCCTCCTGCACTGTCACCGTCACGGTCTGAGCTGATGCCCCACCTTCAGAAGCCTGCGCCGGCAACACGGCCAACGTAATAGCAAACGCCGCGACAACCAACGCAAGCACAACCACTAGCCGACGAACCGCATATGTGCGAGCCATTCGTGTCATCTCAATCCTCCATTCGAACTAATGTTCTATCGAATCTATGTTCTATTGAACACAACATTCGAACAAATGTCTACTGTTTCTCGAACAAATGTGCGAAAATAGATTCAAACGCGATCCCTTTCGCTTTCATACCTGACTGTTCCAGGAGGGTCTGACACAGTTTTTGGATCGCACGTTTTAGCAGGTCACACATTGGGAGGAAACGTGGCAGAGAAGGCAAAGCGGGGCCGGGGGCGCCCACGCAACGAAAGCGTCATCGCAGACATTCAAGAGCAAGAGTCACTGCACTCGCGCTCACTACCAGAAGACTCAATCTCACGCACCGACAGGCGACTGACCCCACGTCAGCGCCAAGTCCTCGAATGCATCGAACACGCCGTCTACACCAACGGCTACCCACCAAGCATGCGTGAAATTGGCCAGGCGGCGGGCCTGGCCTCGCTGTCATCGGTTGCCCACCAGCTCAACCAGCTGGAACGCTTGGGGTACGTCCGTCGCGACCCTAAACGACCTCGGGCCCTTGAAGTCGTCAACCCCGACGAAATTGAGTACAACAACAACATCACCCCAGAAACCTCCGCGAACACCGCACTGGTTCCTGTCGTGGGACGCATCGCGGCCGGTGGCCCCATCACGGCAGAACAGCACGTTGAGGACGTCTTCCCACTCCCCCGTCAGGTTGTGGGCTCAGGCGAAATGTTCCTCGTGCAGGTCGTAGGTGATTCCATGATCGACGCTGCCATCTGCGATGGCGACTGGGTCGTGGTGCGCAAACAGTCCACGGCCAACAACGGCGAAATCGTAGCCGCCCTGCTCGACAACGAAGCCACCGTGAAGACGCTCAAGCGCGAAGGCGGCAAGCAGTGGTTGCTCCCTGAAAACAAGGACTACGAACCCATCGACGGCGATCACGCGCTCATCATGGGTCTAGTCACCGCCGTTATTCGTCGGTTGTAGAAGCTGCAGCGGCACCAGCGCCGGCTTCCCCGGCAGCAACTCCCGTTGCGAGGCGCTGCAAGGCCTGCTTCACCAGTTCAGAGTTAGTAGTCCGCCACAGTGGCGGAAGCGAGTCGAGCAAAAACTTCGAATAGCCTGCTGTGCGCGCACGCGAGTCCAACAACGCAACCACACCGCGGTCGTGTGACGTGCGGATCAGCCTCCCAGCTCCCTGCGCCAACCGCAACGCCGCGTGCGTTGCCGACACCGCCATGAACCCGTTCGCACCTCTAGCCGCAGCGGCCTGAGTGCGCGCCTGCGACAACGGGTCGTCGGGGCGTGGAAACGGAATCCGGTCAATAAGCACCAACCGGTTGGTCAATCCCGGCACATCCACGCCCTGCCACAGCGACATGGTGCCAAACAGAACGGCCGAATCATCGGCGGCGAAGTCCCTCACCAGTACCGACAACGTGTCCTCGCCTTGCAAGTACACCGGGTAGCGCGTGCGCTCCCGCACAAACTGGGCGGCCTCTTCAGCGGCACGCCGGGACGAAAACAGTCCCAGGGCACCACCTCGGGACGCCTCAATCAGTTCCACGATTTCGTCCAACACCTGGACGTTGACCCCTGACCTGCCGGGTTTGGGCAGGTGCCCGGCCACGTAGAGGATCCCCTGCTTTTGGTAGTCAAACGGGCTACCCACGTCGATCGCGTCGTACCGGGGCGCATCCTCCCCAGCCAGACCCAGGGCAGCCGCAACCGGTTCAAACTTGCCACCCAACGCCAGGGTCGCCGAGGTCGCCACCACGGTGGACTCAGCAAACAACCCGTTCCGCAACGTACCCGCCACACTCAGCGGCGCCACAACGAGCGACGTAGTGGTGGTTTCCTTAAACGTATTCGTCGAAATCCACGCGACATCGTTGCTGTTGCGGTCCAACAACCGCTCCACTAGCTCATACGCTTCGTCAATACGCGCGCGTGCCATATGTCGCCCGGCGTCGGGCTCGGACTCCTTGGACACTCCCCCGACCTGCGAACTCAAGTCCCGCAACGCGTCATGCACGGCCGACAGCGCGTCGCCCAGGTCTTCTGGCCACACGCGCAACAGACCGGGCTCGTGCTCTTCCAGGGCAGCCGCAAACTGATCGCTGGCCTTGGTGAGCGCCTGAACGGTGTTCGCCGTGGCGGCCGTGTGCTTCTTAGCCGTCGACGCCACAGCGCTTAGAAGCGCATGCGTGATTGCCCCGGTGAGCGCGCCGGTCACACGGTCGCGCAGTTCGTGTGCCTCGTCGATCACCACCGCCGAATGCTCCGGCAACACCGACTGCTCCCCTTGCGCTTCAATCGCCAAGAGCGCGTGGTTGGTGACCACAATGTCGGAGTCCGCGGCCGTGTTCTTGGCGCGTTCGGCAAAGCACTCTTCGAACATGGGGCACGTGGACCCCAGGCAGTCAAACGAGTTCACGGACACCAGCGACCATGTCCGGTCGGACACGCCGGGCACCAGGTCGTCCCGGTCCCCCGTCGAGGTCGCATCGGCCCACTCCCGGATCCGCGCGATCTCGGCTTCGGTCGCGGTCATTGAGCCACCTCGGTGCCCTTCAATGTCAGCACCAACGTCGAACAACGCGGACTCTTCATCACCCGGGTACCCGCCTCCCAGCTTGTGGAGGCACACGTAGTTGCGCCGTCCTTTTAACACCGCCGAGGTGGGCTTCCGCCCGGTGATGGCCCCTACCGTTTTCGTAAGTCGGGGTAGGTCGCGTTGGATGATCTGTGACTGCAGGGCAAGTGTTGCGGTGGAGATGATGACCCGGTCACCGGTTCGCAGCGTGTATTCGACACTGGGCACCAGATAGCCCAGGGATTTCCCGGTTCCGGTGCCTGCTTGCACCAGCAGGTGCGTCTGGTTGTCCAAGGCGCTCGATACTGCTTGGGCCATGGTGGTCTGGCCTTCGCGGTGGGTTCCGCCTAGGGCATCTACGGCTGCGTCAAGGAGTTGTTCTACGTCTGAGCTCATGTGGTTCACCCAAAGATATGTGGGTCGACCATGTCTGGCTGTCGAAATTGTTCGAGTTCGTGCAGAAGATCGGGCTCCACCATGGCCACCAGTAGCGTGCCCTGAGAGGTGTATTTCTCAGACTCAACCGTGCCTTCGTCGTGGGCCCGGGCAATGAGCTCACCACGGTCGAACGGGATGAGTGCGGTGATGTGGTGGGACGGGCGCGGCAACAGGTCATCGATGCGGTCACGAAGCTCGTCGATCCCCTGCCCCGAGTGCGCGGACACAACGACGGCGTTTGGGTACGTGTTGAGCACGCGCGCCAGGGTGTCTGGATTCGCGATATCGGCTTTGTTGAAGACGATGAGTTCAGGAATGTCTCCGGTTTCGGCTTCGTTGAGCACTTCGTGTACCGCCCGAATCTGAGCCAGTGGGTCCGCGTGGGAGGCGTCGACAATGTGAAGGAGGAGATCGGCATCCGAAGCCTCTTCCAGCGTGGAGCGGAAGGCTTCAACGAGCTGGTGGGGCAGGTTGCGCACAAACCCCACCGTGTCGGTGTACGTGAACACACGGCCATCGGCTGTGTGTGCCTGACGGACCGTGGGGTCCAGGGTGGCGAACAGTTCGTTCTTCACCATGACCCCGGCGTCCGTGAGCCGGTTGAGCAAGGAGGACTTACCAGCGTTGGTGTAGCCCACGATGGCCACACTGGGCACCTTGTTGCGTGTGCGGTTGGAGCGTTTGGTTTCGCGGGCTGGCGCCATCGCCTTGATCTCGCGGCGGAGTTTAGCCATGCGCGTGCGAATCCGACGACGGTCGAGCTCAATTTTAGTTTCACCAGGTCCGCGGGACCCGATTCCAGCACCTCCGGCCACACGACCACCGGCCTGCCGGGACATGGAATCACCCCAACCACGCAAACGCGGAAGCAGGTACTCCAGCTGCGCTAACTCCACTTGCGCTTTACCCTCGCGGCTTTTAGCGTGTTGGGCGAAAATGTCCAAGATCAGGGCAACTCGGTCAATCACTTTGACCTTGACCACGTCTTCCAGCGCACGGCGTTGGCTGGGCGCAAGTTCGGTGTCGGTAATGACGGTGTCGGCGCCAACGCTGGCGACGATCTGGGCGAGCTCTTGCGCCTTTCCGCGTCCCAAGTACGTGGACGGATCAGGGGTATCGCGTCGTTGCAAAACCCCGTCGAGTACACGTGAACCGGCAGTTTCAGCTAGGGCGGCGAGTTCGCGGAGCGAGGTTTCTGCTTCTTCGGTTGAACCTGAATACACTCCTGCGAGCACCACGTTTTCAAGTCGAATCTGCCTATATTCGACCTCGGTAATGTCTTCGAGTTCGGTCGATAGTCCGTTGACACGTCGTAGTGCTTCACGTTCTAGAAGATCAAGCTGACTGTAGTCGTCGCTTGCGAGGTGGTCATCCGTCAGTGAGTCGGAGGCTCGGGACAGCACCCTGTCGATCATTTCGCGGTGCTTATCTGATTGCATTGAGCTCTTTCTGTCGATAGCTAGAGACATTATTGTTTCACACTGGTGCTTTAGCATGATGGGGTGAACGATCACTACTTCTCATCTCAACCGCACACTGCGTCGAAGCCTCGCACCATCACGGTGCGTCTTGCTGGTCGCGAAGTTGACGTCACCACTGATGCAGGCGTCTTTTCCCCGTCGCGACTGGATCCTGGCACCGCGGTGTTGTTGAAGAATCTGCCTGCTCCTCCTACCGGGGACATTCTGGATTTGGGGTGCGGTTGGGGCCCCATCAGCCTGCAAGCCGGTCTCGAAGCACGTGATGACGACACCGATGTGCGCGTGTGGGCATTAGACGTCAATGAACGCTCCTTATCGCTGACCCGTGAGAACGCGAAGACCGCCGGCCTGGCGTCTGTCACTCCCGTGCTCGCCCAGGACATTCCGGACAGCGTCCAGTTTTCAGCGATCTGGTCGAACCCGCCCATTCGTGTGGGCAAGGAAGTGCTGCACGACCTTCTTTTGACGTGGCTTCCGCGCCTGGTTCCCGGCGGTGAAGCGTGGCTTGTGGTGTCCAAGAACCTGGGTGCTGACTCGCTGGCCACGTGGATGGTAGAGAATCTGCCGGGTGGCTGGGATGTGCGCAAGGAGGCGTCTGCCAAAGGCTTCCGCGTTTTGGTGGTTACAAAACCGGAAGATCCCGAGGTGTGACTTCGTAAGTGATGACCGCCGGCCCTGACAGCGCCACGGTTTCCCCTGTGATGTCGATGCGAACTGCCCCACCGGGTTGGTGGACCGTCCATGTGGTTGGGGCTTGTGGGCCGCGCCCGGCCCACACGTAGGCTGCCAACGCCGAGGCGCACGCGCCCGTTCCGCACGCGTGGGTTTCGCCAACTCCACGTTCATGTACACGCATCCGCAACGTCCCTGTTGTGGGGTCGTTGTCCGGTTCGATCACGATGTATTCGACGTTGGTTCCCGCTGGTGGCACGGGTTCGACGTGCGGGAGTTCGTGCAGTTTAGCGGCTTCGAGTTCTTCTGCGTGAGCCAGCGCGACCACGGTGTGCGGGTTACCCATGTCCACGGTCAGCCCTGGACGGGCTACACGGACTCCGGGCGTTTCGACTGTTGCGTCGAACGCTTCACCGCCACCAGGCAGTTGCCACTTGCCCATGTCGACTTTGTACCAGGGCTCGTCTCCGCCCAGTGGGTCGGGAATCACCGTGACGTGCTTGATGCCCGCCCGAGTTCCAACCGCAAACGACTGCGACTGCACGAGGTCGTATGTCCGCAGGTAGTGGGCAAAAACGCGCACTCCGTTTCCGCACATTTCGGCGATTGAGCCGTCCGCGTTGCGGTAGTCCATGAACCATTCGGCACCACCGTCATGAGCCATGTCCCCGGCCTCTTCACCCAGTGCCGCGCTTCGAATCACACGAATGACCCCGTCGCCACCAATCCCGGTGTGGCGGTCAGCAAGCGCGCGCACGCCATCCGGGTCTAGCGCGTGCTCACCGTGTGGGTCGTGGAGGAGAACAAAGTCGTTGGCGGTTCCGTGTCCTTTAACGAGTTGTCCGTCAATCATGCTGTCTCCTTGATGTAGTCAAGCGCGTTCTGTGGCGTGTGCGGGTCGGCGGCGTCAAACCACTGAATGCGCGGATCGCGCCGGAACCAGGTTTCTTGTCGTTTCGCGAACTGGCGGGTTCGCGTCACTGTTGAGTCAATGGCTAAGTCGGCACTCATTTTGTCGTCGAGGTAGTCAATGATCTGCGCATACCCAATTGCGTGTCGCGCGGTTTTGCCGTCCCGCAGCCCCTGGTCGAGCAGCGTGCGCACCTCGTCGACCCAACCGGCGTCCCACATAAGGTGGACACGGTCGGCAATGCGCTGGTGCAGGGTTTCGCGGTCTTGCGCCAGCCCCACCTGGATAGTGGGGGTGAAGTACGTGTATTCGGGCAGTTCAGAGCTGAACGTGTCGCCCGTCAGTGCAATCACTTCAAGCGCCCGCACGATCCTCCGCGCGTCGGTAGGTTTGATTGTGCTGGCCGCTTTGGGGTCGAGCTCTTCGAGCATCGTATGCATGTCGTGAAGCGCTCCGGCGTCGGCAATTCCTTCCAGCCGAGCCCGCATCGCCGGGTCTGTTCCGGGAAAGTTCATGACGTCGGTTGCCGCTCGCACGTAGAGTCCCGATCCGCCAACAATGATGGGGGTACGCCCCCGCTGGTGGATCTGGTCGATCAGGGCACGCGCACTGCGTTGGTATTCACTGACCGCGGCGTCCTGCGTGACATCCAGGATGTCGAGCAGGTGGTGTGGGACTTCCGCGCGTTGTTCGGGTGTCACTTTCGCGGTCCCAATGTCCATGCCGCGGTAGAACTGCATGGAGTCTGCGTTGATGATTTCGCCATCGAGGTGGTGAGCCAAAGTAATTGCCAGGTCTGATTTGCCTGTTGCGGTGGCCCCCACAACGTTGATGACGGTCACGGTTAGTTTGCTCCTACTCGGATGGTGGGCAGTCCCAGGTTCGTGGGTCCCGAGGTGGCAGCCCCTCCCGTGGTTCCGCAGCTTTCTGCTTGGGAGAGGTCCCACGCGTCGCCAGCCGGTGTGCGCCTCACGGTGTATTCCGAATCGCTGATGAGAAAGTACGGTTTCGCTTCGGTCACCGTTGCTGTCACGATGTCGCCGGGACGCGCGTCCAGTCCTTCTTGAGCCCGCACGTGAACGAGTCGGTTGTCGCGTGCTCGACCGGACATGCGCCCGTGTTGCGGGTCGGGTCCGCTGTTGACGAGTACTTCAACCTGATTGCCCACGCACGCTTTGTTTTCTTCCCACGCGATCTGGTCTTGAAGTTCGACCAGGCGTTCGAACCGATCTTGCACCACGTCTTTTGGAATCTGGTTCTCCATGGTGGCAGCCGGCGTACCGGGGCGGATCGAGTACTGGAACGTGTACGCCTGCGTAAACCGGGCTTGGCGCACCACGTCCATGGTCAGTTCGAAGTCTTCCTCGGTTTCACCGGGGAATCCAACAATGATGTCGGTGGTGATCGACGCGTGCGGAATGCGTTCGCGTACCTTGTCCAGAATGTTCATGAAGCGTTTGGTGCGGTAGGACCTGCGCATGGCTTTCAGCACGGTGTCCGACCCTGACTGCAGTGGCATGTGCAGCTGTGGCATGACCGTTGGGGTTTCGGCCATCGCCTCAATGACGTCGTCGGAAAACGCAGCCGGGTGTGGGCTGGTAAAGCGCACGCGTTCAATTCCCGGCACTTTGCCCACTGCGCGCAGAAGTTTGCTGAACGCTTGGCGGTCACGGAATTCAGTTCCGTAGGAGTTCACGTTCTGCCCCAGCAAGGTCACCTCGATGACACCTTGTGCAGCCAAAGCTTCGACTTCAGCGAGGATGTCACCTGGGCGACGGTCCTTCTCTTTTCCGCGCAGGTGAGGCACGATGCAGAACGTACACGTGTTGTTGCACCCCACGGAGATGGAGACCCAACCAGAGTGGGTCGATTCGCGCCTAGTGGGAAGCGTGGAGGGGAAAACTTCGAGGCTTTCCTTGATCTCAACTTGAGCTTCTTTGTTGTGGCGCGCGCGTTCCAGGAGCACGGGAAGTGAGCCCATGTTGTGCGTTCCGAACACCACATCGACCCATGGGGCACGTTCCACGATGGTGTCGCGGTCCTTTTGCGCCATGCACCCACCCACTGCGATCTGCAGTTCTGGGTGGCTTTCCTTCACTTCTGCTAAACGGCCCAGGTTCCCGTACAAGCGGTTGTCGGCGTTTTCGCGTACCGCACAGGTGTTAAACACCACGACATCGGCTTGTTCATTGGGCTGGGCTGGCGTATATCCAGCGTCGTCGAGAAGACCTGAGAGGCGTTCAGAGTCGTGAACATTCATCTGGCACCCGTATGTTTTCACTTCATAGGTGCGGTTTAGTACGTCAGTCATCAGACCTACATTCTACAGGGCTGCCCACTGCACAACCGCTCAGGTTTCGTCGAGTGCGCGCAAGGTCACATCCATGCTGATGCTCTGCGGGAACCCGCGTCTGGCAAGCATCGCAAGAATACGTCGCAAGCGCGTCTCACGCGGTAGCCCCACGGTCGAACGCGCCTTTTTCAGCGCCACCCCGAAAGCCACCTCGTGCTCGTCTTCTACCTGGTCGAGAGCGTAACGAATGTGTTTGTCCGCGACCCCACGCTTAGCGAGCTCACGCCGCAGCGCAGACGTTGACAGATTCCGCTTTTCGCGGTGTACCCGCACGTAATTCTGCGCGTACTCTTCGTCGTTGAGCAACCCTGCTCGTTGCAGTTTGGCCAACACACGTTCAACAGCGTCTTCAGCGTGTTCCCGCGCGATGAGCTTCTTTCGAAGTTCGTCAACCGAATAGTCACGCACACTCAAAATGTTCAAAGCCCGTTTCTTGGCTTGTTTGTATTCCGGGTCGTGCGCCTGTGGATCGGGTTCCGGCTGAGCGCCGTGCGCCTCGATCTTGTCGATCGACTGTTGTAGCGATTCAATGAGCTGTGCGCTACTCACGAGTTATCACTCCTGAGGCTTCTGTTCCTCGGTTTCGTCTTCGATAATGCCAAGCTTCATGAGGATCTTGGTCTCAATTTCGTCGGCGAGTTCAGGATTGTCACGCAAGAAGTTACGAACGTTCTCTTTACCCTGCCCAAGCTGGTCCCCCTCATATGTGAACCAAGAGCCAGACTTGCGCACGATTCCGTTCTCTACACCCATGTCGATGATGGAACCTTCGCGTGAGATCCCTTGACCGTAGATGATGTCGAATTCGGCCTGCTTAAACGGAGGCGCAACCTTGTTCTTCACCACCTTTACGCGCGTCTTGTTACCTACTGCGTCGGTGCCTTCTTTCAAGGTTTCAATCCGTCGCACGTCGAGGCGCACAGATGCGTAGAACTTCAGTGCCTTACCGCCCGAGGTGGTTTCCGGCGAACCGAAGAACACACCCACCTTTTCGCGGAGCTGGTTAATGAAGATGGCAGTGGTCTTGGAATGCGCCAGAGCACCCGTGATTTTGCGCAGCGCTTGCGACATGAGGCGGGCTTGGAGACCCACGTGCGAGTCACCCATTTCACCTTCGATTTCTGCCTTAGGAACAAGAGCCGCGACCGAGTCGATCACGATAATGTCCAGCGCGCCTGAGCGGATGAGCATGTCGGCGATTTCAAGTGCCTGCTCACCGGTGTCTGGCTGCGAAACCAGAAGCTGGTCTGTGTCGACTCCCAGTTTGGCCGCGTATTCCGGGTCAAGCGCGTGCTCAGCGTCAATGAACGCTGCCAGACCGCCGGCCTTCTGCGCGTTCGCAACGGCGTGGAGCGCAACGGTTGTCTTACCGGATGATTCTGGGCCGTAAACTTCGATCACACGGCCGCGTGGCAGTCCCCCAATTCCGAGCGCCACGTCGAGCGCGAGCGAACCGGTCGGGATTGCTTCAATGGGTTGGCGTTCCTGCGAACCCAAACGCATGATGGAGCCTTTTCCGTACTGGCGTTCCACCTGGCTGAGCGCAGTTTCGAGTGCCCTTTGTTTGTTGTCGGCACCAGCGTTTGCGTTACTTGACTTTGTCGCCATGGTTCCTCCTCGTGATGGTCTAGTTGCACTCTATGAGGAGGCACTGACACAGAAATTCCTCACAAAGAAAAATGTGGAAAACTCTCCCGTTTGCCACACTTAATGTCACAGAACCATCGTACGCGAAAATTGAACACACATTCGAACATTGCGTGCAAAACCACCCGCGTGTCGCGAATCAAAAGGGATTCGACCGTGGCTTTTTATCTGTCCCCAGACGACGACTTTGTGGCACACCTGTTGCGTCACACACAGCGAGCCACACAGTTTTAGGGTCCTCTCCTCGCTCAAGTGCTTCATGAGCGGTGAGGGACCCTAATGAACTCAGCGCCAAATCAGTGTGGAGTGACGCCGCACGAACCGAGCCGAACTCGTCGTTCATCAGCTCCCAATAAACACTGTGGCGCACAGAAGACCTTTCCGTTACATGCGACTACCTGCGACCGGGGCACACAACACCCCGGCCCACTGTCATCACTACTATCGCTGTTGTGCGAAAGCTCGCTTCGCTACCCCACCGGGCACATCGATCTGTTCGAAGTTGTCTGGCACCGTGTCGGGAACGAGAACGCCTTCCGACAGGGCAATCTTGTCGGCAACTTCGCGAAGAAGAACCGATACGGGCATGTCCAGGGCTTCACAAATGGACGCGAGCAGTTCAGACGATGCTTCTTTTTGCCCGCGTTCAATTTCACTCAAGTACCCCAGCGACACACGTGCGTCCATCGAGACATCGCGAAGAGTTCGGTTCTGACGACGTCGCGCAACGCGCAGGGTGTCGCCGATCTCGGTACGGAGCAGGGTCAAAATAGCCTCCTCAGGCGACGTGGTACGTGTAGAGGTGTAACCGTACCGGTACGTGGTTTATTCCAACAACCCTACAGTGCGTTCGGTTTCGCGCTAAACCTCAGAGGTCGTCTTCCACAGGATTTAAAGAAACTCCGCAGGAAGTGATGCGCAACAACGCTTCACAACACGCGTCAACAGTCTTCTGTCGAATCGCCGCTCGGTCCCCTTCAAACGCATGCTCACACACGCTTTCGTCATCCCCAGTCACCACGGCGATGAACACGGTACCAACCGGTTTGCCATCTTGTGCGTCAGGTCCGGCGACACCCGTGCAGGCCACCGCAACATCCGCCTCGCACGCCCGCTGAGCGCCGCGCGCCATCTGGAGGGCCACCTCGGCGTCCACGGCCCCGACCGTTTCCAAAAGCCCAGCATCAACGCCAGCCAGCGCAGATTTCACATCGCTGGCGTACGTTACCAGACCGCCACGCAGAACCTTCGACGCGCCCGGCACGGTGGCCAGCGTCCCCGCGACCAGCCCGGCCGTCAAGGATTCGCACGTTGCAACCGTGAGCCCGCGCTGCGTGTACGTGTGAACAACGCGCGTGGCCAGGTACCCGGTGTCAGTGGCCATTCGGCGCCTTGCCCGAGGTGTTAGTTGAGTTTGCGTCCGGGTTTACGTCAGGCTTCGCGTCCGTGCTGGTCGCTCCCGAGGTGTTAGTTGAGTTTGCGTCCGACTTCACGTCCTTGCTTTGGCCCGCTTCCTTCTTGATCTTCTGGGCCTGCAAAACGTAGTCGACACCGGTGAGTACGGTGATAACAACGGTGAGCGTGAGCGCGAATCCGGCGATGATCGCGTAGACGAACATGAAACCGGCGGGGGTCACCACGGCCAGTGGCAAGGCGGCGATATACAGCGCCACGGTCACCGTCTGGAGCACGGTCTTGATCTTTCCGCCACGCGAAGCCGGCATGACCTCGTACTTGAGCATGAACATGCGCATGACGGTGATACCGATTTCGCGCACCAGAATCACCACGGGAACCCACCATGGCAGAGCCCCCACGATCGCCAACCCAATGAATGCGGCGGCCATGAGGGCTTTATCGGCGATGGGGTCGGCGAGCTTCCCAAAGTTGGACACAATGTTGTACTTGCGGGCGATGTCACCGTCGAGTTTGTCGGTAAACATTGCCACAAGGAACACGCCCAGTGCCCACCAGCGCAGGGTTGGATCCTGCCCGCCGTGCATGAGCAAGAGCACGGCGAACACCGGCACCATGATGATGCGCAACACCGTCAACGCGTTGGGCACGTGCTGCATGCGTGTGCGCGTAGCGGCAGCGCGGTTGCGTTCTTTACGCGTCACCGAGGTGGTTTCCGGCTGACCCGCCGAGGTGGTTTCCAGCTGACCCTGTTTGTGGTCTGGGGTACTCATATCTCTTAGCTTATCGACCGATCACTAGCGCCCGGTCAGGCCCCATGCGTCTTCGCTGGAAGCCTCCACGACTTCCAGCCCGGTTTCGGGGTCGATGTCGCCGGCTTTCAACTCGCCAGCTCCCCCGTCACCAGCGGAGTTTCCGTCGGAAGGGTTAACGACCTCGGCGGCCTGCGCGTAAGGCGCGTTGCCCTGAGAGTCATCGACACCGTCAGCGCCCTCAGCAGACGAATCCTCAGGTGGAGCATCGCCCCGGATGAACGCCAAGGTGCTTGCCAGGTCTTCGGGCTTGACCAGCACGTCGCGGGCCTTGGACCCTTCGGACGGCCCAACAATTCCGCGGGACTCCATGAGGTCCATGAGGCGACCGGCCTTGGCGAACCCAACGCGCAGCTTGCGTTGCAGCATCGAGGTCGAACCGAACTGCGTGGTGATGACCAGCTCGGCGGCCTGGAGCAGCACGTCCATGTCGTCGCCGATCTCTTCATCAATCTGCTTCTTAGGCGCGCTGGTCTGCACGTCTTCGCGGTAGTTAGGCGCGAGCTGGGTCTTGACGTGCTTGACCACTTCTTCAATTTCGGACTCGTTGACCCAGGAACCCTGCACACGCATTGGCTTGGACTTACCCATGGGCAGGAACAGTGCGTCACCTTGACCAATGAGCTTCTCGGCACCGGGCATGTCCAAGATCACTCGGGAGTCGGCAAGCGACGAGGTTGCGAAGGCCAGGCGCGAAGGCACGTTGGCCTTGATCAGACCGGTAACAACGTCCACGGATGGGCGCTGAGTCGCAAGCACCAAGTGGATTCCGGCGGCACGAGCCAGCTGCGTGATGCGCTGAATCGAGGCTTCGACGTCGCGAGGCGCAACCATCATGAGGTCAGCCAACTCGTCGACCACGACGAGCAAGTACGGGTACGGCTGCAAAACACGTTCGGAGCCGGGAGGTGGCGTGAGGCGACCCTCGCGCACGGCCTGGTTGAACTCGCGCACGTGCTTGAACCCAAAGTGAGCGAGGTCGTCGTAGCGGGCATCCATTTCACGCACCACCCATTCGAGGGCTTCAGCAGCCTTTTTGGGGTTGGTGATGATGGGCGTAATCAGGTGCGGAATGCCTTCGTAAATGGTCAGTTCCACACGCTTGGGGTCAACCAGGATCATGCGCACTTCATCAGGCGTTGCACGCATCATGATGGACGTAATCATGGAGTTGACGAACGACGACTTACCGGAACCGGTCGCACCGGCCACCAGCAGGTGTGGCATCTTCGCAAGGTCAGCAACAACGAAGCCACCTTCAACGTCTTTACCAACACCCACGACCATCGGCTTGTCTGTTCCACGTGCGGCCTGGGAGCGCAGAACGTCGCCCAGAGCCACGGTTTCGCGGTCGGCGTTGGGGATCTCAATACCAATGGCCTTCTTGCCTGGGATTGGCGACAGGATGCGCACGTCGGCGCTGGCAACCGCGTAGGCGATGTTCTTTTCGAGTGCGGTGACCTTTTCGACCTTGGTGCCGGGTTCCAACTCAACTTCATACCTGGTCACGGTCGGACCACGCGAGAAGCCAGTGACGGCAGCGTTGATCTTGAACTGCTCAAATACTTCGCGAAGCGCTTCGACCACGCGATCGTTGACTTCCGAGCGCTCCTTTGGCGGTGGCCCCGCTGTGAGCATGTCCGAGGCAGGCAGCGTGTAAGTGACATCGCCAGCGAGCTCCAGCTGTTCGACGCGCTGCGGCAACTCCCCTGTGGCCACGGGTGCCGGCGTGTTGACGGTGGGCACCGTGTTTGCTGGGTCGGGCTTGCGGTCGATCGCGCGGGTGGCTTCTTCTGCCTGAGCATCTGCGGTTTCACCGGGCAGTGAGGCGTCCAGACCCTGGTCGCGTTTGAGTTTCGCGGTTTCGCGTTCGGCCTTGGTGGGGCGTCGCTGGCCGGGTTTGTACTTTGGTTCGTCTACGTCTTGATCGACGTCGTAGATCTCGCTGTTGAGCACCCGGGTAGGCGCGTCTTCAGCGGCAGGTGGGGCGACCTCGGCGTCCTTACCTGAGGTGTCATCAATAGTTGCCTTGTCATAGGCACGGGTAACTTCTTCGCCTTCTTGCTTCTTTGAGCGACGCTTGCGCCCCATAGGTTTGAGGGCCGAGGTGCGCTGGTTGGTGGCGACAAGATCGACGTTGGCGTTGTCACCCTGGGCGTCGCCGCTGGCTCCTGAGGTGCTGCCGGTGAGACGGTGGTAGAGGCCCACGAGTCGTTCGGGAACTTTAGCAACTGGCGTCGCGGTGATTACCAGGACGCTGAAGAGCGCGATGAGCACCAGAATTGGTACGGCAACATACACGGTCGCTGCGGTGACCAGAGGGCTGGACACGATGTAGCCCAGCGCTCCCCCGCCGTTGGCCATGGCTTCGCGCGAGTTGACGAAGCTGGGGTTACCAGCGGCGATGTGCGCAAGTCCAGCAGCGGAGACCAGAAGCGCGATAGTTCCCACCAGGATGCGGTTGTTTTGGCGGGTTTCGTTTCCGCGCATGAAGAGTCGAACGGCGTAGAGAACGAACACAGCAGGAAGGACCAGGGCTACTCGCCCAAAGGTCCCTTCAAATACTCCGCGCACCGCGTTGCCAAAGACGCCTGGTATGTTCCACCACTCGAAGGCCGCGACAACGACTGCCAGGCCAATGAGAAAGAAGCCTGTGCCGTCGCGACGGGTAGGAGTTTCTACGTCTTCACTAAATGCTTTGCGTGCGCGGTCTCCGGCCATGCGTGACATGCCCATCCATGCTCCGGTTACGGGGTTGGTTTTCTGCTGTTCGCCCGCGGGTTCAGTAGCCTGCGTGGGGGCTCCACGCTTCCGGCGTCCTGTACCAGTAGCGGGGGAAGTCGTACTGGTCGCCATGGTATTTACCTTAAATCTTTGCGTGGCAAACTCCGGGATTTCGCGTTGTGTGGGCGCGTCTTTTGTGACGGTTGGCATGGTTGTGGGGATGGGTTCGCCGAGGTGGTAGCAGCTGTGTTTCTGAGTGCTTTTTAAATGTTTTCTGAGTTTTGTTCATATTGTTACTCACAGGTTTACTCACTTGTAAACCTGTGAGTAACATATTTCGCGTCACTGAAAAGTGAATCAGCATTCGCTTAACGAACGATCAACATCTCACTCACAAAGGACTCCGCAATGAACATTCGTCGCACTGCTTCAGCTGCGCTGGCCGGTACCGCGGTCTTTGCAGCACTGTTCGGCGCCAGCCCTGCATTCGCTGGCGGAACCCACGAAGAAACCTACCCAGAAACCCCTGCCCTGAACCCTGACCTGCCGATCGTGCACACCAAGCACGGTTCGGACCACATCAAGGCCAACGTCCTCAACCCCAACCCAGTCTGCAACTCAGCAGAGGACTACCGCACCGTTGTGTACAAGGTGAAGGACTCGTGGGCTCCAGTTGGAACCATCTCCACCACCAACAAGACCAAGTCCCCTATTCCACTGACGCAGTCGACGAGCCGTTCGCAGACCATCTCGCTGACGGTTAACGGAAGCAAGTCGGAATCCACCGAATTCAACATGGGTGGAACCGGAAACGCCAAAAAGGGAAGCGTCAACGCTGGAATCGCAATGTCGCTTGCTAAGACCATCGGTGGCGAAGCTTCCTACTCACTGTCGTGGGAAGTTGGACAGCAGATTGGTCCTTACGACGTTCCAGCTGGCCACACCGGTGAAGCAACCTACGGTTTCCGCACCATCACCATGACCGGTACCCAGCAGCACTGCAAGCCAAACGGAACCTGGTCCACCCCAACCGCATGGACCGCATTCGCACCTATTAAGAACGAAGTTCGCGTGCGCATGTACGACAAGGCTTCCGGCGCTGAAGGTGGCAAGGGAACTGGCAAGCCAGTTAACCGCGTCATTGAGACCAAAGAACCTTCGGTGCCTAAGGTTGACACCACCAAGCCTTCCAAGAAAGCAAAGCACGACCTCGAGCCACGCCTGACCGTTGCTGCAGGTAAGGTTCCTGGCTACGCCGGAAACGTTGCTCTGCGCGTGAAGAACGTCGGTTCGGACTCCTACTACCAGGAGTTCCCACAGACCTCGTTCCTGCTGAAGGTCAAGACTAACAAGGGACCAAAGGGTGTTGACCGCCTCATCACCTCAGGTCAGTTCAACGGTGCGTACACCCGCGACCTCGGATTCGACAAGAAGACTTCGACCCGCACCTTCCAGGTGACCCTGTCGAACGCTATTGAGCCAGGCGACGAAGCACTGGTTGCGAACCTGAAGTTCGGTGACGGAAAGACCAAGCTGGGCCGTATCGAGAACTACATCGAGGTTAGCCAGGTTGGCCGCCTCAAGGACGACAAGACCGGCTACAACGACTACAAGAAGGACTCCCGAAAGGGTGTAACTCTGACCGACGGTGGCAAGAAGAACGCTGGACTGTTCTAAGCAGCCTTCTCACTACCGTAGGCGTTAGCCTCACGTGCACGCGCGGAGAGACATTGTGTCTCTCCGCGCGTTTTTTCTTAGGGGGCGTTGGACGGCGCGGGAAACGCTTACGAAACCTTGGTAACGCGCACGAAACATTTCACCGGTTTAGACTTATCAGCGGTGAAAAACTACACAGAAGGGGTCGGGATGAAAGCCGGTTTTGATCGCGAACGGTACGTCGAATTGCAGTCGGAGCACATTCGGCAAAGGCGAGACCAGATCGGCGGGAAGCTCTACCTCGAGATGGGCGGGAAGCTCTTTGACGATAACCACGCTTCACGTGTCCTCCCCGGTTTCACCCCAGACAACAAGATAGAGATGCTGCAACGCATCGCCGATCACATCGAGATTGTGATCGCCATGAATGCCCAGGACCTGCACCGCCACAAGGTGAGAGCAGACCTGGGCATCTCTTATGAAGACGATGTTTTGCGCCTGGTGGACGTGTTCCGCGAGCGCGGGTTCTTGGTCAACTGGGTGGTTGTCACTCAGATGGATGAAGAGAACACGCTGGCTCAGGCGTTTATCGACCGGTTAAAGCGTTTGGGGCTGAAAGTTGCTAAGCACCGAACGATTCCGGGGTATCCCACGAACGTGAGCAGGATCGTCAGTGACGATGGTTTTGGTCAAAACGAGTATGTGGAAACGGAGCGCGACGTTGTTGTGCTCACCGCCCCTGGGCCGGGGTCAGGAAAGTTGGCTACGTGCCTGTCGCAGATTTATCACGACTTTAAGCGTGGCATCCAGTCTGGGTACGCCAAGTTTGAGACCTTCCCCATTTGGAATCTGCCATTGGAGCACCCGGTGAACCTGGCGTACGAGTCTGCCACCGTGGACTTGGATGACATTAACGTCATTGACCCGTATCACCTGCAGGCGTATGGCGAGCGTGTGACCAGTTATAACCGCGATGTAGAAGTGTTTCCTCTGCTGAAGTCGTTGCTTGAGACGCTGGCTGGATCTTCGCCGTACCAGTCCCCCACTGATATGGGTGTGAACATGGTGGGCTCGTGCATCACGGATGACGGGGTATGTCGCAAGGCTGCCAAGCAGGAAATCGTGCGCCGTTATTACAAGGCTTTGGTAGATGAGGCGCGCAATGACTGGGATAACACGCTTTCGGAACGCGCCGCCATTGTGATGAGTAAGGCTGGCGCCACGGTTGATGACCTACGTGTGATTGAGCCTGCAGTGCAATTGGAAGCCCAGACGGGCGGTCCTGCTTCGTGTATGGAGTTGGCGGATGGGACGTTGGTTACGGGTAAGACGTCTGACTTGTTGGGGTGTTCCGCGGCGATGTTGCTGAATGCGCTCAAGCACCTGGCGGGTATTGACCCGGATGTTCACTTGTTGTCACCGGAGTCGATTAAGCCGATTCAGACGGTGAAGACCAAGCATCTGGGTAGCCAGAATCCGCGTTTGCACACGGATGAGGTGCTGATCGCGTTGTCTGTTTCAGCTGAGACAAGCGAGGATTCACGGCGGGCGATTGAGCAGTTGTCGCAGTTGCGTGGGTGCGATGTACACACGACGACCATTTTGGGGTCAGTGGACGAGGGGATTTTCCGCAGTTTGGGTATGCAGGTGACGAGTGAACCTAAGTACCAGCGGAAGAGTTTGTTCCACCGCCGCTAGGGTAAGGGCCTTGCGCCCGAGGTGAGCGCTGGCCCGAGTGATCACCCTGACGCGAGGTCACGCTACGGATGGCCAGCCGTTTGGTTTGCACCCTTGTAGGCCTTTGGTTTGTTGTTGCATGAGGGGCGCGGGCTTACCTTTTCCGGCGCACGACTTGTGACCGTGGCCTAGTGCGTGTCCAACTTCGTGGTTAATCAGGTAGTCGCGGTACTGTTCGGGGTCGTCGAAGCCGTCGGTGGCGTCTACCCAACGGTCGGCGTTGAGCATGACGTTGTTGCCGTTGTGGCATGAGACCTTGCCGAGTGTTCGAAGTGGCGCACACATTTTGTCGACTGTGCTTGGGGTGGCCAGGTTGATGGTGACGTTGGCGCGTTTGGGGCTGGTGACTTGGATGAATCTGACGTTGTCGACTTTTTGCCATCCGCGTTCGTCTTGCAGGGTTTTCATGATGCGCGCGGTGGTCGAGTCGACGTCAAAGGGGAGGTCTTTTTCGATGCGGATGTAGACCCGGAACGCCCTCCCGTCGTGGTTGATGGGGGAAAGTTTCTCGCTAACGTTCCACTTTTGCGATCCCTTGCGTGGGATGTCTTCTGTGGTGAACTCCCCGTCTTTCGCCTGGGTTGGTTCTGGGGTGGGGCTGGGTTTTTGGGTCGCCGAGGTCGTCGCTGTTTGCGTTGGTTCGTCAGTGGTGGCGGGTGTGGGGTTGTTTTGGGTGGCTTGTGCTTGAGGTTGGGTTGAGACGGTGCCCACGTTGGGTCGTGTGAGGTCCCACGCGATGATCGCTGAGGCGACAAAGCACACGACGATTAGTGATGCGAGCACAATTTTGTACGCGCGAGAGTTCGGCTCAAACACAACTCATCCAACCTTCAACTGCCAAGACAGTTAAAAGGATATCGGTGGCTAGCTCGCAACGGCTTGTGCCACGCTGAGGAGCTGCGCAGGCATGGGGCGCTGGAGCTTCCACAACACCTGCATTGGTTTCGCCCCGGAATGACTGATGTAGTCGGCGTTGCCCACACAGGTAAAAGCCTGGGTCCCGTTTTCCGAGTCTTTGGTTTCACGCACAAAAAGAACGATGCTCACTCCGTTAGACCGCTGATTGACGTAACGCTGTCCGGCATTGCTTTCTACACTTGTACGGTTCTGAGACTCCCAGTGGAACATACTGTCGTTGAGCGCATAGTCCTTGTACATGGTTTCCGGTGAAAAGTGGTTGGACGACTTGTTTAACGTGATGAACAAAGCTTCGGTTTGGTGTTCTTCCATCCAAGCCACACCTTCGACGAATGATCCGGGCGTTTGCTTTCGCTTCCACCCCATACCCATTGCCGCCAGAACTTCCTCACGCTTGTACTTTGCGTGTGACTTCAGAACTGTGGATCCTGCGTGTCCAGACAGTTGCTCCGGCACGACGCGGGTTTCGTTCCGGAGGACGTCAAAGAGCTGTTGCAGTTCTTTGTGCAGTTCGCCCTTCTCACGAATGAGCCGAATACCTTCTTCGATACCTCCTACACGGCCAGACGGCCATAAGGAGTAGTACAGCATCCACAAGTACGGGTCGTTCTGATCCGGAACTCTTCCGTGAGGGTCAGCGATTGAAAGGTATGCCGACATCCGTTCAGGATCGTCGACATGGGTTAAAACTTGCGCACGCATAACTGCGGGGCTGTTTGCGACGTTTGTTGTGTCGCCTGCGGCCCAGCGTTGCAGTTGAAGCCAGCTAGGAGAGCTTTTGATTGTTTTATAGCTGCGGCTGGATCTTCCACCGTAAATTGCAGACAGAGGGCGCATTGAAGAGTCCATGTACTCACGCATAGTGAGTTCGAGGGGGCTACGGTCTCCAGCAATTTCTTGTATTTCTGCGAGTAGCTGTGGAACGGTACGGCCTATCTGCTGTTTCACATTTTTAAGCACCGCTTCTTGGACTACTCGGTCGAAAACAATCTGTGTGCCTGGAGGTAGGAATGGAAAGCCCTCTTCGACAGCGTTGAGGAGGCGTTTGCGAGTCAGCCCAGTCATGGCTCTGAGCTTGGTGTCGAATCGGAACTCTTGATTCTGAAGACCTACGAAGTCCAGGACTGTGAGAACGGATTTACCAACTGCGTGCCTGAGACCGCGACCTAACTGTTGCAGGAAAACTGTCGCTGACTGCGTTGGTCGAAGCATGAGGAGCGTGTCCACCGACGGAATGTCTACGCCTTCGTTGAACATGTCTACAGTGAAAATGCAGTTGATACGCCCTGCGTTCAAATCTGCTATGGCCCGGGCTCGTTCTTCTCGTGATATTCCCGTTGCTACCCAGGCCGATTTCAGTCCGGCCGCATTAAAACGCTGTGACATAAATTGCGCGTGCGACACTGACACACAGAACCCAATGGCTTTCATCTTCGCAGAGTTTTCGACCTTATCCTCGAGCTCCTTGAGAATGATTCGCACGCGTGAATCGTTCGACGTGTACACGTTTTCGAGTTGACGAACATCGTAGTCTCCACGAACGAAACGGATCTGAGACAGGTCGGTGCCGTCGTTGACGCCGAAATAGTGGAACGGAACCAAAAGTTGAGCTTCGAGTGCGTCCCACAATCGAATTTCGCTGGCGTAACGACCGTCGAAAAATTCTTGGGCGATGTTAATGCCATCGGTGCGTTCTGGTGTTGCGGTTAAGGCTAGGAGCTCTTTTGGTTTGAAATAGTCGAAAATGCTTCTGTAGGTGCGCGCGGCACCGTGATGGAATTCATCGATGACAACAATGTCGAAGTGGTCTGCCGGCCAGTTGTTAAAACTCCTGCTGAGAGATTGGACCGACGCGAACACGTGGTCTCCTCTTCTGGGGGTTTCACCACCCACGAAAAGCTCGCCGAAGTCTGTCGATTTCAATACGGCTCGATACGTCGCCATAGCCTGGCGCAGAATCTCTTCACGGTGTGCAACGAAAAGCAAACGCGGCCTGCTCGTACCCGCCAAGTTGCGGTAGTCAAGAGCGGCGACAACAGTCTTGCCGGTACCGGTCGCAGCCACAACGAGGTTGCGGTGGCGGTCGTTAATGATGCGTTCGGCATGGAGGTCTTGAAGAATTCCCAACTGATGTGGGTGCGGGGTGATGTCAAAGAACGTTGTGTTGACCGTCGAACGACTCAGCGAACTAATCTCAAGGGCCTGCTCGAGCTTTTCGCGATCACGATCAGGCACATATTCCTCGAAGTGCGGTGACTCCCAGTATGTGTCGAAAGTTGCCTCAAATTTTCCTAGAACGCTGCCCGCTTGGTTGCGGGAAACGCGAACGTTCCATTCCAGACCTTCGAGTTGAGCAGCCTTACTCAGGTTAGAGCTTCCGACATACCCAGTGTCGAAGCCAGTGTTTCTGAAAAACATCCACGCCTTCGCGTGTAGACGAGTAGTGCTTGAGTCGTAATTGACTCGTACCTGAGCACCGCATTGGTTGATCAAGAAGTCGAGGGCTTTAGGTTCTGTTACCCCCATATAGGAGGTGGTGATGACTCGAAATGGCACTCCGCGCAGTTTGAGGTCTTTCAACTCACTCTCGAGAACGCGGATTCCGCTCCACTTTACGAACGAGCAAATGAGGTCCACCCGGTCAGCGCTTGCGAGTTCACGACGCACTTCCGAACCAATCTGCGGGTCGCCTTTTGCGTTCGTCAGTAGCGCGAGATCAGATAAAGGCGTTGTGGGTGCAGGTGGCGGCTCTTTTATATATGTGGGGTAGACGGAAAGCAGTTGTTGTGGCCCTGCTTCAAGCGGGTCAGTGTGAGCAGGCTCAGATAGGAGGTTCAGGATCCGGTTTGCCTCATCAACAAGCTCATCTTCTTTGAGAGCAGAAAGATGGGCATGAACCTGTTGAGCTACATAGCGTGACACCGCGGTGGCACTGTCGACGTGTGGAACCTTTGAATGCCGATATCTCAGCTCCCCGTCCTCGGCTTTGGCATTCACGTATTCCATTTGTTGAACGGTCAGAAGCTGCTCACGCAGCCCTGGCACATCAAGATACTCATTACCCATGAGAACCACCCGTCGCGTTCATAAGTTTGTGCACAGAAGGTAGGTCCGGCTCTGCCCAGTCGAGCGAGGATAGTGATTCACGCTCGACCCACCGAATCATGTCGTGGTCACTGCTCGAGGTTGGAAAAATGTGGGTGTCTACCTCATAACAAGCAAGGTCAATAGAAACGTCTCCTACGGGCGTGGTAGAGCGGTCGAGGCATTCGCCAACGGTGACGTTTGTGAGCCCAAGCTCTTCTTCGAGCTCTCGGGCCAAGGCGTGTTCTGGTGACTCGTGAGGTTCAACTTTCCCACCTGGGAATTCCCATTTACCGGCGGCCGATTTCCCGGCTTTACGTCGAAAAGCCAAAACTTTAGTGCCGTCGATAAAAATAGCGCCCACCACTTGAATTGTGCTCATGTGTGTACTCTAACCGCAGGCACTGACACAGTCCGCAAAACCAGCAACGACCTCGGCGGAGGTAACCTACCCAACCCACCCCTTAGCCGGGCATGAACGCGCCACACATGAAAGCGGGCCCCGCGACACATGTCACGGAGCCCGCTCTCTCAACCCGGGCCACTCCCACCGGAGCGACTCCCCTACCGCCTACAGCGGCAGCTTCTCCTTACGGCAGAAGTTCGTACGCAGGGAGGGTGAGGAAGTCGTGGTAAGTGTCGTCGGTGGCCATGTCCACGAACAGCTTGGTCGCAGCCTCCCAGTCACCAGCAGGCAACTTCGCCACTTCCTCGTCCACCAGCGAGCGCACCAATTCCTTGGTCACAACCTCACCCGTGTCAGACACGGTCGAGCCTGCCTGGATCCACTGCCACACCTGGGTGCGGGAAATCTCGGCGGTCGCGGCGTCTTCCATGAGCCCGTTGATCGCTGCCGCACCGTTACCGTTAAGCCACGACTGCACGTACTGGATACCAACCGAAATGTTGGCGCGCAGACCAGCATCCGTGATGTCGCCAGGGGTGTCCTTAACAGCCAACAGGTCGGCCGCAGTCACGTTGACGTCTTCACGCTTCTTATCGATCTGGTTAGGCTTCTCCCCCAGCACCTTAGTGAACGCTTCCTTACACGTGTCGACCATTCCTGGGTGCGCGACCCACGAACCGTCGAACCCGTCGTTCGCCTCACGAGTCTTGTCGTTGGTGACCTGCTCGTACGCCTTCTTGTTCGCAGCCTCATCCTTTGACGGGATGAACGCCGACATACCACCAATCGCGTGTGCTCCACGCTTGTGGCACGTACGCACCAACAGTTCCGTGTACGCACGCATGAACGGCACCGTCATGGTCACGGCAGCCCGGTCAGGGGTCACAAAGTCCTCACCCTTGTTCCGGTGGGTCTTGATAACCGAGAAGATGTAGTCCCAACGTCCCGCGTTGAGCCCTGACGAGTGCTCACGCAGTTCATACAGGATCTCTTCCATCTGGAACGCAGCCGGGTACGTTTCAATCAGGCAGGTCGCACGGATCGTTCCCTGTGCAACACCCAGCTTGTTCTGTGCGTACACAAACACGTCGTTCCACAAGCGTGCTTCCAGGTACGACTCCATCTTGGGCAGGTAGAAGTATGGCCCCAGACCCTTTTCAATCTGCCTACGCCCAGCAGTCGCAAAGTACAGCGCGAAGTCCACCAGCGAACCCGAAACCGGTTCGCCATCCACCAGAATGTGCTTTTCAGTCATGTGCCAACCACGTGGACGCACAATGATCGTGGGCAGTTCCTCATCTGGACGCAGCTTGTATTCCTTGCCCGTTTCCTCTGCCACAAAGTCGATCTCACGGTTGATCGCATCAAGCAGGTTCACCTGCCCACCCAGCACTGATTCCCATGCTGGAGTGTTCGCGTCTTCCTGGTCAGCCAGCCACGCCTTCGCACCGGAGTTCAACGCGTTAATCGTCATCTTGCGGTACGTAGGACCAGTAACTTCAACGCGGCGGTCCTCCAACCCAGGAGCAGGAGCAGCGACCTGCCACTCAGCGTCCTCGCGGATGTGCGCAGTCTCTTCCAAGAAGTCCAGCTCGCCACCCTCATCGAGGAACTTCTGCACCTCTTTACGCGCAGCCAACCTGGCCTGACGCTGGGACTCAAACTTGCGGTGCAGATCAGCGATCAACTCCAACGCATCTGCGGTGAGGACCTTCAGATGCTCATCTGCCACCTCGGCGGTAAATTCCATTCCCTGTGGAAGATCAAGCTTCGTTGCCATGGGTTTTCCCTTCAGTTAAATGAGTTTTGACGGTTGTGTTATCAGCGGATTGTTGACTGGATATTTGACTGGACTATTCACTGTCAGCGCCCAGACGGGCGATGACTGCTTGGGCGACCTGAGCGTCTTCGGCCGGTTTACCACCTGCCACTCCAAGTCCACCTACGTGCACGCCATCAAACGACAACGGCACACCACCTGCGATCGACGTGAGAATCCCACCCGACCCGAGCTCCAATTTGGTTGCCAGCTCCGGCAGGATCGCCGCGCTGGGTTTGCGCGTTGAGGCGGCAGTTTGTGCCTTCCTCTTCGACGTTTCAACGCTGTGTGGCGTCATCCCGTCGGCACGTCCATACGCAACCAGCCCCAAGGTCGGGTCAACCACGGTCGCGCACAGCTTCAGACCCAGCTTTTCGCCTTCCTCCAATGTCAGTGCGACGGCTCGTGCAGCCGTTTCATATGTCACGACATTGACAGTTGTGTAAGCACTCATGTGCGCCTTTCCTAAGTAAGTCGCCGAGGTGGTTTCCGGCTGGCCGTTAACCCATCACGAAGCACGAACCGGGGTTCATGATTCCTTGCGGGTCGATCGCTTTCTTGATTCGGTGGTTGAGATCCAGCACGTCGTCACCCAGGTAATCGGTGAGCCACGGCTGCTTGAGTTTCCCGACCCCGTGTTCACCAGTGATCGTTCCACCCAGCCTCATCGCCAGATCCATGATTTCGCCGTACGCGATGTGAGCGCGTTCCTCTTGATCCTTATCGGTTGGATCAAAAACTACGAGCGGGTGGGTGTTGCCGTCACCCGCGTGTGCCATGACAGCCACTGTGACGTCACGGTTCTTCGAAATTTCCTCAATCCCCACAACCAGGTCTCCCAGTCGTGGAATCGGAACTCCCACGTCTTCGAGCAAGATAGTTCCGGTCATTTCAACCGCCGGGATCGCGGCCCTACGGGCTGCCGCGAACATTTCCCCTTCATCTGGGTCTGACGTGTAGTAACACTCGGAAGCACCGTGGCGATTACAGATTCCTTCGACTATCTGGATTTCTTCTGTGGCGTGCTGAGCAGGTTCGTCTGACTGCACCACCAACATGGCCTTCACGCTGCGGTCCAGCCCCATCTTCATCTGGTCTTCAACCGCGTTGATGCACACGTCGTCCATGAACTCCAACATGGATGGGCGCATGTTGCGGGTAATCTCGAGCACCGCGTTCATGGTTCCCTCCAATGTGGGGAACGTAGCAACCAGCGTGGTGGGCTGGCGCTGCGCCGGGATGAGACGCAAGGTGATGGACACGATGATGCCCAAAGTCCCTTCAGATCCCACGAACAGTTTCGTCAGCGACAGACCCGCAACGTCCTTCAAACGGGGGCCGCCCAGCTTCACCAGCCGGCCATCTGGCAACACCACGTCAAGGCCCAACACGTAGTCCGTTGTCACACCGTATTTCACGCAACAGAGACCACCGGCATTTGTTGCGATGTTTCCGCCGATCGAACAGAACTGGAAGCTCGCCGGATCTGGCGGATACCAAAGCCCATGTTCAGCCGCTGCAAGTTTGACCTCATTGTTGATGGCACCAGGTTGCACAACAGCGGTACGCGTCACTGGGTCGATCTCGATGTTGTTCATCTTGTCGACGCAGATGACAATGCATCCGTCTACAGCAGTCGAGCCACCAGATAGCCCTGACCCTGCGCCTCGTGGCACTACCGGAATGTTGTACTTTGCAGCGAACTTCATTGCTGTTTGGACATGCTCAACTTCAGTTGCACGCACAACAACTTGAGGCATCCCCGCGTTTGGGTCATTCGCCCGGTCGCGCCGGTACGCTTCCATGGTGTCTGGGTTCGTGATGAGAACCCCAGCAGGCAAATGCTGCGCAAGTTCGTCTAACATGCGACAACCTTCCATCCGTCGTTGTTTCACGTGAACCCCATCAGGGTTCGCGGAGTCGAGCACTCTTAAAAGTGAACCATATCACCATTATTTTATCCTGCAGAACGCAAATTTCACATAGCGAAACTAGTAGGGGTCACCTCGGCAGAACCCGGCCCCACCCCACCAACACAGCGCGAAAACCCACTTTCACCACGCGAACATTTTTAATAAAAAATCACTCCACAACCTTCACTTCTATGTCACACTTATGTGAATCAGATCACGTAACGTATTTCACAGAAAGTTTTTCGTATGGACAGTCTCGGTGTACAGGCACTACTGGCGATTCTTCCCATTGTGATCGCCGGTACCCTGCTTTTAGGCTTTCGCCTCCCCGCCGTCATTGCGATGCCCATCGGGCTTGTCGCGTCCGCCGCAGTTGCGTTCTTCGCGTGGGGAATCTCCGGGACGACCATCCTGGCCTCAGTCATCCAAGGAGTTCTCGTAGCCATTGGCCTTCTATGGATCGTTTTTGGCGCACTTCTCCTGCTGGCCACCATCACCAAGTCGGGGGCAATCGACACGATCCGCTCTGGCTTCATCGCCATCTCCCCCGACCGTCGCGTACAAGTCGTAATCGTGGCATGGCTCTTCGGTAGCTTCATCGAAGGTGCCGCCGGATTCGGAACACCGGCCGCCGTTGTCGCCCCGCTTCTCCTGGCTCTGGGCTTCCCCGCGATGGCAGCCGTGTTGGCCGGTCTTCTTATCCAGTCAACTCCTGTGAGCTTCGGTGCCGTGGGAACCCCAATGATCACCGGTATCGGAAAAGGTATCTTCGACTCCGGAATTGACGCTACCAACGGACTCTTGGAACGCCTCACTGAACTGGGCATCCCAGTTGATAACGTGACCGTTGCTCAAGACATGTTCGTGGCCCATACCGCTACTCAGGTGGCATTTATCCACGCCACGTGCGGAATCTTCATCCCGCTTCTTCTGGCCTGCTTCATGACCGGGTTCTTTGGTGAAAACAAGAGCTTCGCGGCCGGGCTGAAGGTCGCACCCTTCGCAGTTTTCGCGGCACTGGCGTTCATCCTGCCTTATCTGGCAGTTGCCACCTTCATGGGCCCCGAATTCCCATCGCTCATCGGTGGTCTCATTGGTCTGGCAATCGTGGTGCCGGCCGCCAAAGCAGGTTTCCTCGCCCCACGCGACACGTGGGACTTCGCTAACCGCGCCACCTGGCCTCAGCAGTGGATGGGCACTATGCGCCCACAGGTTGAAGCGGCAAACATTAAGAAGCGCATGCCTCTGATCCAGGCGTGGTTGCCATACCTTCTTGTGGTCGCTCTGCTGCTGATTACGCGCAACGTTCCTGCTATTAAGAAATTCCTCGCTCAAGACGCAGTCCTCACTGTGAAGAATATTCTGGGTCAGGAAGGACTTTCCCAGAAGATGGACCTGCTCTTCTCCCCCGGTGCGATTTTCCTGGTTGTGTGCTTCATGACCTACGCGCTTCACCGCATGTCGGCTAAGCAGATTGCAGAGTCGTGGAAGATTGCCGGTGGCCAGATCGCCGGAGCTGCATTCGCCCTGTTGTGCTCACTGCCAATGGTTCGCGTGTTCATCAACTCCGGCCCGGCGTTCAACGACTCCGGTTTTGATTCCATGCCAGTCACTCTCGCCACTGCAGCAGCATCAGCGATGGGCGAAAACTGGCCACTGATCGCACCGTTCATCGGTGCTCTGGGAGCGTTCGTCGCAGGGTCTAACACGGTTTCAAACAACATGTTCTCGCAGTTCCAGTTCGCAACCGGTGCCGGAATTGGTGCCCCCAGCCCTGAAACCGTTGTTGCCGCTCAGGCTGTTGGTGGTGCCGCAGGAAACATGGTGTCAGTCCACAACGTGGTAGCAGCAGCTGCAACCGTTGGCCTGTTGGGCAAGGAGGGCCACATCATCCGCAAGACCATCATCCCTATGGTTGTCTACTCGCTTCTGGCTGGTTCCGTCGCCTACATGTGGGTGTGGGGACTTGGCTTCAACCTAGGCACGATCGTTTTCGTTCTGTGTCTGACTGGCATCGCCACCGCTATCACGTTGGCGGCTAAGAAGAAGAGCGTGCCTAACGAAAGTCTGGTAAGTCCAGGTAGCGAGCAGGCGGCGTTCCCTGAACTCGCCGAGGTGGCCGCCGGGTCCCGCTCCGAACAGCCAGAAGGGCGCTGAGGACTGACAATGCCTACGATTCAGTCGGTCAACCGCATGCTCGACGTGCTTGAAACAATGCGGTCGATGGGAGGGGTTGCCCGGAGTGTTGACATTGCCAGCGCACTGGACATTCCGGCCCCCACCATTCACCGCATCGTGTCAAACCTCGCTGCCCGCGGGTACGTCACGCAGTTGACTGACAAGCGCTACGCTTTGGGCCCGGCTCTTGTGAGTTTGGGCACCGAGGCGGCTAAACAGTCTGGCCACACGATCCAACCTGTTCTAGACAAGCTCGCGAACACCCTGGGCGAAACGGTGAACCTGGCGTACTTCACGAACGACGTCATGACCTACGTCGCCCAGGCCACGTCCCAACGGTCCATGCGCATGTTCACGCAAGTGGGTGCGCATGTTCCCGTGTGGGGCTCAGGTGTAGGGAAGGCTGTTCTGGCCACCATGTCTGATGAGCACGTGCATTCACTTCTGGACAAGATCCGGCTCCCACGCTTGCTGTCCAGGGACGCACTCATCGAAGACTTAAGCGCATGCAGGGACACCGGGTATGCGCTCGACGACGAAGAGCAGGAAGTGGGCGTGAGGTGCCTGGCCGTTTTTGTTCCAGGCGCGCCTAGCCTCGCGGGGCTTTCCGTCAGCTCCCCCACGTCACGCTTGGGGCCGGAAAAGTACGCAGACGTGGCCAACACTCTGCACACAGCTGCCCAGCAACTCACTCGCCGCTGGGCAGGGTCGCACTGAGACCTCGGCGTCATCACTAGCCACCACATTCGCGGTTTGCTGAAACAGCAAAATGAGTTGCTGGACTTCTTGTAGGCATGGGGTAATGGGTGCCTACCAACAAAAGGAGTCAAGCATGCGCATTGGTTTTGGGGAACTTGTCCAAGCGTCAGCAGTAGGTATTGGTGCAACGATAACGATGGACGCAGTTGCGGAAGTGCTTCGCCGTACCCGAGGTGTGAGATCACTGGACTACGCCATGGTTGGCAGATGGATCGGGCACATGCGCAACGGCAAGTTTGCGCACACTTCAATCATGCATGCTGAGCCGGTCCCCCATGAGAAAGAGATTGGCTGGGTAGCGCACTACGCCATCGGAACCGGTTTCGCCGTGGCTTTAGCCGTGGCTGACCCCGGTTGGCTGAAACGCCCCCGCTTCGACACAGCTGTCGCGTGGGGCGCGGGTACCGTTGCCGCACCCTGGCTAATCATGCAGCCCGGTTTTGGTATGGGTGTCGCTGCTTCAAAAATCCCGAATCCCGCTCAGGCACGCATGGGAAGCCTGCGAGCTCACGCCAGCTACGGAGCCGGGCTTTGGCTTTCAGGGCGCATCGTTCGAACTATCGTTCGTCGCTGTTTGTGACTCAGCGTGTATCGCGCTTGAGAGATGAATCCGCTGCCCTTGCAGACCCAACAAACTGAGGATCTCCACTGGTGACTCTCCGGTGCTGCCGAACCAGTGCAAAGTCGTGGTGTCGAACTCGGCTGCCTGACCTGCCGTCAGCACCACGTCGTGGCTACCAACGATGAGTCGAAGTTCCCCGGAAAGGACATAGAGCCATTCGTACCCCCTGTGCCTGCACAAGTGTGGCACTGACCTGGTTGACGGAATCACCATCTTGAGCGCGTGCTGAGGTCCCGGAAAGTGCGTCAGAGGCACCACCGTTATGCCACCTCGGCTCACTGGCCTTTGATACACGCGGGGGTCTCCTACAGGAGGGGCGCCCACCAAATCATCTAAGGGCAGATCGTACAGACCCGACAGTGCCAGTAGTAGCTCCAGGGTAGGTTTTCGCTCACCTGATTCCAGACGGGACAAGGTTGACACCGAGATGCTGGTCGAATCAGCTACGTCTCCCAATGTGAGTTCACGAGCTTGACGAATGCGTCGCAACCGGGGCCCAACGCCCGCGAGAACGTCTTCTACCGGCCCGTGTTCATCTCGCATGTGGGAGACTTCCTAGCTTCGTACATTCGACCAGCATCCACGGCCCGGTCTTTTAGACGATGACCACCATGGGCACGATCATGGGCTTGCGACGAAGCTTCGAAGAGATCCAACGCCCGATGGTGCGGCGGATAATCTGCTGGAGCTTGTGCTCATCGACAACTCCGTCATCCAAGGCGTCCGCAACGGCCTTTTCAATCTTGGGTTTGATCGTGTCGAACACACGGTCGGACTCTGCGACACCTCGGGTATGGATGACCGGACCTGCCAGCACCTTCTTGTCAGACTTGTCCACCGTCATAAAGATCGACACGAACCCTTCACCAGCCAAAATACGGCGGTCCTGCAGATCCGATTCGGTGACGGTACCCACGGACGATCCGTCGACAAACACGTAGTCACAATCCACAGCACCCACAACGCGCGCCTTGCCGTCCTTAAGGTCGACAACCCAACCGTCGTCGGCAACGACAACGTGATCTTCCGGAACACCCGTGTCGATCGCAAGCTTCGCGTTAGCCAGCATGTGGCGCCATTCGCCGTGGACCGGCATGACACCTCGGGGTTTCACAATGTTGTACGCATACAACAGTTCACCTGCCGATGCGTGACCAGATACGTGCACCTTGGCGTTGCCCTTGTGAATCACCTTGGCGCCCAACTTCATGAGCCCGTTGATGACCCGGAACACCGCGGTTTCGTTTCCAGGGATCAAGGACGAGGCCAGCACCACCATGTCGCCTTCATTCACGGTCACGCGGTGCGAACCGTTAGCCATGCGCGACAACGCGGCCATGGGCTCACCCTGCGATCCCGTACACATGAGCACCACTTGGTCATCAGGCAGCGAGTCCACGTGCTTGATATCGATGAGCACGCCCGGGGGCACGTTCAAGTAGCCAAGCTCCTGGGCGATTTTCATGTTGCGCACCATGGACCGGCCCACCAGCGCGACCTTACGGCCGTGCGCGGATGCTGCTTCTAACACCTGCTGGACGCGGTGGACGTGAGAGGCGAAGGACGCCACAATGATGCGTCGTTCAGCACGACCAAACTGCGCTTCAAGAACAGCCCCGATGTCTTTTTCCATGGAGGTGAAACCGGGGACATCGGCGTTCGTGGAGTCGGTGAGGAACAGGTCCACGCCTTCTTCACCCAAACGCGCGAACGACCGCAAGTCGGTGATACGACCGTCAAGTGGCAGCTGGTCCATCTTGAAGTCACCGGTGTGCAGAATGGTTCCTGCACCCGTGCGCACACACACGGCGAGCGCGTCTGGAATCGAGTGGTTGACGGCCACAAACTCGAGGTCGAACGGGCCCAGCTGGTCCTTGTCGTCTTCTGCAACGATGCGGGTGGTTGCGCGAATCCGGTGCTCCTTGAGCTTCGCTTCCACCAGCGCAAGGGTCAGCGTGGACCCCAGGATCGGCACGTCCCCCAGCTTCTTCAACAGGTACGGTACCGCACCAATGTGGTCTTCGTGCCCGTGGGTGAGCACAATTCCCACGACGTCGTCTTCACGGCCTTCCAGGTACGAAAAGTCCGGCAGAATCAGGTCGATTCCAGGCTGTTCCTCTTCTGGGAACAACACACCGCAGTCGATCACCAGGATCTTTCCGCGGTACTCAAACACGGTCATGTTTCGGCCCACTTCACCAAGACCGCCCAGCGCCACAATGCGCAACGCTTCTGGGTCCGCCTTAGGTGGGTCACTCAATTCGGACAATAAATCAATCACTGTATGTACTTTCTACATGCGTTTTCTCATCAAAAAACAAGCGCATTTCACCCGCGCTACGGGTTTATAAATCCATCCAATTTGGAGCGCAAGAACTCCACCTGCTCTTCTGTTGCAGGCAAAACAGGTAAACGCGTTCCACGGTGCTGAATAATTCCGGCCAGTTCCAGAGCCGCTTTTGCTGCTACGACACCCGGCATGTGGTTCATCACTGCGTCTACGGTGGGCACCAGGTTTGCGGCCACATGGCGGGCCTGCATCAGGTCATTGTTGTGTACCGAGTCAACCATACGTGCAAGGTCCTTTGCGGCCACATGCCCCACAACTGACACGAGTCCAATAGCCCCTGCTGCCATAAGCGGGAGGTTCAGCGCGTCCTCGCCTGAGTAATACACCAGGTCGGAACGCGTCATCACATCCGTGGATGCAGCGATATCGCCCTTTGCGTCTTTCACTGCCAAAACCCTGGGGTGTTCACCCATCCGAATCAGCGTTTCTGACTCCATGGGAATCCCGGAACGTCCGGGAATGTCGTACAGCATGACGGGCAACTCAGTTGAGTCCGCAATCATTTCAACATGTGCACGAATACCGTCCTGTGACGGCTTGGAGTAATACGGGGTAACAACCAAAAGGCCGTTAGCCCCTGCACTTTGTGCCTGCTTTGCCAGTTCAATCGAGTGCGACGTGACGTTGGTACCTACACCGGCAACGATTTTCACGTGGTCGCCTACTGCACTGCGGACAACCTTGAGTAGCTGCTGTTTTTCTTCATCGGTGGTGGTGGGCGATTCGCCCGTAGTACCAGACACCACCAGCATGTCGTTGCCCTGTTGCACCAAATAGTTGGCCACAACCTGCGCAGCGTCATAATCGATTGCCCCATTAGGAGCAAAAGGGGTGATCATCGCGGTACCGACCGTACCGAACGCGTCCTGTGCCACCTGCGCGTACGCACTATGAATCATAGCCATGTCCCCTACTCTACAGCGCTCAACAGTCCAACGCTCAAGGTTTGCGCGCGTGGCACACCCGCGACGGCCAGCTATCAGGTTAATCTCGAGGTGTGGTTTTTCCCGCAGAAGGTTTTGGCACCTCGCGCTCTTCACGTTCCTTCGGGAACGCCATTGTCAACCGTCTAGCGCCAGCCAACCGAAACATCGGGCTCGACACCGCGCGTGGCGTCGCGATCTTCGGCATGATCGCAACCCACATCATCCCGTTGGTCACCATCGCAGGCGAGGCCACCTCGGCCTCCATTTTTGCCGGACGCGCATCCGCCCTCTTCGCAGTCATTGCCGGAATCTCGATAGTCCTCTCCACCCGGCGCACACTTGAAGACGGTGGCTGGGGCCGGGCAGCGGCGGGACTTTTCACGCGCGGACTGTGCATCGTGGTCTTGGGTCTCATCCTTGGTTTATTCACCACGCACGTGGCAGTCATTTTGGTGAACTACGGCATCATGTTCATGATCGCCACTCTGTTCCTACGCGCGGGGCCACGCACGCTGGGAGTGCTCGCGTTTGTGTGGGTCATTGTCACGCCGCTCATCAGCTTTGCGGTTCGAGACCACTTCCAGTTGCCCCAGGCGTTTGAGATCCCCAACCTTTTTATGCTGGCCGAGCCGGGGTACCTGCTCACCGCTATTGGCCTCACCGGCTACTACCCCGTCCTTCAGTGGCTGGGATACATCCTGATAGGTATGTCCCTGGGGCACCTCAACTGGTACCGCTCTGTCACCTGCTGGAGCGCAGTCGCCGTTGGCACAGGTCTGGCCCTGCTTGCGAAAGCCTTCTCATGGCTCCTCATGACGGCGTCACCCGCCGGGTACTTCGACCTCATTGGATCTGCTTACGACAACTATGACAAAGACTTTGAAGAGCTGCTCATCACAGGAACTCACGGGGTGACACCCACCGACACGTGGTGTTGGCTCACAGTTTCAGCACCGCACACAGGAACCACGCTCGACCTCGCCGGGACAATAGGCGTCGCCCTTGTGGTCATTGGGGTGTGTTGCTTGGTTTCGAACGCGTTGGGTTCGTTTGGAACCACGTTTGAGCAGAACCCCACGCACCAGCTGTGTGAAGGCCCGGGTCGTCTGTGGTTGTTCGTTCTATCTGCACCAGGGTCCATGCCACTGACCATCTACTCCGGCCACGTGGTGTTCCTTGAGGTCACGCAACAGTTCCCGCTAGGACCGTGGCCTGAATACGTGCTTCACATTTATGTTGCCGTGTTCGCCGCTGTTTTGTGGAAGGTGTTCATACTCCCCCGAGGCCCACTTGAGCAGGTGCTATCGCTGGCTAGTTCTGGTGTGGCTAAGTTGGTTCCCGCGCGGGCAGGTAGCTGAGGTTCCCGCGCGGGCGGGTAGCTAGCGGGCGCCTGGCTAGCGCTTCTCATCCCCCGCGTGTAGTTTGATCGCCTTGCGCATAGTGGACCGGGCACGTTTGCGATCCCCCGAGGCGTCATAAGCACACGAGAGCCTAAACCAGCTTCGCCAGTTGTCAGGATCTGCTTCTGCTTCTGAGCGGTACTTTTCGAACTCTTGGTCGGCAGCTTCGCGAATGATGCGACCACCGGGTGTGCGGGGAAGGTTGTCAGGCGGCAGCCCGCCTTCCTCTTCCAGGATCTTCGCCAAGCGTTCCATGGAGGCACCAAAGAACAACTCGCGCACAATCGCCCATACCGCGATCACCGGAAGGACAAAAAGCGCGACCCCCATGACCTTGGCGATGGGCTCGGGGTCCGTGAGCAAGATCCACCCACGGTTGACCATCACTACAAGGTACGCGCCCAAGAGCACGACCATGATGATCGCGCCGATTTTCGCTTTCGACATTACAGGTACTTCTCGAGTCCAACCGTGAGCCCAGGACGGTCAGCGACAGTGTTTACTGCTGTGACGATTCCAGGCATGAAGGCCTCGGTCGAATGCGAGTCCGTGCGAATGGTGAGCGCTTCATGCGCCGAACCAAAGTGGATTTCTTCGCTGGCATTCATGCCAAGTTGGCGCACCGCGTGGACGTGGATCCCGTCGATGACCGCGCCGCGCGCGCCGTGCGGGTCAGTTTCGGTTGCGTCTGGCACTGGCGGTAGGCCCGCCTGCGCGCGCCGCGCGGCGATGCGCTTAGCCGTTGACACGGCCGTTCCACTGGGCGCGTCGAGCTTGCGCGTGTGGTGGATTTCAATCACTTCAGCCGAGTCAAAGTACGGTGCTGCCATTTCCGCGAACTGCATGGCCAGGACCGCGCCAATCGAGAAGTTTGGCGCAATGAGCACGCCAACCTTGGGGTGTTCGGCGCACAGGTCTTCGAGCCTGCTCAAACGGTCGTCGTCCCACCCGGTGGTTCCAACGACGGTGTGAATGCCGTGGCTGACCAGGAAGCGCACGTTGTCTTCAGTTGCGCGCGGAACGGTCAGTTCCACTGCGATCTGAGCGCCGGATTCCACCACCTGCTCCAGGGAGTCGGAGCTCCCCAGGGTAGCCACCACGTCGATCCCGTCTGCTGCTTCCAGGGCACGCACCGCGTGTGACCCCATACGACCTTGTGCTCCCAGCACTGCGACTCGAATGTTAGACACCGACACTCCTCAGATTTGATTCGGTTCTATGCTAACCCCTACATGTATAAGCAACTTTTCTGGCCGGTTTACGCGCCTTCGCTCTTGTTTCACACTGGGCTGGGCGCCACGTTACCTGTGTACGTGTTGGGTGCGCTGAACGTGGGTGCGTCCCCGTCGTTTGCGTCGCTGATTGTGGCGATCATGGGTATCATCCAGCTGACGTTCGCTGTTCCGGCCGGCGTGCTGATCGACCGGTTTGGCGACCGATCAACCATGCTCATCGCCACCGCCTTGGTCACCGTGGTTTCGGGTGTGACTGTGCTTTCGCTGGCGGCCGGGCCTGGCGTTTTGGGCGCCCCCGTCGCCGTCACATTGTATGCAGCCAGCCTGTTCCTGCGCGCACCCAGCGAAGCAGTGTGGACGCTAGCCCGTCAGTCGTTCATCACCCGCAACGTCCCCACCCATTTCATCGGCCGAGCCATGACCGCTTTGGGCGGCACCATCCGCGTGGGTAACTTGGCGGGTCCGCTCGCCGGCGCTGTGCTGGTCATGGTGTTCCCGCTGTGGTCGGTGTTTGTGTTTGCCACGGTGTGCGCGGCAGTTGCGGTTGCGTTGTTGTATTCGCCCATGGGTGCGGGGTTGCGTCTTAATTCCGCCGAGGTGGCACGCACCAGCGCTTCCAAGGCACCGGACGCTTCCAAGGAGTCAGACGCGGCCGAGGTGGCGGACACCTCGGGCGGGGCATCACCCGGGTTGCGCGGCGTCAACTGGACGGCGGTCATCTTAGCCGGGCTACCGGTCATGGTCTTGATGGGGCTGCGGATTGTGCAACCGGTGATCGTGCAGTTGTGGGGGCACTCGATTGGGCTGAGCGAATCCGTGGTGTCGTTGCTGATCGCGTTAGGCGCGGCCATCGAGCTGGTCATCATGTTCCCCGGCGGCTATGCGAAGGACAGTCTGGGGCGTGCACCCACGCTGATCGCGTGCGTGAGCATTTTTGGCGCCGGGTTCTTAGCGCTGGTGATCTGGCCGAACGTGACCGGCGCGTTCGTGGCCGTTGGGATCATGGCGTTGGGCAACGGGCTGGGCGCCGGGATCAACATGACTATAGGGGCCGACCTGTGCCCCAGCGAGAACCGCGGCCGGTTCTTAGGCATCTGGTCGCTGTTCTCCAACACGGGCCGAGTAGGCGGACCGGCAGTGGTTTCCGCGTTTGTCACGTTTGCCACCCTGGGCGCTGGGATCGTTGCAATTGGTGTAGCCGGAATTGCCGGGGCCGTGTGGATGGCCGTTTTCGCCAACAAGATTGGCCTTCCCAGCCGAGTGCGCCGTCCTGTCGACTGAAAAACAACGTGCCGGGAGCCCCGCAGGGTTCCCGGCACGTGTAGCGCGTGAGCTCTTAGCCCAGCAAAACGTCCTTGGTCTGGTTGCGTGCGCGGTCGAAACGAGCCGCGACGTCTTCCCAGTTCACAACGTTCCACCATGCCTTGACGTAGTCAGGCTTGACGTTCTGGTAGTCGAGGTAGAACGCGTGCTCCCACATGTCCAGCTGCAACAGTGGCACATATCCAACCTGAACGTTGCCCTGCTGGTCGTACAGCTGCTCGATGGTGAGGCGCTGGCCCAGCATGTCCCAACCCAGGATTGCCCAACCGGACCCCTGGATCGAGGTAGCAACACCAGTGAACTGTCCCTGGAACTTTTCGAAGCCACCGAACTGGTCGTCGATTGCCGCTGCGAGTTCGCCTTCTGGCTTGTCGCCACCGTCTGGGCTCATGTTGTTCCAGAAGATGGAGTGGTTCACGTGTCCACCCAGGTTGAAGGACAGGTCCTTCGACAGCTTGCCGATTGTGGAGAAGTCGCCTTTTTCGCGAGCTTCAGCCATCTGCTCAAGAGCGGTGTTTGCGCCCTTGACATAGGTGGCGTGGTGCTTGTCGTGGTGAAGTTCCATGATCTTGGCCGAAATGTGTGGCTCAAGTGCTGCGTAGTCGTAGGGCAGGTCCGGGAGCGTGTACTGCTCAACCATGTTATTCCTCCTCAAAAAACGTGCTGGTAGTCGTCTGACCACCACTAATTTGAGCCTATCGCGCAAACGTGGACGTTACAACGTTTGCGCAACTGAGACTATCGTCAGAGTTTAGAGTTCAACCGCACGTTGTCCGCAGGCCCCAGCGAGCACAGCGCCCACGGCCCACTGAACAACCTCTGCGCAAGCGTCTGCACGTCCTCGGCCGTCACGCCACGCACCCGCTCAACCAGCTCAGTCGCATCGACCAAGGGCCGGTTGGACAACTCACTCTTGGCTAGCCGGTTCATCCGAACCGCAGTCGACTCCATCCCCAACACAGTGGCAGCCGACACTTGCGCGGCGGTGTCTGCCACCTCGGTGGTCATGGGGCCATCACTTGCCAACCGCTGACACTGCTCAACGCACAAGTCCACTACCTGCTGGGCAACCGCGGGCGCGCACCCGGCGTAGATCCCAAAGTCCCCCACGTCCGAATACTGCGACCCCGTCGTGTGGACCGCATACGCCAGGCCGCGCTCCTCACGCACGGTCTGGAACAAACGGCTGGACATGCCACCACCCAACAGTGACGCCAGGACGGTGAGCGTGAACCGGTCGTCGTGGCCGTCGTGCAACCCCGCGACTCCCATGATGAGCCCCTGCTGCTCGGTGGGGCGGGCAATGTGCCGCTCCCCCGGTGAAAAGACGGGGGTCACCCGGGCCGAGGTGGTCGCTGCGTGATTTGCAACCTCCGGCAGGTGCTGGGTCGCGCGCCAGACAAGGTCAACCAGGTCTTCGTGGTCGGCCCCGCCAGCGGCTGAAAAGATCAACCTGGGCCCCACGTACGCATCCCGGTAGTGGTGCAGAAGTTCATCGTGAACCAGCGCCTGGATTCGTTCTTTTGTGGCGCCCACCGGCCGGCCCAAAGGTGACCCAGCGTAGATCAGTTCGTCATACGATTCGAACAGGACGTCTTCCGGGTCATCAGCACCCATGGCCAGTTCGTCGAGGATCACGGTGCGTTCGCGCTCAAACTCGTCGATGTCCAACGTGGATGAGAGCACCATGTCCCACAGGGTTGCGCACACGTTTGGCAGGTCAGTGACTAAACACCGCGAATAGTAGGCCGTGCATTCCTTGGCCGTCATCGCATTCGCTTCGCCACCCGTGCGGTCGAATGTGCGCGCAATGTCCTTTGCACTGCGTGTGGCCGTTCCTTTAAACAGCATGTGTTCAAGGAAGTGCGTCGAGCCTGCGTTGTCGTCAGTTTCGTCGCGCGAACCTGAACCGACCCACACCCCTACGGTCTCGGACTGGATCCCGGGGATTGTTTCTGAAATAACGCGAATACCGTTGGGGAGGGTAGTGCGATAGATCCCACTACCCTCCCCAAGGAGAGATTCTGTTAGCAATAGTCAACCAGCAGATTTAGTCTTCGTTAGCTTCTTCTTTTGCTTCTTCTTCAGCAGATTCAGCGTCTTCTTCGATGACAGGCTGCAGGCTGAGCTTGCCGCGGTCGTCGATCTTGGTGATTTCCACCTGAATCTTCTGACCCACGCCCAGGACGTCTTCTGCGTCTTCGACGCGCTTGCCACCGTTGAGCTTCTTGAGCTCAGAGATATGCAGCAGGCCGTCCTTTCCTGGTGTGAGCGAGACGAACGCACCAAAGCTCATGAGCTTCACAACGGTACCCAAGTAACGTTCACCAACTTCTGGAACCTGCGGGTTAGCAATCGCGTTGATTGCTGAACGTGCAGCCTCAGCAGCTGGACCGTCAGTGGCACCAATAAACACGGTTCCGTCATCTTCGATCGAGATGTCAGCGCCGGTGTCTTCCTGGATCTGGTTGATCATCTTACCCTTAGGCCCAATGACCTCACCGATCTTGTCCACTGGAATGTTAACGGTGATGATGCGTGGTGCCGTTGGGGCCATTTCGCCAGGTTCAGCGATCGCTTCCGTGAGCACATCCAGGATCGCCAGGCGGGCTTCGCGAGCCTGCTTGAGCGCTGCGGCCAGCACGGATGCTGGGATTCCGTCGAGCTTGGTGTCCAGCTGGATCGCTGTGATGAAGTCCTTGGTTCCGGCGACCTTGAAGTCCATGTCACCAAAGGCATCTTCTGCACCCAGGATGTCGGTCAGTGCAGCGTATGCGGTCTGCTTACCCTGGTCGGTGTCGATGACGTCGGACACGAGACCCATAGCAATACCGGCGACGGGTGCGCGCAGTGGAACACCTGCCGAAAGCAGGGACATGGTTGACGCACACACCGAACCCATGGATGTAGATCCGTTCGATCCCAAGGCCTCCGACACCTGGCGGATTGCGTATGGGAAGTCTTCACGCGACGGAATAACAGGGACAAGAGCGCGTTCTGCAAGCGCACCGTGTCCGATTTCGCGACGCTTAGGGCTTCCCACACGTCCGGTTTCACCAGTGGAGTATGGCGGGAAGTTGTAGTGGTGGATGTAACGCTTGGACGTCACTGGTGTCAGTGAGTCGATCTGCTGTTCCATCTTGAGCATGTCCAAGGTGGTGACACCCATGATCTGGGTTTCGCCACGTTCGAACAGTGCCGAACCGTGAACGCGAGGCAGAATGTTGGTCTCAGCCGACAACGGGCGGATGTCCTTGAGGCCACGGCCGTCGATGCGCACGCGTTCGGTCAGAATGCGCTTGCGCACGATCTCCTTGGTCATGGAGTTCAGCGCGCCAACGATTTCGGATTCGCGGCCTTCGAATTTCTCGCCGAGGTCGTTGAGCAGTGAGTCGAGCAACTGGTCTCCCGCTGCTTCGCGTTCCTGTTTGTCAGCGATCTGGAAGTTCTGAGTCTGCTTGTCCCACGCCAGTTCGCGCACAGCTTCGTAGACATCGTCTTCGTAGTCTTTGAAGAGTTCGAATTCTGCTGTTGGCTTGGCTACGCGGTCGGCGAGTTCCTGCTGAGCTCGCACCAGCTCACGGATGAACGGCTTAGCAGCTTCGAGACCTTCGGCAACAACCTCTTCCGTAGGCTTCTGCGCGCCACCCTGGATGAGGTCCCAGGAGTTTTCGCTGGCTTCTGCTTCGACCATCATGATGGCGACGTCGTCACCCACAACGCGACCGGCAACTGCCATGTCGAATACGGCGTTTTCCAGCTGCGAGTAGTTGGGGAACGCAACCCACTGACCGTCGATGAGGGCGATGCGCACACCACCAATTGGGCCCGAGAACGGCAGTCCACCCAGCTGCGTCGACATGGATGCTGCGTTGATTGCGAGCGTGTCGTACAGGTGGTCCGGGTGCATGGACAGCACCGTGACTACGATCTGAACTTCGTTGCGCAGTCCCTTGACGAAGGACGGGCGCAAAGGACGGTCAATCAGGCGGCAAGCCAGAATGGCGTCGGTGGTTGGGCGTCCTTCACGGCGGAAGAACGAGCCAGGAATCTTCCCGGCTGCGTACATGCGTTCTTCCACGTCAACGGTGAGCGGGAAGAAGTCGAACCCTTCACGTGGGTTCTTGCTGACGGCAGTTGCTGAGAGCAACGTGGTTTCGCCGTCCAGAGTTGCGGTGGCGCATCCGGCGGCCTGCTGGGCCAAACGTCCGGTGCCAAATTCGATTTCGTGCTTTCCAAATTTGCCGTTGTCAATAACTGCAACAGCTGTTTCGGGATTGATTCCCAAGATGTCTCCGTTCATTGATGGACCGCGGGGCGCCTTTTCTTCTATGCGCGTCTACCCGGTCATCGATCGAGACCCACGCGATGTTTACACCGCGGAGGCCACTGTCGACCACCGGATCATGCTCCCGCGACATGGACGTGGTCAGTCTATCAAGAGGGCACGTCACGTATTCCATTGTGCGCGCATCGGGAACAAAAAATCCCCCACCCGAACAGGTGAGGGATTTCAGCAGTTCGTTCACCTATGTATTCACATACGCAAACGATGAAATCTTAGCGACGCAGACCCAGGCGTGCGATCAGCGCACGGTAGCGTTCAATGTCAGTGTCGGCCAGGTACTTGAGCAGGCGACGACGCTGACCAACCAGAAGCAGCAGACCACGGCGTGAGTGATGGTCGTGCTTGTGAGTCTTGAAGTGTTCGGTCAGGTCGGAGATACGACGCGACAGAACAGCGATCTGAACCTCAGGAGAGCCGGTGTCGCCCTCGTGGGTTGCGTATTCTTTGATGATTTCCTGCTTGACCTTAGGATCAAGGGCCATTGGCTACTCCTTGCATGTTCGTTGCGCGGCGCCCGAGTCTTCTACATCGAGCACTATGGAACCGCGGCCGGAAAAACGGCAAAGACTACCTTAACACGATTCACACCACCACTGCGAACTCAGCGGTCGCCCGGCTTACGCCGCCCTACGCCTTCCTACGGCTTCTGGCGTTCCGCTTCCAGGACCGCCGACACATTCTTCACATCGTCACGCATCTGTTCAATGAGCGTGTCCATGCCAGAAAACTCGATTTGCCCACGAATGTGCGCTATAAACTCCACGCGCGCCGGCTCACCGTACACGTCCATATCGGGGAACTCAACGCCCACAACATTGACCTCGACACGACGATCGTCACCGTCGAACGTGGGATTCGACCCCACCGAAATCGCCCCAGGCTGTTGCCGGCCATCAGCGAAGTACACCCACCCCGCATACACGCCGTCAGACGGAATCAAACCAGCCACGTCGCCACCGATGTTGGCCGTGGGGAATCCCATTTCACGACCTCGGGCGTTGCCATTGACCACCGTGCCGGTCACCACATGGGGCCGGCCCAACATGCGCGCAGCATCTTCCACATTGCCGTCCAGCAACAGGGAGCGGATGTGGGTGGAGGACACTCGGGAAAGGCCCTCACCGTCGCCGAGGTCGTCGACCGCCACCACGGTTTCGACTCCGTGGCGCTGCCCCAGGTTTTGCAAGGTGGCCAAGTCGCCTTCGTTTCCACGACCAAACCGCACATCGCGTCCCACCACGATTGCACGCACGCCCACGTCACGAGCCAAGAACTCGATGAACTCTTCAGCACTCTGATCGGCAAACTCAAGCGAATACGGTTGCACCAAGGTGGCATCAACACCGGTTGCCGCGATGCGCGCCAGCTTTTCATCCAGCCCCGTAATGAGCTGGGGTTTGTGATCGGGACGATGTACGGCCGCTGGGTGCGGATCGAATGTCATGGCCAGGCTGGAAAGACCACGCTCATCAGCCACGCGCACCAACGTGCGCAAGACCGCCTGGTGGCCGATGTGTACGCCGTCGAAGTTGCCCAAGGTCAGCGCGCATAGATCGGTGGCCTCGTCAGCGGACCGAAGAACCTCCACACGCACTCCTTAACTTCTGCGCACACATAAGACGGCTACCTAGCGCTAGCCAGGAATTACTTTACACAACCTGGGTCAGCCAGAATGCGACCGCCCCAACAGCGCACCCCACGCCCAGCGACGCGAAGGTGCCAATGATGAACCGCTCCCCCGCGGCCCGCGAATTCTTCAGTTCAGGAATGCGGCCCAGACCTTTAACCGCGATGATGACGGCTAACACCTCACCTCGCCCCAGCGCCACGGCGGCCGCCGCAAGCGCACGTTCCAACACCCCAATCATGAGGCCACCGCGCATCACACCCGTGCTGGCGGTTGGGGTTGGGTCCGGAACGTTGGGTTCTGCGCTTTCTTCAGTGCTTTCTTCAGTGCTGTCCTCGCCTTCTAGCTCGCCGAGGTCGTTCTCACCCGCCCCATCCTCGCGGGCTGCCAGCCGCAAGACTCCAGAAGTCACAGGTAAACCCGCAACTGCCGCAAGAAGCGCGGCGCCAGCAGCGATGAGTAGATCAATGAGCATGTGGTTCCCAGGGTTGGTGAGCACGGTCGAGTAACCGTTCAGCGCAGTCAATCGCTTCCATGATGCCTTCAGCTCGCCCGGCTCGCAAAGATTTGGACACTGCTTGTTGAGAGATGTTGAGGTCTTCAGCGATCTGCGTTTGAGAGGCTCCAGGCGTATTCCGCAGCGCGTCGATCACTTGCCATTGCGCGTCGGTGGCACGTGCAGTCAGGTCGAACATGAGTCGCAGAACTGTTTGTGCGTCTTGGGCGTCCTTGACATGGTCTTCACTGGTGGTAACCGTTTCCACGCACAGTGGTGACCACGAGTTCTTTGCCGTCTCAACGGCGGTGCGCGCTGCAATAAACGCCTCACCTCGAGCTTGATCCGAACTGTCCGGAAGGGGGTACTCCACCTCACCTAGGCCAATTCCAATTGACCACTGACCTGCTCGCGCAATCGCAATGCACGCGCGAACAACTTGTGGCGCAGAATCTAAAACCGCTTGAGCTTCATCGCCCACGGTTCGCACAAATGGAAGGACTGTCGACACGTCCTCAACGGCTCTGAGAAGCTCAGGAACGCGATCAGGTTGAGTGCGCGAGCTCTGCTGGTCGACGGTCAAAACGTACATAGTAGAAGTGTATCGCACAACAGCGCACCTACAACCCTTTACGGTTGTTAATTGAAATACAACCTCTAATGGTTGTTAAGTTCTGCGGGTTGAGCAAAACCAGTAGCCACTTTCAGAGCACGCCCTCCAGCTCGTGGCTCCAGCACTGCGACCAAGATGCCGTTGTACAACCCCGCGCACACACGCTCCCCGCTACCAGCCGGCGCATCAATGAACTTACCGTGAGCCACATCGACTGCCTGCTCGCGACACAACTCAACGGTGGGCAGGACAGCGCTTGCCACCTCGGCCAGAGAAATCAACGGCGCCGGCTCCACGCGCTCCCCCAACGCCTCGTACGACGGCAGCTCCACGGCCCGGTCAAGGGTAAACGGCCCTACCCGGTCACGGCGCAACTGCGTCAGGTGCCCGTACACACCCAAGGAGTCGCCGAGGTCGCGCGCAAGAGCACGGATATACGTACCCGAAGAGCAGTCCACGCTGGCTTCAAGGTCTACACATTCGCACCCAGGTGAAGCGTCGTACTCACAAGCCCTGAGTTCAGGCGCGGAAACCTCGAACCGCGACACCGTGACCGTGCGCGCCTTGAGCTGCACATCTTCTCCGGCGCGCACCAGGTCATAGGCCCGCTTGCCATCCACTTTGATCGCAGAAACTGCGCTGGGGACTTGCTCAATGTGCCCCGTCAGGCGCTCAACGCCACGCGCAATCGACGCCTGATCCACGTTACGAATAGCGTCCGCGGGGGCGAATCTGTCGGGCGCAGAGTCAGCATCGTCGGTAGGAGTGCCAACGCCCAAACGGATGGTGGCCGAATACGTTTTATCGGCACCCACCAAATACGTCAGAAGCTTAGTTCCTTTTCCCAAGCCCAGAACCAAAACGCCTGTGGCCATGGGGTCGAGCGTTCCCGCGTGCCCAACTTTGGATGTGCCAAACCATTTACGGACGCGCGAAACAACGGCGTGGCTCGACATGCCACCGGGCTTGTCGACAACGAGAATACCGGTGGGAGCTGACGCGCCCACGAATTAGTTCACCGAAATGTGAACGTGGTCAAAGTGGTTAGCAGTGTCGCCTCCACGGTTCTCCATGGGGCGGCCCTTCCAACCGGTGTAAGGTGCGTAAATCTTCTGCTCCCAAATCACATACTTGATGTTGAGTTCTTTGCGGTTCTTGATGAGGAACGCCGTGATCTCGTCGCCCACCTGGCCACGAATCATCGCGTCAATAGCCTGACCAGTGTTGTGGTCCGAGCCTGGGTCGTTACGGCGTCCGCCGTAGGACTTGACCTGCGGGAAGTTCGCACACACTGCACGGTAGGCGGAAATCGCGTTTGGCGTGAGTCCGCCTTCAATGGATGCGGAGACGCTACATGGAGCACCGCTCACTGGCTTGTCAGAGCTTCCAGGATCTACCGAGTCACCAGAACCCGAGCTTGCGGCCGATCCAGACGAGCCGGATGACGATGCGGACTTCGTTTCTTCTGGAGCCGACTTTGCTCCAACGTTAGACAGACCGGACGCAAAAGCAGACATGTCCTGGTCCTTACCGTCGACCGAAATTCCTTCCGACGCGGTGAAGTCTTGATTCTCAGGTGCGTGCGACTCTGCTACTACCTGTGAGTCTTTGTTGTCGTTACCGCCGGCCACCATGGTGGCAGTGGTCACCAGAGCAGCACCTGCTGCCACTGGAACTACAACAGCAGCGAGCATGGGGCGACGGCGGACGCTACGCATCACGCCGGTTGCGGTTGTCGCTTTGTCACCTGCTCGGCGACCACGAGGCTTGGTGCCAACGACTGCCGACATAAAGTCGCTAACCGAGGTCTTCGACTTCTTCGGTGCTGAGTGCTTACCCATCGCTACAGTCCCTTAACATGCTCGTGATCATTTTGTTACCAATGAAAAGTTTAACGAGCAGAGGCCCCCTGTCAAACAACAAGGGGCCTCTGCGTGAAAGATTTCTCTTAGAAATCCTCTTCACCCTCGCGAGGCTTCCGATACGGATCAGCCTCACCAGCGTGTTTAGCATTCTTTGCGAGTTCCGCCACACGAGCGTCGGATTCCTGTGCTTTTGCTAACAGCGTGTCGAGTTCAGCCGCAGCTGCAGGAACCGAGTCAGCAACGAACTCCAGACTTGGCGTCAGACGAATCTGCAAACCCTTCCCCACCTCGGAACGGATGAGTCCCTTAGCGGAGTTGAGAGCAGCCTTAGTAGCCGCCAATTGCTCGTCATCCCCGAACACCGTGTAGAACACGGTGGCGTTCTGCAGATCACCCGTGACACGAACATCAGTCACCGTAATGAAGCCCAGACGCGGGTCTTTGACACGCTTTTCCAGCGTCTGCGCAACGATCACCTTGATGCGATCCGCAATTTTGCGGGCACGTGTGGAGTCAGCCATGAGAAACGTCCTTCCAACTAGTCACGTGGCTTTTCGCGCATTTCGAACGTCTCGATCATGTCACCTTCACGAATGTCGTTGAAGCTTCCAAGACCGATACCACATTCGAAGCCTTCGCGAACTTCGGTTGCGTCGTCCTTGAAGCGACGCAGGGATTCGACTGTGAGCTTGTCGCCCACAACAACCCCGTCGCGAGTCACGCGAGCACCAGCGTTGCGCTTGATGACACCGTCCTTGACCATACAACCTGCGATGTTTCCGAACTTGGACGAACGGAACACTTCGCGGATTTCGGCGGATCCGGTGTGGACTTCTTCGAACTCTGGCTTGAGCATGCCCTTCAGCGAGGACTCGATGTCGTTGATCGCGTCGTAAATCACCGAGTAGTAACGCACGTCCACGCCTTCCGAATCCGCGAGGTCGCGGGCCTTGGCTTCAGGGCGCACGTTGAAACCAATCACAATCGCGTTGTCCACGGTTGCCAGGTTGATGTCGTTTTCGGTGATCGCACCCACGCCACGGTGGATGATGCGCAGGTCCACTTCGTCGCCCACGTCGATCTTGAGCAACGAGTCTTCCAGAGCTTCGACCGCACCGGAGACGTCACCCTTAAGAATGAGGTTGAGCATGTCAACCTTGCCTTCTTCAAGGGCCTTGGTGAAGTCTTCGAGGCTAATGCGCTTACGGCTGCGAGCCTGTGCGGCGTTACGTTCGATCGCGTCACGCTTTTCAGCGATCTGGCGCGCCGTACGGTCGTCGTCCGTGACCAAGAAGCTGTCACCAGCCCGAGGCACACTCGACAGACCCAGCACCTGCACCGGACGTGAAGGTCCGGCTTCTTCCAGCTGCTGGCCGTTTTCGTCAAACATGGCACGCACGCGACCAAAGCTGGTGCCACACACGATCGCGTCACCCTGGCGCAGGGTTCCGGACTCCACCAGAACCGTTGCCACTGCACCACGACCCTTGTCCAGCTTGGCTTCAATCGCGATACCTCGCGCAGCCTTGTCTGGGTTGGCCTGCAGGTCAAGAGCTGCATCCGTGGTGAGCAGAACAGCTTCGAGAAGGTCGTCGATACCCTTGCGCTGAAGCGCCGAAATAGGCACGAACATGGTGTCACCACCATAGTCTTCAGCAACCAGGTTGTATTCCGTGAGTTGCTGCATGACCTTGGATGGGTTCGCCGATTCCTTATCGATCTTGTTCACTGCCACCACGATCGGAACATTTGCTGCCTGAGCGTGGTTGAGCGCTTCAATCGTCTGAGGCATCACACCGTCGTCGGCTGCGACCACAAGGATCGCAACGTCAGTGGACTTGGCACCACGGGCACGCATCGCGGTAAACGCTTCGTGACCTGGGGTGTCAAGGAACGTGATGGGGCGCTTGTCGCCTTCGTGGTCCACACTCACCTGGTACGCACCGATGTGCTGGGTAATTCCACCGGCTTCACGCGACACCACGTTCGACGAACGGATCGCGTCCAAAAGCTTGGTCTTACCGTGGTCAACGTGACCCATAACGGTAACGACCGGTGGACGTGGAACCATGTCTTCTTCATCTTCTTCTGCTTCCGCATCGAGGTCGATGTCGAAGGCTTCAAGAAGCTCACGGTCTTCGTCTTCTGGGGACACGATCTGGATCTTGTAGCCCAGCTCTTCACCCAGAATCTGGAACGTGTCTTCGTCCAGCGACTGAGTGATGGTTGCCATCTCGCCCAGGTGGAACAGCACGGTCACCAGGTTGGTTGGGTCGGTGTTGATCTTTTCTGCGAAGTCAGCCAGTGAGGATCCGCGACGCAGACGCAGTGGTGTTTCGCCGTCGCCGCGGGGCACCTTGACACCGCCGACGACGGGAGCCTGCATCTCTTCGAGCTCCTGGCGCTTTGCCCTCTTGGACTTGCGTCCCTTCGAGCGTCCGGTTCCGCGACCGAATGCACCCTGGGTGCCACCTCGGCCGCCACGACCTCCGCGACCACCGGGACGGCCACCGCCACCCGGACGACCGCCACCTGGGCCACCTGGCCCGCCAGGTCCACCTGGGCCTCCAGGGCCGCCGGGACCTCCTGGTCCACCGGGGCCACCACCGCGTGACGGTGCTGGCTTAGCGATAGCGGAATTCTTGAGCATCGCCGGGTTGGGGCGTGGTGCGCCTGAACGTTGTCCTGGCTTGGGACCGCCACCTGGGCGTGGTCCGCGGCCGGGGCGTGGCGCACGGTCGTCGCCTCCGCGTGGTCCGGGCTTGGCGCCTGGTTTTGGCATACCCTGCGAGGAAGCGAACGGGTTGTTGCCCGGGCGCGATCCTGGGCGTCCCGGCTTAGGTCCGGGCTTGGCGCCTGGTTTTGGCATACCCTGCGAGGAAGCGAACGGGTTGTTGCCCGGGCGTGACCCTGGGCGTCCCGGCTTAGGTCCGGGCTTAGCTCCCGAGGCAGGCGCACCTGGCTTTGGAGCGCCCGGCTTGGGTGCGGGTTTAGGTACGGCAGCACCTGGCTTAGGTGCCGAGGTGGGAGCAGCTGGCTTGGGTGCGTCCGACTTTTCGGCGCCAGGCTTGCCAGCGGCTGGAGCGGGCTTAGGAGCCGGGGTCTTCTTTGCAGTTGTTTCTTTAGGCGCAGTGTCCTTTTTAGCTGCTTCCTTAGGCGCACCCGGCTTAGGTGCCGCTGATTTAGATGCCGAGGTCTTTGAAGCCGCGGTCTTAGAGTCGCCACTCTTAGTAGCGGCAGGCTTGGTCGCTCCGGGCTTTGCAGCCGTGGTTTTTGTTGCCGAAGTCTTGGCAGCTGCGCTCTTCGATGCAGCGGTCTTGGTCGCTGTCTTCTTAGCACCGGTCTTGGCGCCACTTCCGGGCTTGTCGCCAGCGGAGTCTGCACTGTTCGACGCGTACAGTTCTTTCAAACGCCGAACGACAGGCGCTTCAACTGTCGAAGATGCTGAACGAACAAATTCGCCCATTGATTCAAGTTTTGCCAGCACATCTTTGCTGGTAGTGCCGAGCTGTTTTGCCAGCTCATGGACACGGGGCTTAGCCACATTTCTCCTGTCCGGGCTCCTTCCGGACAGGAAGGAACCTCATCGTAAGTGAACAGATCTCATTTCACTGCTCACAACCAATAATTCTGGGTGTCATTTCTGAGCACTCACTACGTGGTTTCCATTTCGCTAACTACTTTCCGTAATCGGTAGATCGGGAACTTCTAGGTTGCGCACCCGAAGAGCCCGTGCGAACGCGTTCTTTTTCCGCGCTGTTTTCCAACACGCTTGTGTAGGGTGAATCCACATTCCCCTTCCGGGAAGTGTGCGTTGGGTATCTGCAGTCAACGAACCCTGTACAGAGACAAACCGTGAAAGTTTGCTTATGGGTTCTACTTTTCTGCACCCCACACACATGCGGATAGGTTCACAAGACACCCACCTATTCTACACACTCGGCAAATTCGACTATGCGGTGCCTACGATGTCGATCTTCCAGCCGGTGAGCTTCGCTGCCAAGCGAGCGTTCTGACCTTCTTTGCCGATGGCCAGCGACAACTGATCGTTTGGCACATACGCGCGGGCCATCTTCGCGGACTCGTCGAGTACTTCCACCTTGGCGGCCTTAGCAGGAGAAAGCGCGTTAGCCACGAACTTGGCAGGGTTTTCGCTGTAGTCGACGATATCGATCTTTTCTTCGCCCAGTTCCCCCATCACGGCGCGCACACGGGAACCGTATTCACCAATGCAGGCTCCCTTAGCGTTGAGGCCGGGAACCTTGGGTGTCACTGCGATCTTGGTGCGGTGACCAGCTTCGCGAGCAAGTGACACGAGCTCCACCTGACCGTCCGCGATTTCTGGGACTTCGTGTGCAAATAGTTTGCGCACCAGGTTGGGGTGGGAACGCGAAACAGTAACGGACGGACCCTTCTGCCCCTTGTGGACATCGGTAACGTACACGCGGAGACGACGACCGTGTTCATACGTCTCCCCCGGCACCTGTTCGTGCGGAGGCAGCAAGGCTTCAATGTCACCCAGGTTCACTTGAACCATGTCTTCTTGCTTGCCCTGCTGGATCACGCCAGAGACGATCTCACCCTCGTGGTTCTTGAAGGAACCCAAGACCGATTCGTCTTCGACGTCGCGCAGACGCTGGTGGATGACATTGCGGGCGGTCTGTGCGGCGATGCGCCCAAAACCTTCCGGAGTGTCATCGAATTCCCCAATGGGGTTGTCGTCGTCATCGAATTCGACTGCCCAGATAGTGGCTTTACCGGTTTTCGTGTCGAGTTCAGCGCGTGCGTCCGGGTAGTAGCCTTCTGTGCGCTGGTACGCGATAAGCAGGGCCTGTTCGATCAGATCCACGAGCACTTTCAAAGGAATTTCGCGCTCTCGCTCGATCATTCTTAGCGCGCTCAGGTCGATGTCCACGTATCTGGCCTTCCGTTTTGCCGCCTACCCGGCTATTGAAATTTCAGTTGTTCACAAATGAACGTGTAGGTGTAACCCTAATGGATTCACCTGATTAGCGGAATCGCAAAACGACCTTTGCTTTCGTAATGTCCGAAAAAGGAATCACATAGTCCACTTTCTTGGAGTCTACGAGCGTGATGCCGTGATCGGTCACATCGACAAGTTCGCCCGTGTACGCGGGGCCGTTGGTGCGCACATCCAGGTTGCGACCTCGGTTCCGTAGGAAGTGACGTTTCTCAGTAAGTTCTCGGGTTGCCCCGGGCGATGTCACTTCCAGGTCGTAGGGCTTGTCGTTAAACAGTTCCACGCCGTCGATGAGTTCGGACACAATCTTTGTGGCCTGGGCAATCGTGTCTAAAGAGACCGGGTCCGAGGTGTCGGTATCCAAATCGATCACGACAGTGACCTTGCGGTACTGTCCCGCCGCGTGGGCCTTCACGTCTTCGACGATGAGGCCCTCTTGTGACAGTGGGGTGCGGATCAGGTCGGTGACCTGTTGAGCTTCATTCTTCATGTGGACTCCTTCCAGAACCGTTACACGAGACTCTACTGGCAGTCTGCACACCAAGCGACCTTTTGGGTTCACTTCACTGGGACTGTCCCTTCGCTAAGATTGCCATTATGCAAGGAAAAGGGACGCTGGGCCGCCGGAGTTTTTTGGCCCTCACAGCCGCTGTAGCGCTGACAAGTGGTTGCGGAATCCGCGTTGATTCCGACCCCGAACTTCCCACCCTCAGCCCAACCGACAAAGTGCGCAACCGGATTGCCCGGATCCTTGAGAACACGCAAGCAACCGGCGGCCAGACATCGGTTCGCGACAGGTTGAGCAAAGCTATCGGCCCGGTGTGGGCCCCGCCCAGCGAACTTGCGACCGAATCACCCTCCCCTGAACCACAACGCGACTTCAAAGACGCACTGACCGAAATCCATTCCGCAATCACCGGTGTCTTTCCCAACCTCGCAGGGGCCACCTCGGCGACCCTTGCTGACGTAGCAGTGGGCACAGCCCTAGTTCTTCTGCGCGACTTCAAAGCCGATGCACGTAAACTCACCGACTCCTTCTCCCCCGTCATCAACCCTGCGCCCGGGAACAACTCAGGCGACGCCGGCGGTGACGGAAAAGACGACGAAGAGGGACAGAAGACAGATGGTTTGGCTGGGTTCATTGCCGCCTGCCACAAGAGCTCGTATGCCTACCAGCGCTTGGCGGTCTTTGAGGACGAGAAGTCGCCCTACGGCATGTTCGTCCGCGACCGCCACGACCTCCTGGCCCACGCGGCCGAGGAGGCCAGGTCGTTTGCCACCTCGGTGGGAGTTGAGAACCTGCCCGCAAACAAACCCGCGTGGCAGTTGCCCAGCGACCCCCACGACACTAAGAAACTCGCGGTCGAAGCCGAAAGCCTCCTCACCGCGACTCTCCCAAACGTCTTCACCTTCGCATACCCCAAAGATCCGCAGACTGAAAAGGAAGTACACGCGTTTGCCCTGCGCCACCTGTACGAATCCGCCCGCGCCACCCAAAAGGCGGGTAAGTTTGAACTGTTGAGGTTTTAGGAGACGAAGTGCAGGTTCCGAAGTCACTACTAGGTGCGGTTGGCGAGCTCATTGGGCCCGAACGCGCCGACGCATGGGCTAAAGCACTCCCCTTCATGTTCAACGAGCTGTGTGACCGGTGGTCGCTCACACCCGATCCCGTGCCCGGATCGCCGTGGGCCGGGGCCGAAAGTCTGGTGGTTCCAGTCCTCACAAAGGAGAACTACCAAGCGATTGTGCGTTTCGCCTCTCCCAACTCCGCGAACCCGCACGTCCACGCTCAGGTGCTGGAGGCCCTGCGTGCGTGGAATGGTCGCGGTGCGGTGCGGATTATTGAAGAGGACTCGTCTTTCCGTGCCACCTTGCAGGAGCGGTTAGTCACTGCCGAAAACCTGTCCACGGTTCCGCTTGACCAGGTTCCGCCCATTTGGGGTCAGCTGGTGCGGGTGCTCACCGTCCACGGAGGGCGCGGATTTGTGCGCGTGCAGGACATTGCGCAAGGGTGGCTCAACAAGTTCAACAGCAACGTGCAGGCGCTTGCCGACTACCGCAGCTTCCGCCCCGAAGACCGCCAAGTCATTGACCAGGCACACATGTGGACCACGCGGTTGGCGCAGTCGCAGCAGTCGTACTTGCTTCACGCCGACCTGCACTACTACAACATTCTGGCCGGCCACCCCGACTCCAACGGGATCTCCACGTGGAAGGCCATTGACCCACAACCGCTTCTGGGGCCTGTCGCCTACATGGTGGCTCCCATGCTGTGGAACCGGCTCTACGAAATCCCCACACCCGACCCCGCGCAGCAAGCCAAGTGGCTCTATGACTTCGCGGTTTCGCTGTGTCAGCACGCCGGGATTGACCCGCAGTTTGGGTTGGGCGCGTCGATCGCCCGCGAAGTTGCCAACATGTTTTGGTACCTCAAATCCGCCCGAGGTGGCACCCAGAAAGCCTACGGCGACGCCGACCGCAGTTTGTGGGTTGCCCGCGCGCTAGCCGGCATGGGGTCTTATGGCGTCAATGCGCACAACCTGAAGAAACTAGGGTGAGGCCGTTACAGGGTTTCACGGATCATGTCGAAACCCAGTTTGAGCACCAGGGCGCTGACCACAACCACGAACACCACGATTGCCGATGCTCCTTCGCACCAAGCCATGCATGCAACGTAACTTTCTGACACCTCGGGACGGGCTGGCTTTCGATTCGTTTAGCTACAGCCGAGCCCCAACTCGCACGTCGACTGTAGCCAAAAGTCGCCTAAATGGTGATGCAGGTCACTAAATGGAGGTAATCCTGAGAAGTTTAGCTACAGTCCACAGATTCGACTGTAGCCAAACGGCTTTTCGACCCGAGGCGCATGCCACGGGGCACACACCCGTTAGTGCATTTGTTCACCCTCGATGAGTCGTTTAGCTCTGAACAGCAGGACCGCCTGGTGGAGTTGCTCAAGATCGCGGGTCTCGCTGCCTGCGTTGACTTTCCCCCCGTCTACCGGACCAAGACCTTTCCAGTCCGGACCGAGGCCGGATTTGAATGTTGACGAAATGGCCCGCATGTGCCCGAAGTCCGAGAATGTTGCCGCCCGGGAGCTGTGGATAGCACACAAGACTCTGCTGGCGGAGCTCCCAACCATCCAGCTCGTGGGGGAGCTCGTGGGAGACCTTGTGTCTCGAGTGCGCAGGTGAGCTCTCCACTCCCCCTGCGTGTTGGCCTGCTGGGATATGGCTGGGTGAATCGAGAGGTCTGGGAACCCCGTCTCGCTCAGCATCCGGCGGCCCGAGTAGTGGCGCGCTACGCCCCGGCCGGGGTGGCCGGGGCGCTGGACCGCCTGTCCAGCATTGAGGATTTCTGGGCCCCCCTATGGACATCGTGATCGTTGGAACCCCAAGCCATACCCCCTGCCATCTCGCCAGAGAGGCGGCGCGCCGCGGCTGCTCTGATTTACTAGAGAAGCCCTCCTGTCTCGCCATTGCGGAGTATGACTCCGCAATAGAGCAGATGTCCTCCGACGCCGTGCTCATGACCGCGATGTCGGCTGTGTTTCGCGCCGATGTGCGCCTGCTGGTGGACAGCATCGGACCTGGCCCATTCGACATCGGAGCTAGCTGGTAGCGCCGAGAGGGCGTGCCCGGTGTAAATAGCTGGTTCACCGACCGGAAATTTGCTGGTGGAGGAGCACTACTAGATCTGGGCTGGCACCTTGCTGATGTCGCGTACGCAATGTTTACTGCTTCAATGACCGGAGTGACATGCGAGCTGACGCCAATGGCAAATCTCAGCGCCTCGGCGCGGTGGCGTCGCAGTACAGACATGGCGACGGCGTCGTCCGCGCGTGATGTCGAGGTGGCGGGTAGGCTGACAGTCCACTTTGCCGATGGAAGCGTTCTTCGCATCTCGACGGCCTGGGCTTCCGAAGTAACTTATGACTGCACCCGCTTCCGAATCGCAACACCGCAACGGTCCGCGGACCTACAAACCACCTTCGGATTCAGTCCAAACAGAGAATCAGCACCACGACTGGTTCTCGCAGATGGGACCGCTTCGACGGTCCACTCTTTCGAGAACCAAACCGGTTCCGAGTACACCGAGCAGGTCAACGCCATGATCACAGCGGTCTATCAAGCGCGACAAGGGGTGCCCCGGCCGTTCGGCTGGACCCACAACGCGAGGGCAGTAATGAACCTCAGGAGCAAGCCTATGTTGCAGCGGGAGCCCCGCTGCAACATAGGAACGGAGAACATCTCCTTAATGGGCGGGCAGCCTGCTCCTAGTCCATAACTTCAGGAAACCTTAAAATGAGGGTTCTCAATGAGTCCAAGCTTGGAACCGTCCGGCAAGCCGACCACAGCAACACGGATCCCGTCGCCAACCTCCGAAACGTCATCCACCGACGAAACGCCGCTGGCGATGAGGCGCTCGTGGCAGTCTTCAATATCATCCACGCCCCAGTAAACAACAGGACCACCGTTCACATCACCATCGGGGTCCAACGCCAACTCATAGCCTCCCACCTCGAAGCCGACATAGAACGGCTGGTCAAAGTAGGGATCCATGCCAAGCAACTCCGACCAGCAAGCTTTACTCGCTGCGAGATCGTCGGTTGGATATACGACTGTGCGGAGTCCGTTGAGAGTGATCGCCATATCCCTAGCATCCCATACACCGCTTGGAATGGTGAGCGGAACGTGACAGGACTCATCATCCAGAACTACCTCATCGCAAGGTATTGCGACCAACCAGGAGGATCGGAGTATGATGTCCAGACAGTCAGTTTTCGACCACTGATAGTACCAACGGGTATTCGGGGGCAGGCATGACGAACCAGAGCACTCGCGCGCTAATTCTCGGCATCGATGGGGGGGGGAAGCCTCGATTTCGTTGAGAGGGGGCGTAGCTGCTGGGCGCCTTCCAAACCTGGCCCGGCTCCTTAGCACTTCCGCGTACGGGGAGAGCGCAACCACGTGGCCAGTGCACACAGCCCGTTACATTCATTTGTAGGTCCTCATCAGAGGATCTGGTCGCTGGTCCTGGTATGGCTTTTTTGCCCTGTCATCGATGATCCGGGGGGTGTTGCCGCCAGGAGTCCAGGACGCGCGTTGACTGCTGATAGGGACGTGGCCCGGCTTTGTTCGAGGTCTCTTCGTAACGTGGGTGCCAGCATCGGGTGTCGTGACATCAGCGACCCGGGTATTACAGGACGAGGGGGACCTGTCATGACAACCGAATACTCCATCACACTAGGACTCGATGTCGGTAAGACCGCCCATCATGGATGCGCGCTCACACCCGAGGGGCAACGTGTGTATGACCAAGAGTTGCCTCAAGATGAGACCGCGCTACGGAAGGTCATCACCGATTTGCAGCAACACGGTCCGGTGCTGGTTGTGGTCGACCAGCCGAACACGATCGGAGCACTGCCAATCACTGTCGCCCGTGATCTTGGCGCGGACGTCGCCTACCTGCCCGGACTGGCAATGCGTAAGGCCGCAGACCTGTATCCGGGACGGTCAAAGACCGACGCAAGGGACGCGTTCATCATCGCTGATACCGCCCGGACAATGCCACACACGCTACGAGCCGTGGACCGTAATTCCGAGGTCTTGTCAGCACTGAAGGTGCTCTCAGGGTTTGATGAAGACCTCGCTCGTGAATCAACGCGCGCGATCAATCGGCTACGGTCTCTCTTGGTCCAGATCTACCCATCACTGGAACGTGTATTCCCCGGTGTCGTTCTCACTCGGGCGATCGTGTTGGATCTCTTGATCCGCTACCACGGTCCCGCCGGACTCAAAGCTGCAGGCAAAGCCGGAGTGAAACGGTGGGCACGTCACCACAGCCGCAAAGACCCAGGTCCGCTCATCGACCAGGTCTTCGCAGCACTGTCAGAGCAGACCGTCACAGTGCCAGGTGCTGACGCTGTTGAACTCATCATCCCGAGGGTCGCAGCTCAGATCAAAGAGCTTAAGCATCAACGGGACATCGTCGCTGAAGAGGTAGAGAAGCTGGTCGATGACTTCCCTCTTTCCACGGTCTTGACATCAATGCCAGGAGTCGGAGTCAAGACCGCAGCCCAGATCCTCCTGGCCGCTGGCGACCTGTCCGCGTTCCCCACTCCAGGACACCTGGCCGCCTATGCCGGAATCGCTCCAGTAACCCGACGATCCGGAACGTCAATCCGAGGCGAGTACCCTGCCCGTGCCGGGAACAAGAAATTGAAGAACGCGTTATTTCGGTCCGCATGGGTTGCGTCTTGCCACGACCCGATATCAAAGGCGTACTACGAACGGAAAAGAGCCGAAGGGAAGCGCCATAACGCAGCGATCATGTGCCTAGCCCGGCGCCGACTAAACGTCATGTACGCGATGATGAAAACAGGCACCCTATACGAGCCCCGCACCCCGACCGCGGCTTGACAAACACCATAGGGACACCCCCCCAGCAAAGAATTCAGTTCAGCCGTTGCCGCTGCTAGGCCGGCGGTACCACGCAACACACATTAGAGGAGCGCGCCGCAACGGGTGCTCATTTGAAGAAATTATCGAAGCTATTCTCCATGCTGGGGTATACGCTGGAATGCCAGCTGCAGTAGAAGGAGCAAACATCGCCCAGGGCATTGCACAGGAGGAAAACAATGGGGAAGCCTGAAGGAGACGCTCACTCCGCCGCGACAGAAACTACCCACCGGGATGCTCTTTTGGTGTCGCGTGGTACCGCCGGCCTAGCAGTAGCCATGGGCTTGGGTAGATTCTTTTATACCCCCATTTTGCCTTTGATGGTAGGTTCCCTGGGCTGGTCGGGACAGTCCAGCGCGTGGATCGCCACCTCAAACTACGCCGGGTATTTTGTGGGTTCTTTGGCGGCCTCCCGAGGGTGGTTGCCGATTTCTAGAAGGTTACACAGGGCAGCCCTTGTGTTGACGACAGTGCTTCTGGCGGCGGTTGCTTTCTCCGGCTCACCGTGGTGGCAAATAGCGGTCCGTTTTTGGGCTGGTGCCATCTCAGCTTTAGTCTTCGTCTCGGTGACGCAGAATATTCCCGTGGTCAAACGCCGAGCCCATGATGGTGGAATAATTTACGCAGGAGTCGGGCTAGGCATCCTCATCTCCGGAGGAATTGTCCTCATGGGGGGAAGCGCCATCTCATGGCGGGCACTGTGGCTTATCTGCGCAGCAGTGAGTGCAGTACTTTCGCTTCTTGCATGGAATTGGCCAATACGTGAGAATCGCTCCGATTCTTCTACTCGGCCACGAAGTGACCAAGGACAGGAATCTTCGCTTGAACCATTGCGGTGGCTATCTGCTGGATATCTCTTCCAAGGCGCAGGCTACATCATCATCGGTACATATCTGGTGGTTCTAGCGCAGCCGGTTTTCGGGCAAACAGCCGCTGCCTCGACGTGGCTGGTGGCTGGATGCGCCACCGCTCCATCCCCGTTGTTTTGGTCGTATGCGGCAAACCGAGTGGGAACCTTCAAAGCGCTTGCTGGATGCTATTTCCTGCAGGTTACTGGTGCTATCGTGGCAGTCTTCAGCTCTGGGCCCGGTCTCTTGTTTGTGTCGGCGTCTTTGTTCGGAGCTACCTTCATGGGGGTAACGATGCTGACTATTGAAGCGGGTCTCAAAGCGGGGAGCCCAGTTGCGGCGGCTTCCCTGACGACGTGGTACAGCTTGGGGCAAATTATGGGCCCTGCGGTTATCGCCATGGTGTTTAGTAACTCAACTACCTTGAGTTTCGTAGTGGCGGCTGGTTCATTGATTGTCGGGATGTTTTTCACGCTGCGCGGCGCCCACCTTACTGTTTCCAGCACCGGTAGAAAGCAGGGGTGAAAATGGAAAGCACAGAGCATGCCGATTTTCTTCACGTGAGATTTTATCTAACTGCCTAACGGCAGGGGAACCGTATATTGCTTACGGTGTGAGCCCCCCGGTTGGGCATCCTTCATGACCGCTCGCCAGCCCGGAGGCATGGCATTTATCAGTTCTTCGACACGCAAGACCCCGGTTACGGTGACCGTCTTCTGGAAACACCCGACTTCGGCTACGACACGATCTGGGAGTGGTTGAACGCACAAGGCTTAACAGTCGGTCTCATCAATGTTCCGATGTCTCACCCACCTCGCGGCCTCGATGGCTATGAGCTGACCTGGCCACTACGTAAGACCCTCCGTTTTTCGCACCCCCAACCATGCCGGGCGATGAATGTGCTCGTCACTTCCAACGTCAAGTCCAAACTGGGCAGGCAACTTCTTGGCACCAACACATTTCGGCTAGTGAGTTCAAGACCAGACGGCGCAAAGCGAGCGAAACTGCGCATTATATTGCGCAGTTTCGCTCGCTTTGCGCCGTTTCGCCCGGACGTTTGAAGCCGTTACAGGGTTTCGCGGATCATGTCGAAACCCAGCTTGAGCACCAGGGCGCTCACCACCACCACGAACACCACGCGTACAAACTTGGAACCTTTAGAAATCGCGAGTTTGGCGCCAAAGAACCCGCCAATCACGTTCCCCACAGCCACTGCGAGCCCGGCCTTCCACACCACGAAACCAGCTGGAATAAAGAACAACAGCGACCCAAAGTTGGTGGCCCAGTTCATCACCTTTGCGCTCGCTGAAGCCTGCAAGAAACTGAACCCCACAACCGCGACCAGGCCAATCACTAAGAACGAACCCGTCCCAGGACCCAGCGCGCCGTCGTACATGCCCACTAGCAGACCAATCAACCACGACACCCCGTGATGCATGCGGGGCCGTCCACTAAATCGCAAACGCGCTTCGGCTCCCAACGACGGTTTCGCCAGCGTAAAAACACCCACCCCAATGAGCACAACCAGAATGATGGGCGTAAACGCTTTCTCCGGAATCTGGGAAGCAACCAGCGCACCCATCACGGCACCTATCAACGCGAAAATCGCGCCCGGCACCGTGACCGATTTATCGACCTTCACCTTGGTCAAGTATGTGGTGGCAGAAACAGTGGTGCCACAGATCGAACCAATCTTATTGGTGGCGACAGCCTGAATCGGAGTCATCCCCGGCACTAACAAAAGCGCCGGTAGCTGAATCAGGCCACCGCCACCCACAACAGCATCGATCCAACCAGCCAACGCGCTGGCGAACACCAAAAGCAGAATTGTCGTGATGTCTAGGTCGACATGTGCGACGGCCAAAGCTCCTGGCTGGCTGAGGATCGCCGTCAGCATGTCTACTGTCCGAGCAGTTCGATGCTGTTGATCGCATCCAGTTTCTGCGCGATTGCGTCAATGATCTTCTGACCGGCCGTTTCAACGGGCAGGTTGGTGGCTTCTCCGGTGGCGCGGTCACGCAATTCGACCACGCCGTCTTTGAGTCCACGTCCCACGACGACGACCGTGGGCATACCCAAGAGTTCAGCGTCACCGAATTTCATACCTGGGCTGACCTTTGGACGGTCGTCAAGAAGAACCGTGTAACCGGCCTTTTCAACTTGGGCCGTCAGCTCTTCAGCCACGTCAAAGACCTGGGCGTCTTTTCCGGTCGCAACAATGTGGACATCGGCAGGCGCCAAGTTAGCTGGCCACACAAGTCCCTTGTCATCCGCGTGCTCTTCAGCAATGCAAGCCATAACACGCGACACACCAATTCCATATGAACCCATCGTGACCACGCGGGCTTTTCCGTTTTCATCTAAAACAGAAAGTCCCAGGGCCTCGGCGTACCGCGTACCAAGCTTGAAGATCTGACCTACTTCAACACCGCGTGCCAGCTGAAGCTCACCAGAACCGTCGGGGGCAGGGTCACCGGCGACGACCTCGGCGGCCTCAATAAACTCATCACCCACAAAGTCACGGCCGGCAACCAAGTCAAACACGTGCTTGTCCGGTTCGTTCGCACCCGTGATCCAGCGGGTGCCGCTAACCACGCGCGGGTCCAGCAAGTAGCGGATCTTCGTGGAGCCTTCGAGACCCAGGACGGCCTGATCCAGGCTGTTACCTGGCCCGATGAAGCCCTTCACCAGTCCAGGGTGGTTCTCCAGGTCCTCATCGGTTGCAGCCACCAGATCGACTTCGCCGGACCCCAACATGCCAGTTCCGGCGGCGCGACCCAGGTCAACTTCGCGGTCACCAGGCAAACCGATGACAACGACTTCGCGCTTCCCATCTGGGTGAACGACTGTACACACGACGTTCTTCAGCGTGTCGGCAGCGGTCCACGGACGGTCCTCACGTGGGTGGTGCGTGTTAGCGAATTCCACCAGAGTAGCGATCGTGGTGGTCCCGGGGCTGTCCTCGACGTGAGCAGCTGGGGCGTCGCTGTAGTCGATATCTTCCGGCACGACCGTGGTGACAGCTTCGACGTTTGCCGCATATCCGCCGTCGGTACGCACGTAGGTGTCTTCACCCACCTCGGACGGGTACAGGAACTCGTGGGTACCGGAACCACCCATAGCGCCAGGGGTCGCTTCAACCATGACGAACGGCAACTGAAGCCGGTTGTACACGTTGATGTAAGCCTTACGCATTTTTTCGTACGCAACGTCCAAGCCCGCGTCGTCAATGTCGAACGAATACGCGTCCTTCATGATGAACTCACGCCCGCGCAACAGCCCCGCGCGTGGCCGGGCTTCATCACGGTACTTTGTCTGGATCTGGTACAGGTTAGCCGGCAGATCCTTGTACGACGAGTACAGGTCCTTGACCAGAAGCGTGAAGGCTTCTTCGTGCGTGGGAGCCAGAAGGTAATCAGCCTTTTTGCGGTCTTGGAGGCGGAAAATACCTTCACCAAAAGCTTCCCAGCGACCGGACTTTTCATACGGCTCAGCAGGCAACAGCGCAGGGAAGTGAACTTCCTGCGACCCTGCCTTGTTCATTTCATCGCGAACAATAGCTTCGATCTTGTCCAGCACCCGCAGCCCCAGAGGCAACCACGTGTAGATTCCCGGAGCTGAACGGCGAATGTAGGACGCACGGTGCAACAGCTTGTGGCTCTTGACGTCTGCATCTGCAGGCTCTTCTTTGAGGGTGCGCACAAAAAGCGTGGACATCCGCAAGGGCATAGCTCTAACTCCTGATTTAACTCATTGACAGGCCAAAACCGGACCTGGGCACAGATTACCACCTGGTGTTCTATGCTCGAATGCATGATTGAGCCCACGTTTGACACGCACGGATCGCAGCGCATCGACTCGTGGCTGTGGGCGGTGCGCGTTTTCAAGACCCGCACCCTGTCCGCCTCTGTTATCAAGGGCGGTCACGTGCGGGTTGACGGCGAAAAGGTCAAGGCGTCGTACAAGGTCAAAATCGGCGACGAAGTACACATCCGTCGTCACGGAATCGACCGGATTTTAGTGGTTCAAGGGTTTCTAGCTACCCGAGGTCCCGCCTCAGTTGCGCGCGCATGTTACGTGGACAACTCCCCCGAACCCAGCCCACTGTTGCGCGCTCCCGTACCACGCCGCGACAAGGGCATGGGCCGGCCCACGAAAAAGGACCGCCGCGCACTCGATAAGTTGCGCGGACGGCCCTCCCTCTAGCCGGGAACCGAGCTGCTAGCGGGTTGTCACGTTTCCGAACTTGCCGGCTACTGGTGCTACGAAGATTGGGCGGATGACTACCCACGCAGCTGCCATGACAACCACGGCAACCAGGAACAGGATCAGACCCAGGATTGGTTTGTCCGGTGCGGCCGCAAACATGTGGCTGAGGTTCGCGAACGGTCCCTTGCCTGCCACAATTGCGGTTGCGAATACCAGGAACACGTGAACTGCAGTGAACGCAACGAAGTAGATCATGACTGGGAAGTGGACCTTTGCAGCGTGCTCAACGCGGTACACGTCGTTGAACTTACCCTTAATGGGCCACACCTCTGACATGCGCAGACCAGTGATCATGGCCAGCGGAGTAGCAATGAACACGGTGGTGAAGTAGGCAAGCTGCTGCAGACCGTTGTAGTTGACCCAGCCGTTTTCCACTGGCCAGTTCATGGAAGCGTACTGCAGGGCAGCAGACAGCGCGTTCGGGAAAACTTCCCAGCTGGTGGGGACGATACGCATCCACTGGCCGGTCACGAACAGCAGAATAAAGAAGATCACACCGTTGAGCACCCACAGCGTGTCGAACGAGAAGTGGATGAGGTGGTTCATCGAGATCTTCTTAGGTTCGCCCTTGGTCTTGATGAACTTGGTGTTGTCGCGCGTCCAGAACGAGTCCGGCTTAGGCGTGGAACGGATGAGCCATCCTGAACGAACAATCAGCAACATGAAGAACATGTTGAGGAAGTGTTGCCAGTTCAGCCATGCGGGGAACCCGACCGGCGCACCTTCTGGCAGCTCGTATTCGCCCGGGTACTTCTCAATGAAGGCCGCAACAGCGTCGAGGCTTCGCAGCCAGTTGGCAATGAGCACCACGATGACAATCGCGACAATCGCCACACCCGCCCAGATTGCGGGTTTGATCAGGGACTTGGGATCAAAGGACGCGCCCTTCTTCCCCTTCTTTCCCTTCTTCTTTTTCTTCTTCTTTTTCGAAGTTGCCATCATCATATTTAAACGTCCGTATGTTCAGGGAGGCGCGTGCGCCTCGACCGACAGGTTCCGGCCAAAGGCCGTATTGAAACACCTCAATGCTAGATCATTCTGAGATTTTCATGTGCACAGGGTCACCTTTTACGACTGTGCGAGCCGTCACGTCCCACCTGTTGAGTCGCCACGTCAGGGAGCCGCGTCAGTACATGACTGTGGCGAATTCGCCTATCTGCCGGTAGCCAGCGCGCGCATAAGCGCCCAGCGCCGAGGTGTTAAATGAGTTGACGTACAAACTCACCGTGGGTGCGTACGCCAGGGCGTGTCGCGTCACGGAGACCATGGCTCGGCTGGCGATTCCTTGGCCGCGGTAGGCGGGGTGGACCCACACGCCTTGGACTTGGACTGCTCGACTAGAGATCACGCCCAGGTCGGCTTTGAAGATCAGGGTGTTCCCGTCGCTGAGCACAAGCGTGTGCCCACCGGTCAAGAGTGATCGCACGCGCGCCCGGTATCCGGAGGGGTTGGGCTGTTCAGGTGAGAACCCCACTTCTTCTTTGAACATCGCCACGGAGGCTTCATACACCTGTGTGTATTCGTCGGTCCTGGCGACGCGGACCGGGATCTCGTCAACGTCCGGCCGCTCACATGCGACCAGCAACGGTTGGTGCGGTCGCACTCCCCGAGGTGGCCCCCACACTAGCCGGCGATACACATCCAAAACCGGCTCTCGGTGCCCCACCAGCGAACACGGGTAACGACCTCGGCGGTTGAGAAGCGACGCCACGTCAGCGACCCCGTTGAGAGACGGGGTGAGCGGGGTGACGGAGTACCCAATCCAGAAAACCGACTCTGGTGGCAGGGCGCTCCCCTGTTCGCTGACGGTGCCCCACAGGACACCGGACGGTGCGTCGATTTGAGCGGTACAAGCCCCGTCAACGAGTCGCTGGATGGTGATGGTGCCTGCAGGGTCACCCGCACATACGCCCTGCACCCACGATGTGTGATGGTGAAGCAGGGGCGCTAGCCGGATCAACCGACGACAACCTCTGCTTCGCCGGACGGGTCGCCGTTCTCTTCAGCGATGCGCAGGGCTTCTTCGATCAGGGTTTCCACGATCTTGGACTCGGGCACGGTCTTGATGACTTCACCCTTGACGAAGATCTGGCCTTTGCCGTTGCCAGATGCGACACCCAGGTCGGCTTCGCGTGCTTCACCGGGACCGTTGACAACGCACCCCATGACGGCCACGCGCAACGGCACGTCCAGGCCTTTGAGACCTTCAGTGACTTTATCGGCCAGCTCGTACACGTCCACCTGCGCGCGTCCGCACGACGGGCACGACACAATTTCGAGCTTGCGCTGCTTGAGGTTGAGCGACTGCAGGATCTGGGTTCCCACCTTGACTTCTTCAACCGGCGGCGCAGACAGTGACACACGAATCGTGTCACCAATGCCTTCTGCCAAAAGCGCCCCAAACGCGGTCGCAGATTTGATGGTCCCCTGGAAGGCGGGGCCGGCTTCGGTCACGCCGAGGTGGAGCGGCCAGTCTCCACGTTCGGCAAGTTGGCGGTAGGCCTCGACCATGATGACGGGGTCGTGGTGTTTGACCGAGATTTTGAAGTCGTGGAAGTCGTGCTCTTCGAACAGCGAGGCTTCCCACACGGCCGATTCGACCAGGGCTTCAGGCGTGGCTTTTCCGAACTTCTCCATGATGCGCTTGTCCAGTGACCCGGCGTTGACACCGATGCGGATCGAGGTGCCGTGGTCCTTGGCGGCCTGGGAGATTTCTTTCACCTGGTCGTCGAACTTGCGGATGTTACCGGGGTTCACACGAACCGCTGCGCAGCCGGCCTCGATCGCCGCAAACACGTACTTGGGCTGGAAGTGGATGTCAGCGATCACGGGGATCTGTGATTTCTGGGCGATCGCTGGGAGTGCTTCAGCGTCGTCGGCGCTGGGGCAAGCCACGCGGACGATGTCGCACCCGGACGCGGTGAGTTCGGCGATCTGCTGCAACGTGCCGTTGATGTCCGTGGTTTTGGTGGTGGTCATGGACTGCACGCTCACGGGATAGTCTGACCCCACCCCTACGCTTCCAACTTTGATTTGGCGGGTTTTGCGACGCGGCGCCAAAACAGTGGGAGTCGATGGCATTCCAAGATTTACGGCAGGCATTCTTTCCCTTCCACGCGATGTACGTTCATTCTATGTCTTCGTGTGTTCGGTGTCCTTATTCGACCTAGTCCGCGACTGGCCCTAACCGCCAAACAGATCGCGCAGCGTGATCGGATTGAACAGATCCACGTACAGCAAAAGGAGCGTCATGACCAGCATGACTCCCACGACCCCGTAGGTGAGCGGTAGCAACCGGGCGGTGTCGAACGGACCAACGATGCCACGACCTCGGGCAAGGTTGATTCGCCGGCGAGCGCCTTCATACAGCGCGACTGCGATGTGACCACCGTCCAGGGGCAGCAATGGCACTAGGTTGAAGGCGAACAGGAAGAAGTTCAGCGAGGCCACGAGGCTCAACCCCAGTTGGATTTTGTCCACGACGTCGAACAGATCGGTGGACACGATTTCGCCGGCCACGCGCCCGATTCCCACGACGCCGATTGGTCCGTCAGCTGGCCGGTCTCCCCCATTGATGGCGATCTGCCCAATCTCGACCAGGCGCTGCGGCAAATGGAACAGCGCGCTGAAAGTCTGGGTGATCGAGGACCCGACCGTGGCGGGGAATTCGCTCACAGGGATGGGGGTGAGTTCTTGCGTGGGTGAGACTCCCAGGAACCCGGCTTGTTCGGTTTCGGGGGTGCCGTCGGAGTTGACGATGGGGCTGCCATGTTCGTCGGTTTTGGGGCGTTCCGAGGTGATAATCGGCACGTCCTTTGTGATCACCTGGCCGTCGCGCTCCAGTTTGATGGGGACCGTGGTTCCGGCGGCAGCGCGGATCTGTTCAGTCATGTGGTCCCATGACTCAACTGGGGTGCCCCCGATTTCGAGGATTTTGTCACCTGGTTTGATGCCGGTTTCCCATGCGGGTGTGAGCTGGTCCTTGGGCGTGCAGTCGTCGTTGCCTGCCGCTTGTCGCGCTTGAGCTTCTGACGCGGGGACGGCACATTCGACCACGGTCGCCACGGTGGTGGATGGGCCCGGCACCCCGATTCCTAAGAGCACTAACGCCAGGATCCCGATTCCCAGCAGTAGGTTCATGAACGGCCCGCCGAACATCACGACCAGGCGTTTGGGCAGGTTGAGCGCGTAGAACGTGCGGTGTTCTTCACCGGGTTCGATCCCCCGGTTGGAGAATTCGCGGGCGTCGGCCAGGGTGTTTTCAAACAGACGCCCCTTCCGAGGTGTACCGTCCTGCCGCGTGTCGGTCACCACGGGCTGTTGAGGGTCAGCCAGCTCCTGGTTGGCGTGACGTTTCTTGGCTGCTTCGCGCACGATCCCTTGAACGGTTTTTTCGTTTGGTACGTCTTGAGCGCGTGTGTGCGTGGCTTCTTTGGGCGGGTACATTCCCGGCATCGCGATGAACCCACCCAACGGGAGAAGTTTGATTCCGTACCGTGTTTCCCCACGTTTAAACGACACCAGGGTTGGGCCAAACCCGATCATGTAGTCGGTGACCTTGACGCCGAACTTCTTAGCAGGCACCAAGTGACCGATTTCGTGGAGTCCAATCGACAAGCCAATTGCGGCTAAGAAAAGAATGACTCCCAGAATGTACAGAAGGATTGTCATGCGTTCACCCACTCGTGAGCCCAAGCGCGGGCGTGTGCGTCAGCTTCCAGGACGTGTTCAAGTGTAAGGCCACCAGCTATCGTGTGGTCTGCGTTCAACTGGTCGGCCTTGTCTAGGGCCGCCGCCAGGCCGTCGCTGATTGCGGTGAAACTGATGTGCCCATCATGGAACGCGTCCACGAACACTTCATTGCTGGCGTTGTACCACGCGGGGTGTACGCCCCCGGCTTGCCCGGCCCGAGCCGCCAACCCCAACGCGGGGAACGCTTGGTGATCGACCGGTTCAAAGGTCCACGTCACGGGTTGTGACCAGTCGTTCGGGACCGTGGCGGCGGGAATGTGTTCTTCGTACCCCAAGGCGTATGCGATCGGAAGTTTCATGTCCGGTGGCGACACTTGCGCCAGTGTGGAACCGTCCACGAACTGCACCATGGAATGAATGTTGCTCTGCGGGTGGACCACCACGTCGATCCGGTCATACGGCACGTCAAACAGCAGGTGCGCCTCAATCACTTCGAGCCCCTTGTTCACCAGGCTCGCCGAATTCGTGGTGATCACCCGTCCCATGTCCCACGTGGGGTGTTTGAGCGCTTGTTGCGGGGTCACACGTTCTAGCTGTTCGCGGGTCATGCCTCGGAAAGGTCCGCCCGAGGCGGTTAAGACTAACCTGTCGACCTCCCGGTGAGTGCCCGCGCGCAACGCCTGCCACAGAGCAGAGTGCTCCGAGTCAACAGGAAGAAGGCGAGCGCCCGTCGAGGCCGCTAAGTCCGTGATCATGGTTCCCCCGATGATGAGGGACTCCTTGTTCGCTAGAGCCGTGTCCGTTCCGGCCTGCAGGCTGGCATGGGTGGCGGTCAGACCAGCTGCTCCCGTGATGGCGTTGAGCACCGTGTCAGTGGGCATGGCCGCAATCGTTGCGGCAGCTTCAGGGCCACACACGATCTCACGCACCGAGTTCGGTTTACCCGCTTCGCTGGCGGCTGCGTCCACCGCGGAGGCAACTACCGCCTCGGCGTGGGAAGCACACCCAACGACAGACACCCCGAACTCAACCGCCTGACGGGCCAGCAACTCAACGTTGGCACCCGCAGACAGCGCCGACACACGAAACCGGTCAGGGTGAGCAGAAATGAGCTCTAACGCCTGCGTTCCGATCGAACCAGTTGAACCTAAAATCGCGATTTGTCGAACAGCCACCAGACAATCTTGACACGATAACTGCAGAGGACGCTGAGCCAGCCCCCGCAACCTCGGGCCGGGTTTAGTGACACGGAACACGCAATGTACAGTGCAAATAGACGAATCGGATACGCATTCGCGCATCTACACCAACGACAACAAGGAGAAAAACGTGGCAAAGACGCAAACACCGGACGAAATCCTGCAAATCGACTCGGTTTTTAGCAAAGAAGACCTCGAATGGGCCGGTGTTGTTCGCCAATGGGCCGATGACAACCTGCGTGACAAGATCGGCGACTGGTACTTAGAAGGCACCATTCCGGCTCGTGAGCTCGCCAAAGAACTGGGCCAGCTGGGCGTCCTAGGTATGCACCTGGAAGGCTACGGATGCGCCGGTTCCACCGCAACCCAGTACGGCCTGGCGTGCCGCGAACTTGAAGCCGTGGACTCCGGTCTGCGTTCGCTGGTGTCCGTGCAGGGATCGCTTGCAATGTTCGCAATCCACCACTGGGGTTCGGAAGAGCAGAAGAACGAGTGGCTGCCACGCATGGCTCAGGGTGAAGCCATTGGGTGCTTTGGTCTGACCGAACCTGATGTGGGATCCGATCCGTCCAACATGCGCACTGTGGCCAAGCGCGACGGTGACGACTGGGTGCTCAACGGCGCAAAAATGTGGATCACCAACTCCCCTGTTGCGGATGTTGCCGTTGTGTGGGCTAAGACCGACGAAGAGGACGACAAGGGTCGCCCCGTCATCCGTGGTTTCGTGGTTCCGACCGACACACCTGGTGTTGAGTGCCCCAAGGTTCAACGCAAACTGTCGCTGCGCGCGTCCATTACGGGTGAAATCGTACTGGACAACGTGCGCCTCCCTGCTGACGCCATGATGCCTAAGGCCAAGGGTCTGCGCGGGCCACTCACGTGCTTGTCTGAAGCTCGTTTTGGGATTGTGTTTGGTGCTACTGGTGCTGCTCGCGACGCACTTGAGCAGGCGCTCATGTACACCGGTTCACGTATCCAGTTCGACAAGCCACTCGCGGCATTCCAGATCACGCAGCAGAAGCTGGCAAAGGCCTTTGGTCAGTACTCACAGATCACCCTGCTGGCAGCCCACCTGGGCAAGCTCAAGGACACCACGGGTGTTCGCCCTGAACAGATCAGCTTGGGCAAGATGGTCACCGCCGACACCGCGATGAACATCTGCCGTGACTTGCGTGCGCTGTTCGGTGGTTCGGGTATTACCAGCGAATACTCGCCGCTGCGCCACGCCATTAACCTGGAAACCGTTCTTACGTACGAAGGTACTCACGAGGTTCACCAGCTCACGTTGGGACGTTCGCTCACCGGTATCAACGCGTTCGCGTAACGAGATACGTATAGGTCGTCTAAAGTGAGGTGGCTGGGAACGGTTGAGCTGTTCCTGGCCACTTTCGCGTTTTGGCATTCAGGCCCAGAGGGTACGTAGCCTACGAGTATGCTTTGATCGCTTCCACGGCTGTCAAGCGCTGAGTATTGGGTGCGTTGGAACACTGCACAACGGCGTCGGGGCGAAGCTCCACCACGGAGGCCGGCTCAACCCGTGCATCGCGCACAACCGTGTCCAGGACAAACTCGTTACCCTCAAACAGGGCAACAGCGCCTTCAAAATGGCTGGGCAACGCCTTCACGGGCTTAGAAAATGCCTGGTGGGCACCTCGCTCGCTGGGACTCTGAGCGGGCGTCTCCCCCGCCACAATCCGAACCGGGGCGCCGGAGTCCGCGGATGCGACACACGCGCCCACACGCCACGCACCCAATTTCACCAGGTGGGCTGTCAGCGGGGACACCTCGGTCGCAACCGACACGCACGTCCCTTCGCCCACTTCCATCAGGCGCAACACGCCAGCGAACTTCGCGGAGCGGTCTAACACCTCGGCGAAAGTAAGCTCCACCAACTCCCCAAAGCAGTTGCGATCGCGCACAAACACGTCATCAGCGCGACCCATGGCAACGGGGAAATCCAACAGCTCATACACCGGGTTCATGAGCCCCGGGTGGCCCTCCCCGCGAACGCCGGGCCGGGCAAACCAGTGGATATCAGTCAACCGAAGCCATCACTTCAACAACACGGTCGATAAACGCATCCACCTGGTCTTCGTTGTACGCCTTCTTGCCCTTGCGGATCTTGAACAGGACGCGACGAACCTCGTCCACGCTCATCGCTAGGCCATCGGTGAAGTACGCGTTGATCTTGTCGCACAGTTCGTCGACTTCTTCGATGTCGTAGCCAATGGTTCCGCGGCCAGCCAGGTTAAAACGCTCGCCCGGTGCACGGCTCAAACGCCCACGCAACGAACCGGCAGCGCGCGTGAGCTCATCAACCCAAGCGTCCTCACCAGAGGTGGCGACCAACTGCTCACGGCTACGCTTGGCGAACGCGTCCTCCAAACGGTCAAGGGCCGCGTCGACAACGCCCACGTGGTAGCCGCCGCGCTTTAGGTCAAAACCAACAGTGCGCACCGCACGCGCGTCCAGGTCACCGGGCTGAGGGGTTTCGCGCTCAAAGCTTTCGCGGGCGCGCTTGAAGAAGCTGTCGACCTGTGCCGGGTCATAACCGTTCTTCCACCCCGACATCTTGGGGAAGTTCTGTTCCAAAGCGTCTCCTTAGTCCTCATCCTCAGCAGCCAGCTGACCACACGCACCGTCGATGTCTTTACCGCGTGTGTCTCGAATTGTAGTCGGTACCCCCGCCTTGACGAGCCTGCGCACAAACTCAGCGGCAACCTCGGGCTCGGAAGCCGTCCATACGGACCCCGGCGTGGGATTCAGCGGGATTGGGTTCACGTGAACCCAGCCACGACCTCGGGCGTTGAGCTTCTTAGCCAGAAGCTCCGCACGCCACGCGTGGTCGTTCATGTCTTTAATGAGCGCGTATTCGATCGACACGCGCCGGCCAGTGGTTTTGTAGTAGTCGTATGCGGCGTCGATCGCTTCGTCGGCGTTCCACCGCGTGTTGACGGGGATCATTTCGTCGCGCAGGTCGTCATCCGGCGCGTGCAGGCTCAGTGCGAACGTCACCGGAATGTTTTCCGTGGCGAGTTTCTTGATGCCAGGCACCAGGCCCACGGTCGACACGGTGATGCGGCGCGGCGACATGCCCAGGCCGGCTGGCGCGGGGGTTGTGAAGCGGCGCACCGCGTTCATGACGCGCTTGTAGTTGGCCAGCGGTTCCCCCATTCCCATGAACACTACGTTGGTGACACGGTCGTGTACCCCGGCCGAGGTGGTTGCAGCTTGGGCGTCTGCGGCGCCGGTTTCTGCTGGTGTGTCTGTGGCGCTTTCGGGGGTGTCGGCTTCGGAGCCGACTTCAGCTGCCTCTTCGCCCAGGTAGTTGGTGGTCGTTGCGGTGGCAGGCGCCAGTTCCCCGGCTGCGATCACGCGGTTTGCTTGGATGACTTGGTCGACAATTTCGGCCGTGGACATGTTACGGGTGAGGCCCTGCTGACCGGTTGCGCAGAAGGGGCAGTTCATGCCGCACCCACACTGCGAGGACACGCACACGGTGATGCGGTTACGGTAGCGCATGAGCACGGATTCGACCATGGCACCGTCGAACAGCCGCCACAGGAACTTGATGGTGTCACCATCTTCGGTGCGCAGGCGCCTGACCTCGGTGAGCAGTGGTGGGAAGAACTCTGCAGCGAGTTCTTCGCGCTGATCGGCCGGCAAGTCGGTCATGTCAGCTGGGTCAGTGGTGTTGTGTACGTAGTAGTGGGTGGCCAGCTGTTTGGCACGGAACCCGGGAAGCCCTTTGTCTTTGACAGCCTGCGTCAGTTCTTCTAGCGACAAGTCGGCTAGGTGCTGAGGTGGCTGTTTTACCCGAGGTGAACGGAAATTCAGGAGGGGCCGACCGTCCCGCATGGGGGTTTTCGAGGTCGTTCCGTCCTCATGTTCGACAACAGGGCGTACCTGACGAGGTGTTAAATTCTGGGCCATGGCCCTCCCAGTATCGCACGAATTAGCTCAGACAGACACTTAGCGTGTTGTCCGGTCCACCTAGAACCGGTCCACCTAGAACAGGAGCCCCGGCAAGAAGTGGTACAGAGCGAGAGCCACCGGAGCGGTCGGAAGAATCGAGTCCAGCCGATCCATGACTCCCCCGTGACCAGGCAACAGCGTGCCCATGTCTTTGAGACCCAAGTCGCGTTTGATCATCGACTCAGAAAAGTCACCCAGTGTTGCGAAAACCGGAATGACCATGCCCAGAACAAGGCCGGTCCACCACGGGGCCCCGAACGCCAGCACCACCATGCACACGCCTACAACGGTGGAGAAAAGCGCGGATCCGGCAAAACCTTCCCAGGACTTCTTTGGCGAAATACTAGGCGCAATGGGGTGTTTGCCCCACAGAACACCAAAGGTATAACCACCGGTATCACTAGCAACGACCATGGCCAGGAAGGTGATCACCAGCATGTTGCCCATGGGAAACGACAACATGTAGGCAATGAACGAGCCCATCAGCCCCACATACGTGAGGGCAAAGATACTCAAGCACACGTCTTTTACAGGGTTGAGGCGGTGCCGGCGGATCTGGTTGTAGATGAGGATGAACCCGCACCCCAGTGTGAAGGTCACCCAGAGCGCTTCACGCCCCAGAAAATACGCGGCCAGGATCATGAACCCAGCCGAAATCATGGTGGGAACACGCGCCACTTTAGAACCGGATCGGCTCAGTGCGTTGGACAGTTCCCAGGTTGCAGCCACGACACCAATGAGTGCCACGACCAAGAACATTTCGGGAATGAACACCAGGCTGGCAAGCACTGCTCCACCCAGCACCAATCCCACGGCGATCGCAGCGGGCAGGTTACGCCCGGCTCGCCCGTAGTCCTTTTTAGGCGGCTGAGGTGCCTGCGGGTTGGGTTCAGCCCCCGTGACGGGGTTCTGAGAAGTCGAAGAGGCGCCAGCCGAAGTATTCGACTGGCGCTCGTCGTAAGACGACAAATCAGACTTCAAGCAGCTCTTTTTCTTTAGCGGCCAAAAGCGAGTCGATTTCGTCGACCTTCTTCTTGGTGAGTTCGTCGAGCTCGCCAAGAGCGTGCTTGACTTCGTCCTCACCAGCTTCGCCGTCCTTCTGGATGCGTTCGAGCTGTTCCTTGGCCTTGCGACGCACGTTGCGCACTGAGATGCGGCCTTCTTCAGCGTCGCCCTTGACGATCTTGACGTACTCCTTGCGGCGCTCTTCGGTGAGTTCCGGGAGGGTCACGCGGATAACGTTTCCGTCGTTAGCGGGGTTTGCGCCGATGTCGGAGTTACGCAGTGCGTTCTCAATGTCGGTCAACGCACTGCGGTCATATGGGGTGATGAGAATGGTGCGTGCTTCAGGCACCTGGAACGATGCGAGCTGCTGCATAGGCGTGGGAGTGCCGTAGTACTCCACAGGGATGCTGGAAAACAGTGCAGGGTTCGCACGACCGGTACGTACGTTACCGAAAGCGGACTGGGTAGCTTCGATCGCACCATCCATTTTGGCGCTAGCTTCTTTAAGAATTCCGTTGATCAATGTCTTCTCCTTGGGAACGTTCTGTTCAATCCTACCTGGGGTGACCTGGACGGCAGACTCTATGCGCTGACTACGGTTCCGATGTCTTCGCCCATGATCGCGCGCTCCAAGTTCCCGTCACCCTGCATGCCAAACACACGCATGGGAAGGGAGTTGTCCATGCACAAACTGAACGCGGTCGCGTCAACGACTTTGAGACCTCGGGTAAGTGCGTCCTGGAAGGTGATGTGGTCAATCTTGGTGGCCGACGGGTCCTTCTTGGGGTCCGCGGTGTACACGCCGTCCACACCGTTCTTGGCAATGAGAACTTCGTCGGCGTGGATTTCGAGCGCACGCTGCGCGGCCACGGTGTCGGTTGAGAAGAACGGCAGTCCAGCACCCGCGCCGAAAATGACCACGCGGTCCTTTTCCATGTGTCGCATGGCGCGGCGCGGAATATACGACTCGGCCACCTGGCTCATAGGGATCGCGGTCTGAACGCGCGTGTCCACGCCCTGCTGTTCCAAGAAGTCCTGCAGAGCCAGGCAGTTCATCACGGTGCCCAACATGCCCATGTAGTCCGCACGAGTACGGTCCATTCCACGTTGCTGCAGTTCCGCCCCGCGGAAGAAATTGCCGCCACCTACGACGATACTGATTTCCACCTCGGGCACGGTAGGCACGATCTGCTTAGCGATTGCCGACACAATGTCCGGGTTCACCCCAACGGATCCCCCACCAAAAACTTCACCTGACAGTTTCAGAAGCACTCGCCTGCGATCAGTACGAACCGGATGCATTGCGTGGCTAGAAAAATGAACAGGCGATTCCATGGGATCCTCACGTCAAAACTTGCGGGCCACCTCTAATACTAACGGTCGCCCACAGCGTTTGTGTAAGCGACGCCGAGGTGGTACCTAGTTTTCGCGGATCTGGGCGGTGCGCAGGTAAGGGAAGGACTCCTGGACGTCGTCAAAGCGGTCGCGGGCTTCGTCAGTGGTGACGGTTGGTGGGACGACGATCCGGTCGCCACTCTTCCAGTCCACGGGGGTTGCGACTTCTGCGCGGTCTGCAGTTTGGAGGGCGTCGATCACGCGCAGGATTTCGTCGAAGTTGCGCCCGGTTGACTTGGGGTAGGTCATGGTGAGGCGGATCTTCTTGGCGGGGTCAATGACGAACACCGAACGCACCGATGACGTGTCGCCTTCGTTGGGGTGGATCATGCCGTAGAGTTCCGCGACTTTCTTGTCGGGGTCGGCGATGATGGGGTACTCCACGGTGGTGTTGCCGTAGGAGTTGATGTCGGAGATCCAGTTGTCGTGGTCTTCCTTCGAGTCCACCGACAGGGCGATTGGCTTGACGTCCCGCTTTGCCCATTCCTCGCTTAGCTGTGCGACGCGACCCAGCTCGGTGGTGCAGACGGGAGTGAAGTCGGCTGGGTGCGAGAAGAGCACAACCCAGTTGTCACCAGCCCAGTCGTGGAACGAGATTTCGCCAGCCGAGGTTTCGGAGGTGAAATCTGGGGCTACGTCACCGAGCATGAGGGTCATCATGAGTCCTTTCGATTGTGGGTATTCCCCACACAGTAAACGCTGGGTGTAACCACGGACTCGCGAGAGGGTAAAGACCCGCCCCCACCTGGGTAAAGACCACGTGAACTTAGGAGAGTCGTATCCCTACGGGGCAACGTGGGCAAAACAAAAACGTGCCACCACAAAAATGTGGTGGCACGTTTTTGTTAGCTAGCGCTTAGATTAGGCTCCCACACGCACACGTGCGAAACCGGTTGCCTTGATGCCAGCTTCGTCCAAGATGGACTGAACCGACTTCTTTGGCTCCTTGGCAAAACCCTGGTCCAGCAGAACGTTTTCCTTGAAGAATCCGTTGACGCGGCCTTCAACGATCTTTGGCAGAGCAGCTTCTGGCTTGCCTTCGTTCTTTGCGGTTTCCAAAGCGATTTCGCGTTCCTTTTCAACCAGTTCAGCTGGAACGTCTTCGCGGCTGAAGTACTTAGGTGCAAGAGCAGCAATGTGCACGGCTACGTCATGTGCAGCCTGGTCGTTGTCACCTTCGTATGCCAGCAGAACACCAACCTGTGGAGGCAGGTCCTTGTTGGTACGGTGCAGGTAGGAAGCGATCTTGGCACCTTCGAGGCGCGCAACGGTCTTCAGGTCAACCTTTTCACCCAGGGATGCACCACCTTCGGTGATGATCTGGGAGACAGGCTTGCCGTCGATTTCCACGTTCTTGAACTCTTCAGCGTCCGAAGCGTTGTTCGCCACTGCCAGTTCCAGAATTTCGTCAGCCAGGCTGATGAACTTGTCGGACTTAGCAACGAAGTCTGTTTCGGAGTTGAATTCGATCATGGTTCCGACGCCACCGTCGGTCTTGATAGCGACAAGACCGTCCGAGGTCGAACGTCCTTCACGCTTGGTGGCACCCTTGAGGCCTTTAACGCGCAGAATTTCAACAGCCTTGGCCTGGTCGCCCTGAGCCTCGTCAAGAGCCTTCTTCACGTCCATCATGCCTGCACCGGTCTTTTCGCGCAGAGCCTTGATGTCAGCGGCGGTGTAGTTTGCCATGTGATCTCCTATAGTCGAGAGGATTTACGTGCGTGGGGTTACAGCACTAACGTGTCAGGCTTCAGTCGACTTGTCGTCGGCGTCAGCGGCGGCTTCTTCCTTGGATTCTTCCAGAGCTGCTTCTGCCTTGGGTTCTTCCTTAGCGTCGGCAGCCTTGGTTTCGTCCTTGGCTTCCTTTGTTTCTTCTGCCTTGGCTTCGTCAGCCTTAGCGTCTTCTGCCTTAGCGTCGTCCCCGCTCTTACCTTCGAGGAGTTCGCGTTCCCATTCTGGCATTGGTTCAACGTCAACAGCGGAGACGTTCTTTTCACCTTCGTCAGACGAGTGGCGCTTGAGCAGACCTTCGGCAACTGCGTCTGCAACGACGCGGGTCAGAAGGGCTACGGAGCGGATCGAGTCGTCGTTACCTGGGATTGGGTAGTCAACTTCGTCAGGGTCGCAGTTGGTGTCGAGGATACCCACGATTGGGATACCCAGCTTCTTAGCTTCGTCAACAGCCAGGTGTTCCTTCTTGGTGTCAACGATCCACACTGCTGAAGGGGTGCGCTGCATGTCGCGGATACCGCCCAGTGTGCGCTCAAGCTTTTCCTTTTCGCGCGACAGGATGAGCAGTTCTTTCTTGGTGTGACCTGAACCAGCTACGTCGTCGAAGTCGATTTCTTCGAGTTCCTTCAGGCGACGCAAACGACCAGAGATGGTCTGGAAGTTGGTGAGCATACCGCCCAACCAGCGCTGGTTCACGTATGGCTGACCAACGCGCTGTGCCTGTTCGGCAATCGCTTCCTGGGCCTGCTTCTTGGTTCCGACGAACATGATCGATCCGCCGTGCGCAACGGTTTCTTTGATGAACTCGAATGCGGTGTCGATGTAGCCCAGCGTCTGCTGCAGGTCAATGATGTAAATGCCGTTGCGTTCCGTGAAAATGAAACGCTTCATCTTGGGGTTCCAGCGACGAGTCTGGTGACCAAAGTGAACACCGGAGTCGAGCAACTGGCGAGTGGTGACGACGGCCATGCCGACGCCCTCCTTTCATGGCGCTTACGCGCGTTCGGGCACAGGTTCCAACTGGGTTGACCCTGTGCGGATTTCGGTTTGTTCCTGGTATCCGTGGCGATAGCCCACGCTTCACCCACGTGTCCTGTTGGAGGAATATGTGTGGATAAAACGCACCTGAGGCACCGCTCGTGTCTCGGATACGCGTAGTCAAGAGTTTTGACACTCCTGCTGGCCCTATTTTATGCAGGTCACGTGCGAGTAGCCAAATAGGTACTTGTGGCACCACGCGTGTGGATTGTTTTTCGTTCCCGTGGCAAAAGGATTGTGGAAGACTCCGCGGTTTCCACAGGGTTGGCTTCGGGTCTTCTATCAGTGCTGGTCGCGTAGTGCTATAAGTACATGATTTCTCGAATTTTGACTGTAGTTTCGTGGCTCGTTTTAGCGATGACGCTGATAAGTGCCACACATGTTCCAGATTCCGCGGTGTATGCGTCACCCGGTGAGCGCTCAGATGAACCGTCCGGTACGTGGATGACTCCGGTGCCTGGGTTTGAAGTAGTCCGTGGTTTCGATAAACCTGACAAGAATTGGCAGTCCGGGCACCGAGGTATCGATGTCCTGGCGTTGCCCGGTGAGCCCGTGCGTGCCCCAGGTTTTGGCGTGGTGCGGTTCGTGGGAGTGGTTGCGGGAAAACCCGTCATGAGTGTCGAGGTGGGTAACCACGTGGTGAGTTATGAGTCGGTGGACAGCGATTTGAAGAAGGGCGATGAGATTACTCCCGGGATGCACATGGCTACGGTGTCCTCCCCTTCGCATTGCCCGCAAGGGTGCGTGCATGTAGGTGTATGGCGTAAGGACAGAGCGAAGGATTACCTCAACCCGGTAAATTTCTTCTCTTCCGGCGCTTCGATCCTTTTGCCAGAGGCGCAAGCGCCCAAGCCCCTGGCGGTCGATCAGCAGCCGAGTTATAAGGGCAAAGGTAAGGGCGCAGGCCCGTGGGGTGGGCACCAAAACGGACGAATCCCAGCAGTCGCGATGTGTGCCGTGAAGTCTGCGCCAGGTCACATGCTCAGATGTGACGCCGCGCGGGCCTTCGATGAGTTATCGGCTGCGTTCAAGGCCCAGTTCGGCCGGCCGATCTCAGTGACTGACTCATATCGCACGTATGAGCAGCAGGTGATTCTGAAGAAGCGGAAAGGCAGAATGGCTGCCACTCCGGGCAGGTCGAACCACGGGTGGGGCCTTGCCGTGGACCTCGGTGGTGGCATCAACCGCTTTGGAACAGCGGAGCACCGGTGGTTGCGTGCGAACGGCCCAAAGTACGGGTGGGATCACCCTGGCTGGGCACGCCAAGGCGGGTCATTGCCCGAGCCGTGGCACTGGGAGTTCATGGGCTAAACCGGTGGGCTGAGACCGTCAAACATGATGGCGATGCAGTACACATGGAATAGTTCGCACGAAGTGTGTGTTTCGCGAGTATGAGCACACGTATTGCAATCATTGGTGGACACGGAAAAATTGCTCGTCTCGTCACTGAACGCAAAGGTGACGTCGATATCACCAGCGTGGTGAGAAACCCTGATCATGTCGATGAGCTCAGCGCTATGGGCGCTCACCCAGTAGTTCTCGATGTAGAGACAGCGGCGGTTTCAGAACTGGCCGAGGTCGTTAACGGTCACGACGCCGTTGTGTTCCTCGCTGGTGCGGGTGGAGGTTCGGGTGTGTTCCGGAAATACACCTCGGACTTGAAAGCAGCGATCACTTCTCAGCAGGCAGCCAAGGAAGCGGGTGTGAGCCGGTTCGTGCAGGTGTCGTTCGTTGGTGCAGAGCACCCAACTGCGGAAGGCACTGACCCGGTCTTTGCCGCGTACTGGGATGCAAAGCGTATTGCTGATGACTCGCTTCGGGCGTCCGACTTGGACTTCACGATTGTCAAACCTGGGCGTCTGACAGATGAGCCCGAGACTGGGAAGCTTTCGGTTTCCCAGGGTGAGGTGCGTAAGGGGTCGACTACGGCGCGTGCCGATGTAGCGAACTTCATTCTGCACATCCTGACCGATGAGCGCACGTACGGGAAGGACCTGGACATCCTCGACGGGGACACCCCGATGGAGGACTCGCTCAACGCGTTTCTTGCTTAATTCTCGATAGTCGCGCCTGAGTGTCAGGCGCTGGCGAAACACAAGCACACGGCGAGGCCCACTCACACGCTTAGGCGCGTGGGTGGGCCTGCGTATAGGAGTCTTTAAGTTTGCCCAGGCTCACGTGCGTGTATATCTGGGTTGAGCTCAGGGTGGCGTGGCCCAGGAACTCTTGCACTTGGCGGATGTCGGCCCCGTTTTCAACCATGTGGGTGGCAGCCGAGTGGCGTAGGCCGTGGGGCGAGATTTCCGGTGAGTTGGCTCGTTTGGCCGTCGCCTTGTGGACCACGTCGCGTACTTGGCGCTGGTTGATTCTGCCACCTCGGACGCCTACAAACAGGGCTTCTTGACCGTCACTGGCCAGGTGGTTCCTGACTTCTAACCATTCGGTGAGTGCGCGTTGTGAAGGGCCACCGAATGGGATTCGGCGCTGCTTGTCTCCTTTTCCTAGGACCGTGATGAGTCCGGCGGTCCAGTCGACGTCGGTGGTGTCGAGGTTGACGAGTTCGGATACGCGCATGCCGGTGGCGTACAGCAGTTCGACGAGTGCGATGTCGCGTGTGCGTGCGGCGCGTTGGGTCTTGGTGAGTTTCGCGCCGTCGGCGGGCGGCTCAAAAGGTTGTGTGAGTACGTCTTCTGTGTGGGACTGCTGTAAAACGGTGGGCAGGCGGGTAGCTTTTTTGGGCGTGGATAGTCTGCTGGCCGGGTTAGTGGCGGTGATGCCTGCCCGAGTGGTGAAGGTGAAGAACGACCGGATACCTGCGATGCGACGGGCGAGGGTTCCGGACGACGCGCCTTGGGACGATAGGTGTAGGAGCCACTGGCGGAGGTTGCCGATTTCGATGTCGGTCAAATGAATGGGGTCACCGTTGCCGTCGTGGGTGAGGAATTGCATGAGGTTGGTGGCGTCGGCGATGTAGTTGCGCACGGTGTGTTCCGATGCGTTCTTGTGTACCGTCAGTTCGTTGTGAAAGCGGTTAAGTGCGTCGACGTATTCGGCACTCAACCGGTTACGTTGAGGTTCGCCAGTTGCGGTGGCGTTGTGTGGGGAAGTCGCCATTCTTCAAGGATACAAGCTCTCTAAACCTGTTTCTTTAACCCAGTTGATCGTGGCTGTCGCGGCTCGGCGCCGCAGTCATAGCAGTATCTCCAACGCCAGGCGTAGCCGCGGCTTCACCTTGGGGAAGGCATCGGCCATGCGCAGCAACCTCGCGGGCGTTGACCCGGTACGACGCAGCCATCGCCGGAGCGCCTCGTAGGCAGTCTCGCTGCCCTCGTGATGCATGAGTCGGAAGCAATCGATGATGGTCCGCTCGGGCGAGTAGATCGCCACCGTCACGCCCGGAGCAACACGGCGTGTTTCACGCCCGAGGAGGAAGGTGTCGGTGGCGAAGCTGTGCCAGGTCACGTGGTCGAACCCTGCCGGGTGCCTTGTTCCGCGCGGTAAGGTATGTCGGTGTCGAACGGGATCACGTCGGTGAGGTCATGATGCGCGAGCGCGCTGGTCAGGCACATCGTCGCCTCCGATCGCAGGGCGGTCGCGGCGGCGAGAGAAACAAAGCGCTCATCAGGCATGCCGGGGTAAAGATACACGCCACGTCCCACGCGCTCGATCTCCTCAGCCGCGAGCAGGTCGTATACCTCATGCTTGCGCAGTCCAGCCATACGGGCCCGTTCGAGTGTGAACACCGGCGCCAGGTTAATCGCCGTCAGCCCAACAATCTCCTATCTGCATACACATCTAGCGTATGTGTCAACGGTTAAGAACAAAAGGAGTGGAGGACAACTAGCAACACCACCCTGCATCACACAGAATCATCAAGCGCCGCGGCCCCTCTAGCCATGCTTCTTCCACCCATGCCAGTCCTTTGCCGCTCGGCCTTTCATCATAAGCACACCAACCACCGAGTGAGCTTCAGCAACGGTCAGACTTAACTTAAGAGCTACCAGGACCAGCCGACCAGCGCGAAGGTATTGGTCACGATCGTGTCCGGCCTTGCGCTTGGGAAGCCACTCGCAATCCTGCCTTTTGCGTACGGCACAGAAGTCCCATAGCGTCCTATTCCATGGATCCCTGGAATAGCACGCTACAGTTCCTTACCGCCCCAGGCCAAAACGTCACTGACCTCGAATCGCCAATTCAGCTTGCAGAGACATTCCGACTTGCGTCGCCACCAACGGGACTTTGCGCCCACGCCCGTCACTCTCCACGGAAGATACCGAATGAATACCGACTCTAAACTCCACGCATCGATTAGTGAGCACGAACGTGCCCGCGTGCACAAACGCACGCTCACAGTTGTGATCCTGAGTCAGATCCTTGGGGGTGCTGGCCTGGCTGCCGGGATCGCTGTAGGAGCGCTGCTTGCGCAAGACATGCTCGGCTCCGATGCTCTCTCCGGCTTGCCGACTGGCCTATTCACGCTGGGCTCGGCCCTCGCCGCCTACCTTGTGGGCCGCTCCACACAGCGATTCGGTCGCCGCATGGGCTTGGCCTGCGGGTTCATCGCCGGTGGGATCGGCGCTCTCGGCGTCGTGATCGCCGCAATCGCAGACAACACTCCCCTGTTATTCGTTGCTTTGTTCATCTACGGCTCAGGCACCGCGACGAACCTGCAAGCCCGCTACGCTGGCACAGACCTGGCACTGCCCAGCAGGCGCGGGTTCGGAGCGAGCATGGCGATGGTCGCCACCACGATCGGTGCCGTCGCAGGCCCGAACCTCATCGAGCCAATGGGCGTTTTCGCTGACGCAATAGGCGTGCCAACTCTGGCGGGTCCGTTCATCCTGGCATCTGTTGCCTATACCGCGGCTGGTCTCTTCCTGTTTGCATTCCTCCGGCCCGACCCCTACCTGCTTGCACGAGACATAGCCAAACACGAAACAGACCATGCCGCCCAAAGTGATCAATCCACGACAATACCGAAAGTCGGGGTGAGCGCATACGTCGGCGCGACGGTGATGGTACTCACGCAGATCGTCATGATCGCGATCATGTCGATGACTCCGGTGCATATGAGAGCCCACAACCACGAAATGGCCGCGATTGGCCTCGTGATCGGACTCCATATCGGAGCGATGTGGCTACCTTCGCTATTCACCGGCGCCCTCGTCGACAAACTCGGTCGCACCCCAATGGTTATCGCCTCCGGAATCACACTGTTGCTCGCCGGGCTCTTGGCAGCGCTTGCTCCTGTCGATTCTCTCGGACTGCTAATCCTCGCGCTCGTACTGCTCGGCCTCGGATGGAACTTTGGCCTAGTCGCAGGCACAGCGCTCGTGGTCGATGCAACAGTGCCGCAGAACCGACCCAAAACACAGGGCACCATCGATGTGCTCATCGCGCTCGCCGGCGCTGGTGGCGGGGTGGCATCCGGGGCCGTCATGCACGCCACGAGCTACCAGGTGCTGTCCATTGGCGGCGGCACCCTCGTTACCCTCCTAATCCCCGTTCTCTTCTGGGCACGGAACGAACAGCGCTGAGGCGAAAGCTCACTGCTTCCCACCACGAAAACGTTACCCTTACTCCATTAAAGTGAAGAATATGTCTGGGCTGAGCAAAGCCGACGTGTTCGATGTGTTCGCCGAAGTCGTGCTGTACTGCCGGGGACAACTGTGCAGAATCTCACGGGAAGCCACCGTGTGGTTGCGTGAACGAGGCATCGACGCGAAAGCGATGGATGAGGGCATCATCGAGTGGAGAGCGAACAAAGACATCATTCTCAACGTCGCTTGAAAACCCGAAGCTTACGAACCTCAGAGCAAACCGCGCTTCCTGCAAACGCACGACACTTCGAGACCCATAGTGAGCAGTATGACGAGTGGTTGGACCGTCATGACATGCTGTATCGGGCCGAGGTGGATGCGGTGAGGCCGATCCAGTAAACCGCGTCACTTCCTGGGCTTGAGATCGGAATCAGCACCGGAATTGGGGATTCGGGACCGCTCTGCGCGTAGGCCGGATAGGCCATCAATCGACCTGTACGGCCTGGACGAGCATTGACGCCTGGCTGGTGTCGCGATGTGTTCATGCGCTCTCTCCTTGTTCAAGGAGGTGCGCTTTCCACCCCGCGCCTCGTACATAAACAACACGCCCTGCTGATGGCTTAACTCTAGCCGCCCTTCCTCCACCCGTGGGTGTCCTTTGCAGCTCGCCCTTTCATCATGAGCACACCAACCACCGACCGTGCTTCGTTCACCGTCACCCCAGCTTTACTGGCCACCGAATCCAAACCCGCACCTCTCACTGTGGGCAGTGCGGCGAACACCCGCAACTCACGTTCATCCAAATCATCCGTGATCCTCAACTCCGCCTGCGACGCATACGAATCCCCCTCACGCACCGCGTCCAAACCACCGACGAGCTCTTTGACCTCCTCGGTCGACGTCACCACAACCGCCGCCCCATCACGCAACAACCGGTGACACCCACTGGACTGAGGATCAGTCACCCGCCCCGGAACAGCCCCCACCTGGCGACCCAACTCAGCCGCCCGATGCGCCGTATTAATCGCACCCGACCTAAACCCCGCCTGCACCACCACAGTCGCACCAGACAACGCAGCAATCAGCCTGTTCCTCGCAAGAAACCTGTGCCTCATCGCAGTCGCACCAGGAGGACACTCGGACACAATTAGCCCCGCCTCAGCAACAGCACGCAACAAATCAACATTGCCCTTGGGATACAACGAATCCACTCCCCCAGCCATAAACGCCACAGTCGCAGGCCCACTCGCACCACGCATCGCACCCTCATGCGCCGCCGAATCAATCCCATACGCCCCACCAGACACAACCGCGACCCCATCCCGGGCCAACTCAAACCCCAACGACCTCGCCACACTCACCCCGTAGTCCGACGGCGCCCGCGCCCCCACAAGCGCAATCGCCTTCGAGGCCATCACCTTCAACGACCCAGCACCGCGCACCCACACACCCAGGGGACGCTCATCACCCAGATCATCCAACGCAGACGCCCACTCGCTACCACCTCGGACAATGAGCCTGCACCCCAACTTGCCCATCACCCGCACATCCCTAGCCGCATCCAGCATGTTCACCCGCGCAGACCACCGCTCAACAGCCGTCGCAAAATCAGCCGAGGACACCTCGGCACCGGCATCGTGCAAAGCCCTCACCACCCGGGACTCAGCAACCTCGCCCCGCACGCACGCCAACACCTCTTCAGGCCCCACCACGTCCACGCACATGCTTAGCAACCGGTCCCCTGGTTCGGACAGACGCATGACATCGGCCATCGCCAAAACCACGTCATCCACAACGCTCACCCTTCCCTGGTTCGTAACGTATACGCGTGCGCTAAGTCGTCACCCGTTGGACGTTCCCGGCCACCCAAGTCCGCCACCGTCGTTGCGATCCGCACGATCCGGTCATAGCCCCGCATGGTCAGATCACCTCGGTCCATCGCCGCATCCAAGGGCGCGGTCTCCTGCGGCGTAAACGCAAACAAAGCACGTAACCAACTACCAGGCGCCCGCGCATTCGTCGACCACACCTGACCCTCATACCTACTGGCCTGGATGCGCCTAGCCTCAACCACCCGAACAGCCACATCCGCCGTACACTCCCGCACCTCACTCGCATGAACATCCGCAGCGGACAACGGCAACATGTCCATCTGAATGTCGATCCGGTCCAACAGCGGCCCCGACAACCGATCCCGGTACCGCCTTTTGGCAATCGGCGTACACGGGCACGCCTTCCCGTCACCCACCGCCGAACCGCACGGACACGGGTTCGCCGCCAGCACCAACTGAAAGTCCGCCGGCAACGTCACCGTCCCCCACGCTCGGCCAATCTCACACCGACTGTTCTCCAACGGCTGCCGCAACGCCTCAAGCACGTCACGGTGAAACTCCGGAGCCTCGTCCATGAAAAGCACGCCCCGGTGAGCACGGGAAAACACGCCTATCGAGGTGGGTTTGGAACCGCCCACCATGGCCGCCGAGGTCGTTGAGTGGTGCGGAGCTTCAAACGGTGGCGTTGTATCCAGTCCGAATTCCGGGTTTAACGTTCCGTCGATGGATCGCAGTGAGAAGGTTTCGATGGCCTGCTCTTCACTGAGTGCTGGCAAAAGGCCCGGCAAGCAACCAGCGAGCATGGTTTTGCCCGCGCCCGGTGACCCGATCATGAGAATGTGGTGGCCACCTGCGGCCGCGACTTCGAGCGCGTACCGTGCTTCGTCCTGGCCTTGCACCTCTGATAAGTCGTTCACGGACAACGGTTTCCGTGCCTTAGTCGTGTGCCGCTCCACTGGCGGCAGTTGAGGGACTTGGACGTCCCCACCAAAGTGGTTCACCACTTCGCCAAGCGAGTTAGCGGCGATCACGTTAAGACCCGTCAGCATCCGCGCTTCTTTTTCATTCGCTTGGGACACCACCACGGTGGTAAGCCCAGCTTGTTTAGCTGCGATGAGCGTGGGCACGACACCGTTGACGGGGTGGAGCCGTGAGTCCAAACCCAGCTCAGCACAAAACACCACGCGGTCGGTTGCTTGAGGGATTCTGCGTTCTGCTTGGAGGATCGCCACAGCGATTCCCAGATCAAAGTTGGTCCCGTACTTCTTCACGCTGGCCGGTGAAAGGTTCACGGTGATGCGTTGAGCACTCATCGCAAACCCCAGATTCGCCGCCGAGGCGCGCACGCGTTTCTTCGCCTCATTCACGGACGTATCAGGCAAACCCACCACGTCAATTCCGGGCAGACCACTGTTGATGCTGGCTTCAATAGCGATTGGGGTGCCTTGGGTTCCCCACAACGCGACCGCGGTTGAACGTCCTACATGCAAACTCATTGGGCATTCCTCACGTGGGTGAGAACAGGCTGGCCGGAGTTCCACACGATGCCGATCACATCGACACGGAACTCAGGCACCCATTCGGGTTGAGCAGATAGCCACGCAATCGCCAGCCCACGCAACGTGCGCATCTTGAAGTAACTGACGTGCTCAAGCGGGTGACCAGCACGCACAGTGTTGCGGGTTTTGACCTCGACAAAAACAACGGAGGCACCGTCGCGGGCAATGATGTCGATCTCGCCTAGCCGGCACCGCCAATTGCGGTCCAGGATGTGCCACCCGAGACCTTCCAAATGGTCCGTTGCGAACTGCTCACCCAGCGCGCCAAGAGTCTGATTGCGTTTCATGCTTCAACACTGAACGCACAACGCACTCACGCATAGACGTACTCAGCTACCTGTGGAAACACCTCGGGCATCCACAGGGACAGCGCCACCTCAACACTGGCCCACTACCAGGGAAAACTCACTACCCACAGGGAAACGTCCCCTGTTTCAGGCGCTGTCCCCAGGTTCAGCGCCGTCAGAAGCCTGGGTTTCTTTCTTCATCCAGTCCTTACCGTCGACCGCGCGGGCAACCATCATCGACGACACGGTGTCACCGGCCGCGTTGATGGTGGTGGCTGGCGGGTCCACCACGGTACCGATCACCGAAATGATGGGCAGGGCCGCTGGCGGGAAGCCGTACATGGACACGATCATGAGCTCACCAAGGAACCCACCGGACGGAATCCCAGACATCACCATTCCGGAAAGCAGCGCAATCAGCACCGCAATTGCGAGCGCTTGAGGGGTGAAAATGTCGCGCTCGAAAACGGCGAACAAGAACGCGATCTTCAAAATTGCAGACAGGCAGGACCCTTCCATGTGGATGGTCGCGCCAATTGGAATGATCGTTTCGCGAATATCGTCCGGAACGCCGATGCGCTTAGCGGCACGCAAGTTGCTGGGAATCGACGCAACAGAGCTTCCGGTTCCCAAGGACACGGCGGTGGGCGCCAGAATGTTCGCCCACATGCGACGCATACCTGCCACACCGCCAGCGAGCCACGAATACAGTGTGAACGCTGCAAAGAAATACACGATCGCCACCGGGTAGTACACGGCGAAGGCCCTGACGTAACCGCCAACCAGCTGGCTGCCCAGTTCACCGATCAACGCCGCAATGTACGCGCCCAAACCAATAGGCGCGTAGTACATGACCAGCCCGGTCATCTTCATGAACACTTCGTTACCGGAGTCGAGGAAACTGCGGAATACCGCGCCTTTTTCTTTGACCAGGTTGGCTGACAGTCCTACCAGAACAGCGAACACGATCAGTGGCAACATGTGCTTCGTGGAGATCACGTCGCTGAAATCCTCCACCGTGAAGGCACCCACGATCTGGTCCCCAATGGACAGCTTCTCCTGTTCTTCAGGCAGTTCGTCCATTTTGACCTGCACGTTGTCGAGCGGTCGGAAAATCCCCAGAGCCAACAACATTACGCTTGACGCCACGATTCCTGTGGCAATGAACACCGCCATCATGGACCCCATGATGCGCCCTAGCCGTGTTGCTGAGTTCATGTTCGCAACGGCAGAGGCAATCGAGAAGAACACCATGGGCACCACCAGGGTGAACATCATGTTGATGAACACAGTCCCAAACGGCTTCAAAACCGTGGCACTTTCGCCCATGATCAGACCCACGATCGCACCAACGACCACGCCGGTGAGGATCAAGAGTGGGAACCGGTAGTTCTTCCATCCACCTGGTTGCGCAGTCATACGTGTTGCTCCTTGCGACTGGGGTTTATGTCATCAACACACAAGTGTGCCTACAAAAGTATCCATGACTGCACCAGTTTCGCCAGTGACGCGCCCTGGGCTCGCCTACAGTTGCCCGGTTACCTACCGGGTTCCTACCGGACGATTACCTGATTCCGCGCGGTGGTTCAAAGTCGGATTTGGCGATCTCTTCAATGTTGACGTCCTTAAACGTCAGAACATGAACCGTCTTGACGAACCGGGCAGAACGCCATGTGTCCCACACCCACGCGTCGCGCAAAGTCAGTTCAAAATAGACTTCACCGTCACTCTGATGAGCCTTGAGATCCACTTGATTGGCCAAATAAAAGCGCCGTTCCGTCTCTACGACGTACGTGAACAGCCCAACTACGTCCCTGTATTCCCGGTAGAGCGCCAGTTCGAGTTCGGCTTCGTACTCTTCGAGGTCCTCCGTGCTCATGCCCTCAGCTTACCCATAGCGTCAGCGAAATGGCCGCCCAGCAAGCTACTTCCCCAAGCGAAACGACTTCCGATGCCACAGAGTCACACCCAGGTCCACAATCGCTTGTTTGTGCGCAGGCGACGGGTACCCCACATTGTTCGCCCACCCGTAACCGGGGTGTTCACGGTCCAGATTACTCATCACCGCGTCCCTGTCGACTTTGGCGATCAGACTGGCCGCTGCGATTGGAATCCGCTGGTCGTCCCCACCCACATACATGCGCACCGGGGGCACTTCCACGTGACTCACGTCGCCACCCAGCAAGCCCGGGTCGGTGCCCAACCAGTTGAACTTCCCGTCCAACATCACCAGGTCAGTCGCCGGCAACTGGGCGAGCGCCCGCCGTCCCGCCAGGCTCAACGCGGCAGAAATCCCCATCGCGTCGATCTCCTCCGGGCTCGCGTACGCAACCACCGCATGCTCCCAGGTGGCACGGACACGCTCAGCTGCTAACGACCTCGGCCGTGGGGATAACTTCTTCGAATCCCGCAGCCCTGATGGGAATCCGCCGGCGCACAGCGCCTCCAGGTCGCACCACACGGCGCCCACGCCCACGGGGCCGGCAATGCAGCCGCGGCCCACTTCGTCCATGCCCACGACGCTGGTTGCGCCGGCCTCTAGCAACGCGCGTTCGTCGGTGACATCAGAAAGCCCTTCCCGAGGTGTCCCCCGGCCCCGAGGCGACGGCGAGGAGGTCACGATGGGTCGGGGACCTTGTCGAAAGTATCGGGGGCGCTGACCCACGAGAACCGGTTGGTGGGCCACGAGATGACGAACACTGTGCCTACCACCTGGTCTTCTGGCACGAATGGGCCGCCTTCGGAGTCGCCGTTGAAGCGTGAGTCGGCGCTGTTGCTTCGGTTGTCGCCCATGACCCAGTAGTGGCCCTGTGGCACGTCGACGGAGAACTCAATTTCCGATGGTGGGGCGCCGGGTTTGATGTATGTTTCGTCGATCGCCACACCGTTGACCATGATTCGGCCTTGGTCATCGCAACATTCGACGTGGTCACCGCCCACCCCAATGACACGTTTGATCAGTTGCTGGCCAGCGTTTGATGGCGCCAGGCCAACGAACTCGAGAAACGGGTTGGGTTTGTATTCTTCGGCAGTCCCAGGGGGCAGCCACCCGCCTGGGTCGTTAAACACCACGATGGAACCGCGCTTTGGGTGTGCGAACGGCAGCTGGTTGACCATGATCCGGTCATCGATTTGCAGCGTGTCTTCCATGGAGGCCGACGGGATGTAGAACGACCGCACAACCCAGGCTTTCAACGCCGTGGACACGATCAGCGCGATCACCACAATGATCGCGATTTCCCGCAGCGACGCCAGGAACTTCTGCGTTGCCGTACGTGAGTCCTTCTTGGCTTTCTTGGACTTCTTGGGTTCGTGCTGTTCTTCCGCCGTATCTTCCATCACCGGGAAGTCTACCCTTCTTCCGTTCTGTCAATGGACGAACCATGCCCAATGACCACGCCCACAGTGTCGGATTTGCGGATCATGCCCCCTCCCGGGCGGCTGAGCAGGTTACGTGAGTCGGTGGAGTTGGCCCGGTTGTCGCCCATGAGCCACAGACGGTCCGGTGGCACTTCAACGTCGAAGTCCACGTCCGAGGCGCGGGCGGCTTGAGTGCCTCCGTCACCTGCCCTGCTTCCAGCGGCACCCTCGCCTGCACCTGCCAGGTACGGTTCGTCTAGTGGCTTACCGTTGACTAGGAGTTTCCCTTCGTCGTTACAGCACTTCACGCGGTCACCGCCAACCCCAATGACGCGCTTGACATAAAACACGTCGCGCGGGCCGATCCCAAACCACGAACCCATTTTCTGTCCAAACGACGAATTCTGCCCCGACACGAACGACCCACGCCCGTCGATAACGACAATGTCACCTCGGCCGATGGACCCCGTTAGAGCGTCAGGCCGCCACACAGCGATCCGGTCATCCACGGAAATCGTGGGTTCCATGGACTCACTGGGCACCGTGAAGGTCTGGACCACCAGGCCACGCACCAACCCGGCCAACACCAGCGCGGCCACAACAACTGCGGATAACAAAAACCACGGGCGACGCCTCAAAGGCACACCCGTGGTTGTTTGTGTCATTCGACCAGAAATTAGCGCTTCTCGCGGATACGAGCAGCCTTACCGCGCAGGTCGCGCAGGTAGTAGAGCTTAGCGCGACGGACAATACCGCGGCTCAGAACTTCAATCTTGTCGACAACAGGTGAGTGGACGGGGAAAATACGTTCCACACCTACACCAAAGCTAATCTTGCGGACGGTGAAGGTTTCGGAGACACCCTGGCCCTGGCGACGGATTACGACACCTTTGAACACCTGGATACGTTCGCGGTTACCTTCAACAACGCGAACGTGAACGTTCACGGTGTCACCGGCGCGGAATTCCGGCAGGTCCGACTTCAATGACTTTGCGTCAAGAGCATCAAGCTTCTGCATTGTTAATCTCCTACTTGCAGTGCCCCGGATCACTCAAGCACGATCAGTCTAGGTTTTTGACCTAGAGAGATGGAGTCGTCTGCTCACTGGGACTTTCTTGCCCTCCGAGGCAGGCGAAAGTCGGCAAACGCAAGGCACTAGTTTAGTCGCGGGTGGGCCCGGTGGCAAGTGCGGGTGGAGTGTTATGCGTCGCGGTCTTCGTGGGTTTCGCGTGCGTCGTTCTCCCCGCGCGCCACCCGTACCTTCCTCAAGACCTCCAGGTCGCGCGCGTCCATGTCGTCCGGGTTCAACTGTTCGATCAGGTCCGGACGAACCCGCAAGGTGCGTTCCAGTCGCTGGTCGCGTCGCCACCGTGCGATCGCCCCGTGGTTGCCTGACAGCAGAATCGGTGGCACCTCGTGTCCGCGCCATTGCGCCGGCTTGGTGTACACGGGGTATTCCAGCAGACCGTCTTCGTAGCTTTCCTCGTCGAGCGACCCGGGGTTGCCAATCACCCCGGGGATCAGCCTGGCGATCGCTTCGACCATCACCATGGTCGCGACCTCACCGCCGTTGAGCACGTAGTCGCCAATCGAGAACATCTGCACGCGCGCCTGCTCCCCTGCCCAGTCGATGACGCGCTGGTCGATCCCTTCGTACCGGCCGCACGCGAACACCAAGTGGTCTTCTGCAGCAAGTGCCCGCGCGTGTGCTTGTGTGAAAGGGGTTCCAGCGGGGCTGGGAACAATGACCGTCGCCGAGGTGTCCCCCACCGGTTCCTGCCCCTCGCCTTCGCGTGGTTCAGGGCGAGTGTTTAACACGGAATCGAGCGCTTCACCCCAGGGCTCTGGTTTCATGACCATGCCCGCTCCCCCGCCGTAGGGGGTGTCGTCTACTGTGCGGTGGCGGTCGTGTGTCCAGTCGCGAAGGTCGTGAACATTGACCTGCAACAGGCCGTCTACCTGCGCTTTGCCGATCAGGGAAAGCTGTAGTGGCGTGAGGTATTCGGGGAAAATCGAGAAAACGTCAATGCGCATGTCACATGTCCAGCAGGCCCGCGGGCGGATCGATCTCCACCAGGTTGTTGTCCAGGTCCACCACTGGCACGATCTCTTCAACGAACGGGATCATCACTTCCCGGCCGGAATCTGCAAGCTTCACGTGGATGAGGTCTTGAGCCGCCCCTGGAGTCACCGCGCTCACAGTGCCAATGACAGATCCACCGTGGACGACCTCGGCGTCCACAAGATCGTCAATGTACCACGCGTCTTCGTCTTCATTGTCGCTCACATCCACAGTGATCAGGGTGTTGCGGATTTCTTCAGCGCGGTTGCGGTCCGGAACCTCGTCGAACGTCAGCATGAGGCGGTCGCGGTGCCAGCGAGCGCGCGTGAGAGTGAGGGTGCCAATGTCGGGGTCGGTGCCAAAGGTCGCTCCTGGTGTGAAGCGTTCGTCGGGGTCGTCGGTGCGAACCTCGACGGTCATCTCACCGCGGATTCCGTGGGGTTTGCCCAAACGGGCGACAACTTGGCTCATGGTCCTCTTTCACGTCCGGGAACAGTTAAAGGGTACTAAACGCACTGGTGAAACGGCGCAAAGTGAGCGAAACTACGCATTATATTGCGCAGTTTCGCTCACTTTGCGCCGTCTGGGCTTGGCTGAAACGCCCGGAGCGCCCTTTCCTGAGCAACTCTGCACACGACAACTCTCGCAAGGCGACTCTTTCGAAAGATAAACTAAATACACACAGTTAGTTTTGAGAAAGACGCGTCATGAGCCGGTTCAGCCCCTTCATTTCCACTTACACAGTAACCAGACGTCGCTATACACACGTGATGACCGCGTTAGCCGTCTCGTGTTGCCTTGTACTTTCGGCATGTTCGGGTGGCCCTGGCGACCCTGGAGGCCCGGGCGGACAAAGCGGTGACGGATCCGAAAAAGCAGAAGCACCCGTGTACACGTGGGGCGACTGGGTAGATCTCGGTTTCACCGCAAACCTCGAACTGGCCAACGACTCCTACGCAGCCTTTCGCAAGTTAGATGACATGACGCACGCGGTGTATGACACCTCGGGAAACAAAGTGTGGGACGTTCCCACGCTCAAGCCCATCACCATGTCCGTGTACAACACGTGGGCATCAGATGAGTTGTTTATCGCCGAGGTTGAAAACGGCGACCTGGTTGGTTTCAACTGGGCAGACGGAGCAGAAAAGTGGCGTCTGAACCCGGCTGAGATCCTCCAGTGCGACCCGGGCGACACAGCATCCTGGTCAGTCGCGTCACGCACCGACCCAAGGGTTGACGACGACTCGACGATCGTGCTGGGCATTTCCGATCAGAACGCGTTCGAAAACGGTTGCCGATCGGCAGGCGACTATCCGAGCTCGGTCGCCTTCGACCCAAAGACGGGTGAAGAAAAATGGCGTGGACCAAACGTTAACGGAGACTCCGGAACCGTTACCTCGTTCACCAGCGTCACCGGTAAATACCAGTACGCCGCGTGGGGTACGGACATGCAATATCAGATGAGCCGCACCGAGATCGGATCCGGAGAGACCACCTATGCCATGGTCGAAAAGGCACACGCACCGGGGTTCTCAATCGCTCACGAGGTGTCAGATACAGGATTTGTCATTGCCGGTGGCGAGCACAACGAGTACGTGGACGTCAACACGTGGTCTGACCAACCCGGCGGTGGCCCCATCAAAGCTCATCCGGCTGTCGATTTCCCAGTTCCTTACGACCTGCGAAACTCACAGAGCAGCGGGTACATCTACGGATTCAACGTGGGCCCCCAGAAACCCAACGGTTCGGATTTGAAATACCACTTCTTTAACCTCACCAAACCGGACAGCGACACCATTAGCCCGCGTTCCGAGTCATACCCCACCCCGGAGGCACCTGCCATTCCTGGCAGTGACGACGCGAAGGGCTACGAACCTTATTTGTGGAACGACCCGCTGGTGCCACGTGAGGGCGCTTCGCCCCTCATCGTCCTACCGGGAACTTCGTCTCCGCTTGTCGCATTCGACTATGAGACCGGTGAGCCCGTGTGGTCGGTTGACGGGAGCGACCAGATTTCGAGCACCACATATATCGCTCAAACAGACGAAGTCATTTTCGTTCTCGGCGATGAAGCCATAGCCGTGAACGCCCAAACCGGAGAAGAGAAGCTGCGGGAAAAGTTTGGTGATGACGTGTACGGTGTCGACTTCTTTGGCGGAGTCATGGCGGTCTACCACTCAGATGGCACATCGATTCGTGCGCTTAAACACTGACCGCACAGTCAGAACACTGATCGCACAACCACTGAAACAACAAGGACAACCATGAAGAAAACCACGGGTAGATTTGCACACGTGATGACAGCGTTAGCCGTCATGTGCTGCCTCGTACTGTCGGCATGTTCCGGCGGACCAGGTGGCCCAGGAGGCGGCGACTCCAAGGATGCAGGAGCACCCGCAGGAAAGTGGGGCGATTGGATTGAGCTCGACCAAACCTCTGTCCTGCGCGGCGCCTCTGGCGACTCTGCGCTGATCAAACCAGCTGATGGAGCCGTCCCCTACGTCATCGACGCGCAAGGCCAGAAGAAGTGGGAGTTCCCCGCTGGGACCATGACTGAGGGTGAAGATGAAACCCTCTACTACGACGACGAGCACATCTACACCATGCTGGAGGATGACCATTCGGTGATCGCGCTGGACTGGGCCACCGGAAAGCAGGCGTGGAAATTCACAGTGGCTGACAAAGCGAAGTGCGCAGACCCCAAGGAATACACCCTGTACCCAGGTGCGGGCGATATGGCGAACCGCCGGCTCAACGCTGACAACCCACTGATTCTTGGTTTCACGACCCAATCAGAAGAATCCTACGGGCCACCCGAATGTTCCGAAGTGGCTAGCGGTGAAATGGGGCCAAGCCCCATGAACTTTGGAATCGAACCCAAAAACGGAGAACAGCTGTGGGAAATGGAGGGTACGCCAAACCTCTACGGCTACCGCGGCTACGCATCAGATCCACTGGGCAAGCACCTGTACATGTTGTGGGACCTGCGCGGTGAAATGCGTATCGCCCGTATTGATATCAAGACCGGCGAGTTCTCCGAAGCGGGGCTTGGAGCATCTACCCCTGAATACTTATGGTCACTTAAGAAAGCATTCTTCGCCTCAGTGGGGATGAACGAATTCCTCATTATTACAGAAGAAGGAGGAGCAGCTCGCGCCCTTGCACAAGGCTACGGTCCTGACGGCAACACAGGAAAACTCCTCGTTCGAAAAGAAGAATCCCAGAACCCGTGGGATCTTGGCATCATGATCACCGATACCGGAGTTGCGTACAACCTCCAGGCACCCGCAGCACCCGGAGACGATTACGTTGCCAAGCTCATCGCCAAGCCTGGCGATGGAGAAGACGCGAAATACTCGGAGTGGAAAGCACCAGCACCTGACCTCACTGATAACGACGCAGAGGTCCCGCAACTTGCGTACTTCGGGGACAACCAGATCATCGATGCTGACCCCAAGAACCCCCTCGCGGTTGTGCCCTCACCGGACGGCGGTCTAGTTGCATATCAGCTCACTGACGGGACCGAGGTGTGGAAAACCCAAGGCGAAAAACCCGGCACACGCCCGTCCTACTCCGCGGCCGCGGGCCAGGTGAGTTACGTCGAAGGTGACGACTTCGTCACTGTCGATGCCACCTCGGGCAAGGAAGTCTCACGGGACTCCGTACCCGGCATACACGCGGTGAGCAGCGTGGGACAGTTCCAGGTGGTTGAGAGCCGAGGCGAGTCACCTACCCGCATGCGCGTGTGGACCGAGTAAGTCAGGTTATAGCCACAGCCACCACAAACACCATGTGAATACAAAAGTGCCACCTCATACGAGGTGGCACTTTTATTAGGCTTCGATCAGATCCACGCGAACGCGTTCACCATGTCCGGCGAGCGCCCCGATGACCGTGCGCAACGCTTTTGCCGTGCGCCCAGAGCGTCCAATAACGCGCCCGAGGTCGTCCGGGTGAACGCGAACTTCCAGGGTCAGACCCCGGTGAGTGTTGCGCTCACGCACACTGACATCTTCAGGAAAATCAACAATCCCGCGGACCAAGTGTTCCAAAGCCTGCTGCAACACGATTAGGCCTCAGCCTTTTCTTCTGCGTTGTCAGCTGCAGCTTCTTCAGCTGGAGCTTCCTCGGCTGCTGCTTCTTCAGCAGGAGCGTCTTCAGCAGACTCTTCAGCCTTGTCGTCGCCACCCTTAGGAGTAATCGCTTCCTTGATGACGGACTTAGCTTCAGGAGCAACAAAAGCTTCCTTTTCAGGCTGTGCCTGAACAGTGTTTTCGGTCGAGCCTTCGCCCTTGAACTTGCCCCAGTCTCCGGTGAGCTTTAGCAGTGCCTTGACCTGTTCCGTGGGCTGTGCGCCCACAGACAGCCAGTACTGAGCACGTTCGGAGTCAATCTTGATCACCGAAGGGTTTTCGGTGGGGTGGTACACGCCGATCTCTTCGATTGCGCGGCCGTCACGACGAGTGCGTGAGTCGGCTACAACAACACGGTAGAACGGCTTACGGATCTTACCCATACGGGTCAGACGAATTTTGACTGCCACGGTGGTGGTGTCTCCTTTTTCACATCAGATTTTCGGAAGTTCTCATTCGTGGGGTTAAATCAGTTCTTCCGAATGAACTTCGGCCGGATCGAGGTTGAGAGGGTCCTGTTCACCGGTCAAGTACAAGCCAATATTTTGCCAAATTTTTTGCGCTGTTTCCAATCAGAGCGCAAAAGGTGTAAGTGCCCCAGCCGCTCAGCCTTACCGGCCGAACCCGCCGCCGAATCCCTTGGGCAACTTCGAAAAGTCGATTTCGTCGTCATCGAGGTCGATTCCACCAAAGGATGCGCCCTGCTTCTTAGGCAACTTGCCTTCGCGACGTAGCTGCTCGTCGCGTTCTGCCTGCGCGCGCTTCGCTGGGTTACCCGACTTGGCTTTGCCCTTCTTCTTTGACGCACCCTTCTTACGGCGGTTCGAACCACCTGGTCCGCCGCCTCCAGGCATACCAGGCATTCCGGGCATACCTCCACCTGGCATCGCAGGCATCCCCGGCATTCCGCCACCGGCACCGCCAGCACCTCCGCCACCTGGCATCGCGGGCATTCCCGGCATACGACGACCACCGCCGCCGAACTGCTTCATCATTTTCTGAGCCTGAGCGAAACGGTCCATGAGCTGGTTAATAGTAGTCACGGAGTTACCCGAACCGCGGGCAATACGCGCACGGCGCGACCCGTTTAGAATCTTGGGGTTGGCGCGTTCTTGGGGAGTCATGGACCGAATGATGGCTTCAACTCGGTCAATCTCACGGTCGTCAAACGCTTCGATCGCTTCCTTGTACTGCCCCATACCCGGCATCATGCGAAGCATCTTCTTAAGAGAGCCCATCTTCTTGATGGACTCCATCATGTTGAGGAAGTCGTTGAGGTCAAATGACTCACCCGACTGCACCTTCTTGGCGAGCTTTTCCGACTGCTTCGCGTCAAAGGTCTTTTCAGCCTGCTCAATGAGGGTGAGAATGTCACCCATATCCAAGATGCGGTCGGCCATACGGTCCGGGTGGAACAGCTCAAAGTCTTTGAGCCCTTCACCCGTGGACGCAAACATGATGGGCTTCCCGGTGACTTCGGCAACCGAAAGCGCGGCACCACCTCGGGAGTCACCGTCGAGCTTCGACAGGACAACACCGGTGAAGTCGACACCTTCATTGAACGCCTGAGCAGTGGACACCGCGTCTTGACCAATCATGGCGTCAATGACGAAAAGGACTTCGTCCGGGTTCACAGCTGCACGAATATCGGCGGCCTGCTTCATGAGTACTTCGTCAATACCCAAACGACCAGCCGTGTCGACGATCACCACGTCATACAGCTTGGACTTCGCAACTTCCATGGAGTCGCGGGCGACCTTAACCGGGTCACCAACACCGTTGCCAGGTTCAGGCGCATACACATACGCACCCGCACGCGACCCCACAACCTCAAGCTGGTTCACCGCGTTGGGGCGCTGAAGGTCAGCCGCCACCAGCATGGGGCGGTGCCCGTCACTCTTGAGCCAGTGAGCAAGCTTTCCAGCCAGCGTGGTCTTACCAGCACCCTGCAGACCCGCCAACATGATGACCGTAGGTGGCTTCTTCGCAAACTGGATCCGACGGGTCTTACCACCCAGAATCTGCACCAGTTCGTCGTTAACAATCTTGACGACCTGCTGGCCCGGGTTGAGCGCCTCGGACACTTCTGCTGACAACGCGCGTTCACGCACACGACCCGTAAACGCCCGCACAACGGGCAACGCGACGTCAGCGTCAAGAAGCGCCCTGCGGATTTCACGAATGGTTGCGTCGACATCCGCTTCAGACAGGCGGCCTTTACCGCGCAGGTTCTTAAAAGTGGACGTCAGCCTGTCAGACAGTGAGTTGAACACGTAGATTTGCTTTCGTCGGTGGTTTCGTCAGTCTCTTAGGATACCAACCAGGCAGACACGCCCGGAAATGCACAACCTCGGCTAGTCCTCAAGGAGCGCATCAACAAAGTCTTCAACAACGAACGGCGCCAGGTCGTCAGCCCCTTCACCCAGGCCAACCAGTTTGACCGGCACGCCCAGTTCGCGTTGCACGGCAACCACAATCCCACCCTTGGCAGTCCCGTCCAACTTGGTGAGAACGATCCCAGACACATTTACGACCTCGGCGAAAACCTTGGCTTGTTGCATACCGTTCTGCCCGGTGGTGGCATCAAGAACCAGGAGGACCTCGTCCAGTTCGTGACCCTCTCCCAGTGGACGGGTGGCCACTTTTTTGACCTTGCCAAGTTCGTCCATGAGGCCCTTTTTGTTCTGCAGACGGCCCGCCGTGTCGATGAGCACGACGTCCACGTTGTCTTTCAGGCCACGTTCAACAGCGCTGTAGGCAACGGATGCGGGGTCGGAACCTTCGGGCCCGCGCACGGTTTCAACGCCCACGCGTTCGCCCCAGGTAGTGAGCTGTTCGGCGGCAGCGGCGCGGAATGTGTCAGCGGCACCCAGTAACACGGTCTTGTCCGAGGCGACCAACACGCGAGCGATCTTCCCCACCGTGGTGGTCTTGCCTGCCCCGTTCACGCCAACAACCAGCACCACCGACGGTTCGTCGCCGCCGGTTTCGGTACGCAGGGTGCGGTCCATGGTGGGGTCGACGACTTTGATGAGTTCTTCGCGCAGAAGTGCGCGCACGGTGGACAAGTCGCGGGTGCCCAGGACGCGGACGCGTTCACGCAGGTTGTCGACAAGTTCCGTTGCCGTGTCTACGCCCAGGTCCGCGACGATCAGGGTGTCTTCGATTTCTTCCCACGTGGCTTCATCCAGAGTGTCGCGCGAAAGCAGGGCCAGCAGGCCACGGCCCATCGCGTTGTTTGATTTGGCAAGCCGGTTACGCAGTTTGGCTAGGCGCGTTGTGGGTTCGGTAGGAACTTCCCGAGGTGGTTCGTCCTGTGTGGGTTCCTCCGGCGCGGGTGCGACTTGGGTGCTGCCTGTGGTGTCTTCAGGAAGTGTGTGTTCGGGTTTCTTTGGTTTCCGTGGAACCAGGAAGAACAGTCCCAGCGCGACAAGGACCACCAGTCCAAGAATCCCGTAAACAATCAGCGCCTGCGTATCCACAATCAACTCCTATCCGTGCTCACACACCACAATAAACGGTCATGTTGAGGATCAAGAATCAGGTAGTGCGGGCCCCACGCGGATGAGTTAGCGAAACAACAGGTGGAACGCAGTGCGCACGCCAGTTCCGGTTGCGGGCACTTTCCAGTGCCGGGTCCGAGGTCGCAGAGTGAAGAGCGACGGGGCGGCGTGCCTGCGTGGTTGAGGGTGCAGAATGTAGGACTCGTCACGCATCGCGGTCACGGCGGCTTGTTCGCGGGTGGCCAGGTGCGAGTGGTCGTCGTCATGGCCAAAGAAACCGTAGACGGACTTGTCGTGTCCTAAAAATTCCGCGGGGAGGCGGAAGCGTTGCGGCGTGTGCGTCTGCTTGTTCTGGCCGGAAGCCGACATTGCGACAAGCACCACAATGACAAGACCGATTCCGACGGTGATGCCGAGCCCCAAAAGAACGACGATGAAACCACTCATGTACGTCGCACCTGATTTCTCATTTCGAGGCAACCGCTCCCTTCGAATTACTGACCACTCAAGCTTATAGCTCAGTGGCTATGTCACCTGGTAAGGACGGCTAACAAAAGTGTCACGAACCAGCCCTATTTATTACAACGCTTCAACATTTGAGTTTCAGAAGAGCAATGGGAGCGACTCACGTCACACTCACCCTCAGTGGTCCGAGGTGGTTTCCCGGCTGAGTTTTTGAGAGATGACTTTCGAGATCCCGTCCCCACTCATGGTCACTCCGTAGAGAGCGTCTGCAATTTCCATAGTGCGTTTCTGGTGAGTGATGACGATGAGCTGCGACGTCTCCTGAAGTTCTTGGAACACGGTAAGGAGGCGCGACAGGTTGACGTCGTCCAGGGCGGCTTCGACTTCGTCCATGACGTAGAACGGTGAGGGGCGGGCTTTGAAAATCGCTACCAGAATCGCCACGGCCACCAGCGAGCGCTCTCCACCTGATAGCAACGAGAGCCGTTTGACACGTTTTCCGGCGGGCCGAGCAAAGACTTCCACCCCGGTGGTCAGCATGTCGTTTGGGTCGGTCAGTGTGAGTTCACCTTCACCGCCGGGGAACAGGCGTTGGAAGATGTGCTCGAATTCGCGTTTGGTGTCTGCGAAAGCTTCAGCGAAAACGTCTCGCACATGCGCGTCTACTTCGTCAACGAGTTTCAGTAGCTCCGCGCGGGATTTCTCAATGTCGTTGATCTGGGCTTCCAGGTAGTCGTGCCGTTCCTTTAGCGCGTTGTACTCTTCCAGCGCCAACGGGTTGACCGCACCAATTGCCGTGATTTCCTTCTTGGCTTGTTTGGCGATCTTTTGCATGTCGGCCCGCACATACGGCACGGGGTCCTCCCCCTCGACTGGTACGGGCACGTGGGGGCCAAATTGTTCGATGAGGTTTTCCACGCCTAGGCCCACTTCTTCGCTGGCCCTGCGGGTGAGCTCTTCCAACTGCAATACGTGTCGTTCACGTGCGAGGTTCGCGGCGTGTTGAGCTTCTTTGAGCTGTGCCAGTTTCTCCATGGCTTGTGCGCGTTGCTCATATGCCTGGTCGAGTTCTTCACGGTGTGTGTGCCGTTGGTGTTTGAGCGTCGTGAGCTGTTCAGTGAGGTGTTCTTCGACATCTGAAAAGTGGTCCGCTAACCGCGTCGCAGTTTCGCCAAGGGTTTTCGCCTCGTGGGCCATGCGTGCGCGCCGTTCCTTTTCTTCCCGCGCTTTTTCCCGCGCTTCGCGTTCGCGCTCCGCCTGGCGGGTCAGTGCCTGAGCACGGTCAGTGAGGAACTTGACGCGGTCTCCTGCGGCTCGCACCGAAACTTTCAGTTCCATGACCGTTTCGTTGAGTTCACGATGCTTAGCCGTAAGTGCCTCAACAACGCTGGTGTCCGGTTCGGTGTCGACGCTTTGCGTGTTGCTATTGAGTTTTTCAGAAGCGTCGTGTGCCCGCTGGGTTGCGGTTTCGATGTGGGCCTTGAGCACTTGCATCCGCGAATCACGGGCACTGATGCGTTCGTTGACATCGTTGATCGCCGTGGCAGCTTTTGCCACCTCGGCTTGAGCCGCCATGATTTTCGCATCGGACTCGTACAGGGCGTCCAGTGCTTCATTCTCAGCCGCATGAGCCTTCTCAAACTCCGCCTGCGCGGTCTGCTCGTTCTTCTCCAAGGCCGCAACCGCCTCGGTCGCTTCCACCTGCGTGCGTTCTGCTTTCTCCAACTCCGCTTTTGCCTGCATGCGGGCAGAATCTTCGCCACCTGCTCGCCGAATACGGTGTTGCGAAAACACTTCCCCGCGCGAAGTCACGAACGTACACGCGGGGTGCTCGCGCATCCACGTATGAGCGGTCGTACTGTCCGGGGCTTCATAAACCCCTGTGAGCGCACGGTCCAAGAGGTTATTCATGACCGTGGAGTCTGACGTCACGAACTTCCGCACCGGGTGTTCGCCTGCCGGCCCGCGCAGTGAGGTGCCGTCAGGGGCGGGTGTGGGAACGACCTCGGCGTCGTCTTCCACAATGATCAAGTCAACGTCCCCGTCAAACTGTGTGAGCACCTGTTGGGCAGTGTCCATGGTCGCGACAGCCACTGCCGTCGCGAGGGAACCCAGCACCGCGGTCACGTGAGGTTCGTGGCCGGGGGTGATGGTGAGCGACTCGGCGACAGGGCCGCCCACTCCGTCAATTCCGCTTTCGCCGATGTCGTGTGACGCGAACGTGGCGGCCAGCGTGAGGGCTTCGATGCGGGCTTGGATTTGGCGCAGGTTGGTGCGGGCTTCGGCGAGGTTTTCGCGCACGTTGGTGAGGTGGTCGCGGGCCTTCTGGGTGGCTGCGCTGGCGGTTTCGTGCTGAGAGTCCAGGTCGGTTTCGCTGTGTTCGAGTTGGCGTGCGTGGGTTTGGGCTTCGGTGAGTGCTTTTTCCGCCGCCGAGGTGTCAATCTGTTGATCCTGTAGCGTCGCCAGTTCTTTTTTGGCTTCTTCGAGTGCGCGGGTGGCGACGGTGGCTTCGGATTCGAGGCTGGCGCGTTCGCGGAGGTGGGTGCGGATGAGTTCGCGTTGTTGGGCGAGTTCCGCGTTGGCCGTGGCGAGTTCTTGTTCTGCCCGTTGGCATTTTTCAAGTGCGTCTTGGAGTTTCTGTTCGCGTTGCTCGAGGTCTTCGCGTGCGATGTCGCGTTCGCGTAGGTAGTGGGTGGCACGGTTTTCAAGTGCGCGCGGGTCTTCGCCAGTCTGGCTGGATGGTTGGACGGACAGGAGGAGTTCGCTACGGTCTCGGGCGCGTTCTGCCAGGGCTTTCGCTTTACTCACGGCTTTTGTCACGCGTGCCAACATTTTTTCGGTCTGTTCAGTGTGAGCTTCGTGTTGGGACACGCGTGCGGTGAACTGTTCGATGTGTGTTGCCAGGGTGGAAACAGTGTTTTCGAGTTCCTGGCGGATTGTTTCGTCTTCAGTGGTGTGTGTGGCTTCGAGTTTCGCTTGGACGCGCACGATGTCGTCTGCCAGGAGTCGGGCCGTTGCGTCGCGGAGTTGGGCTTGCACCGTAGCTGCACGTGTGGCGGCTTTGGCCTGACGGGCTAATGGCCCTAACTGTTTGGACAGTTCATGCCGCAGGTCCCCGACCCTGTCGAGGTTGGTTTGCAGGCCGGTGAGTTTACGTAGGGCCTTGTCTTTGCGGCGACGGTGTTTGAGTACACCGGCGGCTTCTTCGATGAAGCCGCGTCGGGTTTCGGGATCGGCGTGCAGGATTTCGTCGAGGCGTCCTTGGCCCACGATCACGTGCATTTCTTTGCCAAGACCGGAGTCGTTGAGGAGTTCTTGAATGTCGAGGAGGCGGGCAGGAGCACCGTTGACGGAGTATTCGCTTCCGCCACTGCGGAAGAGGGTGCGGCTGATGGTGACTTCTGTGTAGTCGATGGGGATAGCGCCGTCAGTGTTGTCGATGGTGAGGCTGACTTCGGCGCGCCCCAGGCCTTGTTTTTTGGCGGTGCCCGCGAAGATGACGTCGTCCATTTTGCCGCCACGTAGGTTCTTGGCTCCTTGTTCGCCCATCACCCAGGCAAGGGCGTCGACCACATTGGACTTACCGGAACCGTTGGGGCCAACAACACACGTGATACCGGGTTCGAGTTCAAGGGTCGTCGCATGAGCAAACGACTTAAACCCGCGCATCGTGAGTGTTTTGAGGAACATAGCCTTCTTATTTTATGTTGTGTGCGATCATTGAGGCATGGGGCCCGCGTTTACTGTGGTTCAGTTGTCTTTCCAAAGCGCTGTATCTCAGGCGCAACGTAGAGCCATCACACCGTAGTCAAACCACCCGATGCCTTATGATTAAAGACAAAGCACCCACCTGGGTTTCTCGCTTAGTTCGCACCAGAAATTTTGTTTTTGGTGCCGTCTCCATGTTTGCCGTGTCGATCATGGCCTTTCTTGCCGAAACCTGGCAAGCCGACAATGACATTGAAGGAACGGCAAAATGCCCCGTCAGTGGTTTAGACGAAGTTCGTCACTCAACTGCGACACGAATTGAAACGACATATTCCCCGCCACAAATCACGTGTTTTCAAGATGGCTACCCGCCTATGCATCTGAATACGTTTGCTTCAAGCATCACCTACTATTCGGCATTCATTTTGATTGCGGTGGCTTTTGTCATCTTCATCGTGAAGATGGCGCGCTTTTTCGGATGGTTCAGTAGAAAGCGCACTTAGATCACGAAAATTTGTGTAGGGTGTGTTGCACACGCCGAAGTGTTTTCTAGTGGTTTGGAATTGGCTGGTCCATATGCACACTCCAGATTCGAATTCTCAGAACATGCCCGACTACCTGGACGATCTACGTCCAGACCCTGATAAGGGCCGTGAGGTTGATTACAAGTCTCCGGGTGAACGCGCAACCGGGATTACCGCTAAGACGAACGCATTTCGCTGGGCGGGTTTTTCTATTGGACTCGTTATTGCGCTAGCCCTGTGGTTTCTACTCCCCGAAAGTGTGGGTCACAACGCGCGCTTGACCGCTTCGGTCGCAGGGCTGATGGCTACCTGGTGGATGACGGAAGCAATTCCAATTCCAGCAACCGCGTTGGTGCCGCTCGTTGCGTTTCCGTTGTTCGCGCGGCCCATCGCTGCAGACGGCGCAGAACCCAAACCACTCACGTTCAGCCAGGTTGGTGCCTCGTACGGAAACGCAACAATCTTCCTGTTCATGGGCGGATTCTTTATTGCGCTTGCCATGCAACGGTGGAATCTGCACCGGCGAATCGCGTTGGGTGTTTTGCGGATCATGCCCAACAGTCCCGGCGCAATGATCGCTGGGTTCATGATCGCGACCGCGTTTTTGTCCATGTGGGTGTCGAACACCGCAACGGCCGTCATGATGTTGCCCATCGGAATGTCAGTGCTCACGCTGGTAAACGAGGCTACAGGAAAGTCGTCAACCACCTCGGTGACGGAGATCGTTCAATCAAAGTTCGGAACCGCGCTGATGCTGGGTATTGCATATGCCGCGTCGTTGGGGTCGCTCGGAACACTGATCGGTACTCCGCCAAACACGTTCCTAGCCGGATACATGGCGGAGACTCAAGGAGTATCCATCAGCTTTGTTGGCTGGATGGTTGTTGGTGTTCCAATTGCTGCCGTCTTCCTGGTGATCACATGGTTTCTGCTGGTCAAGGTGCTGTTCAAACCGGAGATTTCTGAGATTCCCGGTGGCAACGAGCTCATTCGCAAAGAGCTAGACCGGTTGGGCCCCATCTCTTCCGGTGAAATACGAGTGTTGTGCGTCTTCATCCTGACAGCGCTGGCGTGGATTACTATTCCGCTCATTTTTGAAAAACCGCCTATTGATGACGCAGGCATTGCGATGGCCAGTGGCCTGTTGTTGTTTTTGCTCCCTGCAGGTGCGGAACGAGGCGTGAAGCTCCTGGACTGGCAGAGCGCTAAGGAACTGCCGTGGGATGTGCTGTTGCTGTTCGGTGGTGGACTTGCGTTGTCGAGCATGTTTGAAAAGTCCGGGCTTACCAAGGTGATCGGAGACATGGCGGCCGGAATGGCCGGGGTGCCGTTGGTCCTTGTCATCGCGGTGCTTGCGGGTGCAATTTTGTTCCTCACGGAGCTGACGTCAAACACTGCGACCGGCGCTACGTTCATTCCGGTGGCTGCTGGTATCGCAATGGGTATGGATGTCAATGTCCTGTTGTTCGCTGCACCGGTTGCGTTGGCTGCGACGTGTGCGTTCATGTTGCCCGTGGCCACGCCGCCAAACGCCGTTGCGTACGGTTCTGGTTATGTGACGATCGGGCAAATGGTCCGAGGTGGTATCTGGCTCAACCTGATCGGTATCGCGCTCATCACGCTGGCGTCCACGACCTTGCTGACGTGGGTGTTCGGTTTGTGAGATTAGTTGCGGGTGTCGCGACGATTAAGCGCCACGGAAGTGAGCATGAGGATCAGAGCAGTCAGCACTACGGCGACAATGACAGTAGTCACGATGCTCCCGGTCGTAACGGTGCCAGAGTCGGCGAAGTACCCGGTGCCAAGTAAAGTCGTGCGCGTGGCCAGACCGTAGGGCGAGATCATAGCGACATCACCAAGTACCATGAGCGCAGCAGTCGAGATCCCAGAAGCGACGAATGCGAAAGCAACAGGAGCTGCGAAGGAACGAAGGAACATCGAAATCGCTGACTGGAGTGCCGCTACCGGAACGGTTGCCAGGATCAGCAGAGCCGCAACGGCGAGGTACTGCCCCGGTAATATCCCCGGTAGCCCAAACGCGACCTTGCCAATCGCGATCACCGCAAGCACAAGTACGACCTGCATCAACGCGGTGAGGCCGGCGACGACGAACGCCTTTGCCAGCACGATGTTCACGGTAGGGGTGGGGCCGCTCATCAGAGCATTCCAGTTGTTGCCACGATGCTCGACTCTCCACACGAGAGAACCCAGTATGGCAATACCGATCGCCAGAGGGAACAGTCCGTAAAAGCCGACCGACTGCAACCACACGGTGTCCCAACCGTTTTCGGGCGTAGTGCCATCGGCGAGCTGGGTGATAGCTCCAACGAGGGCAAGGGTCATAGGTAGCAACACGACGATCGGCCAGGCGTGCGAGCGCCTGAGCTTGAGGAGTTCAGCAAAGATCGCGCCCATGTCAAATCTCCTGACGGTCGAAGCGAAAGGTGAAACAGGCAAACATCACGCCGACGACGACGGCGAGGAATGCAATGCTCGGATAGGACAACGGCAGGGCAACGTACTGGTCGCCCTCGTAATCGGCGGCACGAGCGAGGGAGTAATAACCCCACGGTGTCACGTGCGCAGCCGCCGGAGGCAGGCCCTGTGAGAAAACCGCCACAACACAGCCGAGGACGCCGACTCCGAGCGCGACAAGCTGGTTCTCTACCTTGGCGGAGAGCAGGATGTGAAGCGCCAGCATGGCGAGGTTGACGATAAGGACACAGATCGTGAAGCCTGCCCAGTGTCCCAGAGGCGCCGCAACGAGAATTCCGACCAACAGTTTGCCAAACGCCAGTACGATCAGGCTCGTGGACAGTGTGGAGACGGTGACGACGAAGCCAAGGGCGACAAACTTCGCCCGGCAGATCCCTCCCGGTGTGATCCCCGAGGTCGATTGCAGTAGCCAGCCGTTCCCGGTGTGCTCGATGTCGGTCTGTCGGGAGGCGATCACCGCCAGCATCAGGGGCGAGAGCAAAGGAATTCCCAGGGACATGCCCGCGAGGAGCGTGTTCCACGCGCCGGGGGAATCGGGCGAGAACTCCGGGCTTGAGATGACCGTATACAACGAGAGGAGCACCACGGCAAGGACCAGCACCGCGACCACCAGCCCGATTCGCAGGTGCTTCATCTTCGCGAACTCGTTCGCCACTGCACGATATCTCACAACTGACCACCTGCCGTCAGACGCATGAACACATCCTCGAGGCTCTGCTCGTGGCGACGGACGCCGTACACGCCCACCCCCTCTGCGCACAACGCAGCGACGACATCGGCTGTCTGCCTATTGTCGAGGTTGGAGATTGCGACCTCGCTGTCTATGGTGAGCTTGGCGTTGAAGCTTCCCAATCGCGAGACTGCGAACTCCGGGTCAGTGCAATTGATGAGTACGTCCGGGGTGGACGCCGCCATCAGCTCGGCACGGCTTCCCTGGAAGATCAACCGGCCCTGGCTGAGGATTCCCAGCACAGTCGCTGTTTTGTCAATTTCACCCAGGAGGTGGGAGGAAACCATGACGGTAACGCCTCCGGCAGCCAGCTGTCGCAACAAATTGCGCATCTCGTCGATACCGGCTGGGTCCAGGCCGTTGGTCGGCTCGTCCAGGATGAGCAACCGCGGTTGCCTCGCTAGGGCCATTGCGATGCCTAGGCGTTGCTTCATGCCCAGCGAGTAGTCGCGGACCTTCTTGCCCATCTGGTTCTGTAGCCGAACAGACCGGATGGCCTGGTCGACTTGTTGCTGGCTCAAACCCAGCAGGCGCTTGACGATGCGCATGTTCTCCGCGCCTGTGAGATGGGCGTAACCGGGAGGCGACTCGATGAGCGAGCCTATGCCACGTAACAGTGTGCGCCGCGTGCGACGCGTCATGGGCCGGCCCATGATATGGACCTCGCCACTCGTGGGCTGGATCAGTGAAAGCAACATCTTCATTGTCGTCGACTTTCCGGCCCCGTTGGGACCCAGGAAGCCGTACACGCTAGCTTCAGGGACGCGCAAGTCGAGATTCTCGACGACGGTACGTCCGCCGTAGCGCTTGGTCAGGTTCTGAGTGGCAACGATCATGGAGGTCATACCATCAAATATCCTGGAAGGCGCGGTTCGTGTCGTCTCTCCGCAGGCATATCTTGTGTCTATGCCTCAAGGCATAGGGCGATTCTTCTACGCCACGAGTGATACGACTATGCCGAATACGCTGAGCGTATTAACGGGCCGATCAGCTCCCACCCGGTGCGATAAGCCCGGTCTCGTAGGCGAGGACGACAGCCTGCACCCGGTCGCGAATACCGAGCTTCATGAGCACACGGCCGACATGAACCTTGACGGTCCCCTCACTAAGCACGAGTTCCCTAGCAATCTCAGCGTTGGACAGCCCCCGAGCGACGTGCCGAAGCACGTCGTGTTCGCGAGGTGTGAGCTCCTCGAAAACCTGCTCGCCCCGCGCGGGACCGCGCGCTTCATGCGTTACGTAGTCGTCTGGCTCAGGACGCGCAAAGTGCTCGAGCAGACGCTTAGTCGTGCTGGGGGCCACCACTGCGTCACCCTGGTGAACGTGACCGATAGCTGCCGCCAGTTCCTCAAGAGTCGCATCCTTGAGCATGAACCCTGACGCGCCGGCACGTAGCGCCTCGTAGGCGTACTCGTCGAGGTCAAAGGTCGTTAGAATCAGCACCTTCGGCGGATCTTCCAGCTCCGCTACAAGCCTGGTGGCCTCGATACCGTTCGTTCGAGACATGCGAACGTCCATGAGCACGACATCGGCAGGGTTCTCAGCTAGGGTTTCGAGCACTTCGTCACCGTCGCTGGCCTCAGCGACGACCTCGATCTCGGGGTGGGAGTTAAGCACCATCTGGAATCCCTTCCGGATCATCTCCTGGTCGTCAACCAGCAGCACCCGTACGCTCATTGCCGGGCCCGTTTCGGCAAACTCGCGACGACCTCAAATCCGCCCCCGGGTCGTGCACCCGTGCGCAACACGCCACCGTGCGCGGCGACTCGCTCGCGCATGCCGATGAGCCCGCTCCCCGTGCCGTCGCACCCCGCCGGTCCCTTCCCGTCGTCGACAACGCTCACCTCTATCGTGTCTTCCTGGTACGCAATGCGGACATCTACGCGCGTCACTTCAGGACCGGCATGCCTACGAGCGTTCGTCAGTGCTTCTTGCACGATGCGGAATACCGCGAGGTCGACACTCGTCGGAATCGGCTCCACACCGCTCTCCCCCGCTACGGAAAACGAAACGGGCAGGCCCGCAACCGCCGAATCCTCGACGAGGCGGTCGAGCTCGGCTATACCTGGCTGGGGGGCATGCGAGCCCGGTTCGTCGTTGCGGAGGACCCCGAGCATCCGGCGCATATCCGCCAGCGCGGCACGCCCCGTGTCGCGCACGCCAAGCATCGCCGTCTTAGCCTGCTCTGGAGCGCTGTCCACGGTCTTTGCCGCCCCATCGGACATGACCACAACCACGCTAAGGCCGTGGGAAACGATGTCATGGATTTCCCGGGCAATGCGCGTTCGCTCCGTCGCCGCCGCCATTGCCGCTTCCGTTGCTTTCTCGCGCTCGAGTTGCTCTGCCCGCTGACGCAGACTCTCGATGTAGCGTCGCCGGTTCTGAACCAAAAATCCCCACGTCCATGCCCACACTACGATAGTGAAGAGAACCCCCACGTCCCCGACGCTCAAATGGTCACGTGCCATAGTGGGCACTGTCACTGCGAGTAACCACCCGAGCGTCACCACCGTTGCGACAACAGAGACGGCCCATCGAGTCTTAACGGCGAGGTTGTAAACCACGAGTAAGAGCATCAAGTCAGCGGGCATCAACTCCACGCCGAGCAGGACCTGAACAAAGGCGACCGTCTGAACAGCGACGAACGCTCCCACCGGATACCGCCGGCGCAGTAAGTAGGGCCCGCAGAGCCCTATGGACAGCACGACACCGGTGCCCGACCAGAGATCGTCTGGCACCGAACCGAACTGTATCGGCAGGTTGTATGCGAATACCGCGAGCACGACGACCAGGTCCACTGTTCGGGGGTGCTGTTGAAACCAGTTACTCCGACCGCCTGCTTCGTCCCCCATGAACCGGATCGCACCGCTACGGTCCTCGCAGGGGGCGAGTCTATCCATCGCCACCGAGTTTACCCCACTAGAAACCATGGTCGGAGGCACCGCCGACTTTCACACAACACCAGAATCATTCACCGTCACAGCCACAGTGCCGCTCAACACACCCGGGCAGAACGCCACGACATCTAACGCAAGCGCTGCGGTTTCTGACACTTCACACACACGTGAGTCGACCGCCCGCCCAGCACAACCCGCGTAATGGGCGTCGAACAGCGCACACACGGCTGACCTTCCCGGCCATACACCTGTAGCGACCGTTCAAAATACCCGGACTCGCCGTTGACATTGACATACAGCGCATCAAAACTGGTGCCACCCACCTCCAAGGCACGCGCCATCACATCACGCGCAGCCTCCAGCACCCGCTCAATCCGCGAAATCCGCAACCGCGAAGCCCGCGCCGCCGGGTGTACGCCCGCTTCAAACAACGCCTCATCAGCATAAATATTGCCCACACCACTGACCACACGCTGGTCCAGCAGAGCAGACTTCATCGCCACGTTCTTGCGTGCAATAGCTCTTGCCACCACCGGCACCGAAAACCCATCCTCAAACGGATCCAGGCCCGCCCCACGCGCCGACTCCGCCACCAAACGACGCTCACCAGCCGTACCTGTAGCACCAGGCACCAGACGTTCAACACCCAGGTGACCAAAGATACGCTGATCCACGAACCGCAACTGTGCCACCCCTGCAGGCCCAGCCACGTCGAACACCGCCCGCGTGTGCGGGTGCAACGGGTCATCTGCGTCGTGAATCCTGGCCTGCCCGCTCATTCCCAGGTGCATGGCTAGCGCCCGTTCACCCACCTCGGCGGCCTCACCGTCACCAGCCAGTCCAGCACCAACCAGCCCAGTGCCAACCAGTCCAGCACCAACCAGCGGCATCCACATGTACTTTCCGCGCCGCTCAACTGACGCAATCCGCACGCCCGCTAGCGCGCGTTCAAAACTCACCACCCGCTCTGCAGGCACATTCCTCGCCGAGGTGGTCCCCAGTATCCGCGCATCGAGCACCCGGGCACGGGTGATGGTGGCGCCTGTGAGCCAGGCAGAAAGACCTCGGCGCACGGACTCTACTTCAGGAAGTTCAGGCATTCAGGCCCCCGCTCCTTTGCGTGCCCAGCCACTAGTTCCGGTGCCACCCAGGGTACTTCTCAAGAATCTTTTTCACCGCGATTTCCGCAGCCACAAGTTCAGCATTTTTCTTCGACGTGCCTTCGCCGGAAGCCCATCGCGTTTCGCCTAGATACGCCACCGCGGTAAACACGCGTGCGTGATCGGGGCCTTCACCGGTGACATCGTAATGCACGGCACCCAGGCTTAAGTCCGCGGCAGCTTCCTGCAATGTAGTCTTGTAATCCATGCCCGCGCCCAGGTTCACTGCGTCTTCAAGAAGCGGCCCAACCAGGCGCTCAACTAAAGCGTCCGCAGCGTCAGGACCCTGGGACTCATAGCAGGCACCAATGATGGCCTCAACGGTGTCGGCCAGGATCGAATCCTTGTCGCGGCCACCGGTGCGTTCTTCACCGTTGCCCAACAGCAGGAACTCACCAATCCCATACGTGCGCGCAACTCCAGCCAGCGCACGTGAGTTCACAACCGCGGATCGCATCTTCGCCAACCGGCCTTCAGACGCATCCGTGTTGTGGTCAAACAACCACTTGGTGGTCTTGAGCTGCAGGACCGCATCGCCTAAGAACTCAAGCCGTTCATTGGTGGGGATGCCACCGTTTTCAAACGCATATGAACGGTGGGTCAGAGAAAGACGAAGCGTCTCGGGGTCAATGTTGACCCCGAGACGCTTGTTAAGTTCGCTCATAGGTAGTCGCTCAGGCGTCAGCTACCTTGCGTCCCTTGTATTCAAGGAACAGCGGGGTACCTGCGGAGTCTTCAACTACGCGGGCCTGGTGTGGGCGCGAGTACACAACGCGACCGTTCTCCACAGTCTTAACAAGGGCAGGTGCCTTTGCCTTCCACTGCGAACGACGGTGGCGGGTGTTGCTGCGCGACATCTTTCGCTTTGGAACAGCCACGTCTAGCTCTCTTTCTCTTCAGTCAACAAACTCTTCAGTGTAGACCATCGCGGATCGGTATCATCAACCGGTTCCTCCACGTCACCCACGGTGTAACTGAACTCACCCTCTTCTCCAGACTTCAGTGGCCTGAAGGGCAAGCTCATCACCAGAGCATCGCGGACTGCCGGTTCAAGATCGAGCATTCCGTTCTCAATCTCGTACGAGTCTTCGTCCTCTTGGGGCCGGTCGTATACGAAGAGTTCGGTTATATCCACGTTGAGTGGCAACGTCATGTCTTCGAGCGTCCGGGCGTCCTGTCCTTTGGCTGTTGCGCTCACGGTGCCGGTGACATAAATGCCTTCGTCGACACTTTCGAGCTGCAACTCAATGTCCAGGAGGTCACCCGTGGGGACTCCGATCATTTCGTTCCGCAGGTCTTCCGGGGCGCCTACCGTCATGGTGTGCTTGATCCACTCACCAGGTTTCTTGAAGAGCCCAAGCGAGCGAAGATCTAATACAAGCTCTTTCACGCCTCACCCTCCTGACGGAAGCGGTCCCGACTGACACGCGATTGTCCAGTTTACCGAACGCGTCCCTGCATATTCAACTCGATGTTCAACTCGCACCCAAGCTTACTTGTTCGCCCGTTCGTTGAGTGCTTCAAGCACAGCTGTGGGCACCAAGCCTTCAATGTCACCACCCAGCGAGTAGACCTCGCGTACGAGTGAACTGGAAATGTGTTCGTACAGAGGGTCACCAGGAATGAAGATGGTCTCGATGTTCTTCAGATGCCGGTTCATGTGCGCCATGGGTAGTTCATACGCGTAGTCCGTACCGGAGCGGATTCCCTTCACCACACCCACAGCCCCAATGGATTCGCAGTAGTCCACAAGGAGCCCGCCGGGGACGTCGTCAAATTCGATGTTGCCGGCCGAGGTGGTCCGCGGGTCTTCCTGTAACCCGGCTTTGACGAGTTCGAGCCTTTCGCTCACGCTGAACGTCCCGTTTTTGTTGGGGTTGTGAACGACGGCGATCACGACCTGATCGAACAGGCGGGCCGCCCGCGCCACAATGTCGATATGTCCGCGAGTAACAGGGTCATATGATCCAGGGCACACTACCTTCATGCCCTAAATCCTAGCCCGCTCGTACATCCAGATGGCAGTTTCCCCGTATGTTTTTGACTTAAACAGGCTCAGAGTCTCCGGTGCTACCGGTTGTGGCGAGCGCGCGGACCGTTCCACCACGATGAGCGACGAGTCGTCCTTGAGTAGCGCTTCTGCCCGGGTGAGCATCCGCGTAATAGCAGTTTCGTCCAGGGGGTATGGAGGGTCGGCCAGGATCAGGTCGAACTCCCCTGTCACCGCGGGCGCGGTCGCGTCCCCCTGCACAACTAGGCGCTTCTCCCCTACCGCTGCCAGGTTTTTCTTCACTGTGGCGACAGCACGGAGAGCCTTTTCGACAAACACAGCGTCGCTGGCACCTCGGGAAAGCGCTTCTATTCCCAACGCGCCGGACCCGGCAAACAAGTCCAGGACCCGCGCCCCATCGAGCATGCCCAGCATGTCCAGGGTTGCGAAAAGGGATTCGCGCACCCGGTCCGAGGTGGGTCGAGTGTCCGCTCCGTGCGGCGCGGTGAGTGCGTGGCTCTTGTAATTTCCAGCGATGACGCGCATTCATGCCTCGATCTGCATGATGTCGGTGAGGTACAGCGCGAGCGCTGGCCTTTGGGCGAGTTGCGGGTCGTCCGTAAGAGCGTCCTGGGCTGCGTTGCGGGCGGTCATGATGAGGTTTTCGTCTTTGATGGACACAAAGCGCAGGCGGGCCGCACCCCACTGGCTCGTTCCCAAAACGTCACCCTCTTTGCGGGTTTTGAGGTCGTATTCTGCCAACGCGAATCCGTCCGTTGTCGAGGCCACGTACTCGAGGCGTTCTCTCGATTCGGAGTCTTCGCGGTTCTGGGTGACAAAAAAGCACATGGCTGGCTTGCCGTCACGCCCCACGCGACCTCGGAGCTGGTGGAGTTGCGCCACCCCGAACCGGTCAGCGTCGAACACCACCATGACGCGGGCGTTGTGGACGTCTACCCCCACTTCGATCACCGTGGTTGCCACCAGCACGTCGAACTCGTGATCCTTGAACCGCTGCATGGCGGTTTCTTTCACGTCTTGTTCGGACTTCCCGTGCAAGGTTTCAATGCGCACGTCTTTTAACTCCGGGAGGGAACGCAACTTGTCTGCAAGTTCTTCTACCCCTAAGAGCCGAGGTCGCCCTGGGTCTGAGCCCCCTGTCTCCCCGGCACCCCCGCCCTGCGTGCCGTCGTTCACAGCGTCTGGGTCTTCTTCGGAGTCGATGCGACTGGTGACAACGAACGCTTGGTGCCCGTGTTGCACCTGTTCGGACACCACTTCCCACACGCGGTTAAACCACCGGGGCTTTTCGTGCATCGGAACCACGTGGGTACTCACCTGTTTGGGGCCACCGGGAAGTTCCCGCAGAGTGCTCACGTCCAGGTCCGAGTACACCGTCAACGCCACGGTGCGTGGAATGGGGGTTGCGGTCATGACCAGGGTGTGCGGAACCTTCCCGCCGCCTTTTTCTCGTAGCTGTTCGCGCTGTTCAACACCGAACCGGTGCTGCTCATCGATGACGACGATCCCGAGTTTGTCGAAGATGGTGGTGTCGGACAGGAGCGTGTGTGTTCCCACGACAATGTCCACGATTCCAGCTGCGAGTTCGGTGGCGACGCGTTTGCGTTCGCGCCCGGACATTGAGCCGGTGAGGAGTTCGATTCGCACTCCGTCGGTGAACCCGTCCGAGGCGAGCTCACCTAACAGCGAGCGCAGACTTCCCACGTGCTGGGTGGCCAGGATTTCAGTGGGGGCTAGAAGGGCGGCTTGGTATCCGGAGTCCACCGCCTGCAACATGGCCCGCAGAGCCACAAGTGTTTTCCCGGACCCCACGTCCCCGTGTAAAAGCCGGTTCATGGGGGTTGAGCGCACCAGGTCGCGGGAGATTTCCGTGCCAGCTTGTTTTTGTGACCGGGTGAGTTCAAAAGTCTGGTTTTGGTCGAACTGGTCGAGCTTGCCCATGGCTGCCCCGGCGAGCGTGGGGGCGGCTTCCTTTTCATGAACCTGCTTGTTGCTGAGCATGTAGGTTTGGAGCGCGAACGCTTCTTCAAATGCGAACCAGTCGCGAGCCTGTTGAAGTTGGGCTTTGTCTCGTGGCCGGTGAATGCCTTCCAGCGCTTCCTTGTACGAGTACAGCCCCATCTCGTTCCGCACGTGCTGTGGCATGGTATCTGCGAACGCTTCCATGGGCAGGCGGTCAAGCATTCGGTGAATCACACGGGTGACCGTAGACAGTTTGCTTTTACCTTTGACGGAGTAGATGGGCATGGGCTTGGTCATCTGCATTTCCTGGTGCATGCTCACGGAGCCCCTGCCCCACTCACCGTCGTCTAGATCAAAGTTGCTGTCCAAAATCCTGGGCTGGTTGATTTGCCTCCCGTACTGGGTGTCAACCACTTTCCCGGAAACTGCGATGTTTTGTCCGAGTGCCAGGTTCTTTTCCAGCCACGGCATGTTGAAGAATGTCAGATCAACCGCTGTGTACCTTCCGCGAAGTTTCACCTTGGTCAGTGAGCGTTTACGATCTCTCAGCCTGATCAGATCAACCGAGAGCACCTTGCCTAGGACCACGGCGGTGGTGTCCGGTTCGAGCTCTTCCATGGGTGTGAGCTCACCGGGGAACAGATAGGTTCGAGGCACGTGCCTGAGCACTTGGTCGACTGTGCTGAGTCCCAGGTTTGAAAACGCCGTCTTCTGCTCTCGTGTGTGAACGAAGTGGTCAAAAAGTGTGTCTGCTGGTCCGGCCATCTCTATTCGCACCCAACAGCGACGATGCATTCGGGCACATCGCCTTCAATGACATCCACGCGCACGCCCGGGTACTGCGTCTTCAACTGGGCGACGGTGGCCACCAGCCCGGTGGCTTGGACGTCCCGGCCGGTCACAAGCGTGATGATTTCCGCCGAATGTTCGTGGGTTAACGACTCCACGAGCACCAAAACTGTTTCAGACAACGACTCGGACGCGCCTCGCGTTTCACCGTCCTCGGACAAGAACGGTCCTTCTGGGTGCGGGCGAGTGATCACACCTTCCCGGGTTCCTTCGATTGCCTCCCGCATGTCGTCCCTGCTGTCTTGAGCATCGACCTCGGGGTCAAACACGGCCATCGCGGCAAGCAAAGACACCGGGCCAGGAGTGGTGAGAACAGCATCAGCCGGGGCCGCGGTAAGGAGTTCGTGGGTCACTGAAGGAACACCACTGACGACTGTGTGGGCGCCGTCCTCAATCAGTTCGTCCACGTGATCCGCCCACCCAGGAACATTAGCGTTCACAGCGACCGCCTGGGTGAGCGCTGTTTGCATGAGAACACCCATGCCGCTGGCCAGCCCAACCACCGTAATCTGCGAACCGCCTTCGTCACTGAGATCTTCCATGCGTAACTGCACGATCCCCAACGGCTCACATGCCGCCAAAACCGAACGAGCCGTTTCATCGTCAGGCACGTGGACGTGAATCTTTGGCCACGACACCACAATGGACGTACCCCCGAGCTTCGTGAGCGCGCGCGTCACTTCCCGAGTCTTGTCTTTTTGCTCGGCACACCAAAACACCAGCTCAAGGCCAACCTCGGCACGCATTTCAACACCCTGAGCAGGCGCGTACCGCACGCCTTCAGAAGCCGGCGACCGCCCCGAAACGGTCAGGTAGAGCAGGTCAAACATCTCCACAATTCCAGAAGACCCCGCATCGACGACGTGCGCGTCGGAAAGGACCGCGAGCTGCCCCGTGGTCTCGCCCAGGGCTTCGCGTGAACGTTTGCGCACCGCTTCCAACTGGGCCAGCAGGTCCGATCCAGCATCAGCTTCTTCACGTGCCTTCTGAGCCATTTCGTGAAGCACGGTCACCATGGTTCCGTGAACAGGGGTCGCAATCGCTTGTTCGGCCCTAGCCGCTGCGAGTTCCATCGCCCCGGCGAACGTGTTCGCGTCGAGTTCGGCCACACCGTCCAGCGCGTCGGCGACCCCACGCAAGGCCACAGACAGGATCAGCCCGGAATTACCTCGGGCTCCCCTCAGCGCACCTGTCGCCATGGCGTCAACCACGCGGTGCATGGTCACGGTTCCCGTGAGTTCTTCGACCGCCCGGTACGCGGAACGAACCGTGTCGTACATGTTGGTGCCGGTGTCACCGTCGGGCACGGGAAACACGTTGATTTCGTCGATGTCGTGACGGCGCCGCTTCATGCGTTCAACCGCGCGCCTGGCCCACCGTGCCGCGAGCCTCGCGTTGACGCGAGCCGAATCCTTCACTGTGCCTCCGAAAAGTGGGTGAACGCTCCGGGCTGAACTTCTGTTCCGTCAAGCGTGAGTTTTCCCGTCCCGGCCACGCATGTTCCGATCCGGGTCAAGCCTACCGGAGCCGTGTCTGCTGGCCCGGTAACCAGGTACCCGTGGTCTTCGCCTCCGTGGAGCACCCATTTCAGTGCCCTGCCTGAGTCGCCAAGGATTTCCGCGGCTGGGCGAACCTGGTTGGCCAGTCCTGCGATTGCCTCCGGGTCCAGGTGGATGTCCACCCCAGACTTCCGCGCGACCTTGCCCAGGTCTCCGCTGAGTCCGTCGCTGGCGTCAATTCCAGCGTGCGCCCACCCTGGCAACAGGGCCGCTGTGGTGTAGTCCGGCCGAGGTGCCAGCTGGGTTTCGATGAAAGGGTCGGTTGCGCTGTTTCCGAGTCGGTGTCCGGCAAACAGCAGATCGAGTCCGGCCGCGGCGTTGCCTACCGTGCCAGCTAGGAACACCCCGTCGTGGGGGCGTGCGCCGGAACGCAGGATCGGCTCGGTGCGCAGGTACCCAATGGCAGTGATCGCTACCGTGATGAGCCCTCCGGTTGACAGGTCTCCCCCGATGATGGCGGCTCCGGCTCGCTGGGCCTCGTCATTGAGCCCGCGCGTGAACTCTTCGATCATGTCGATGGGAGTGTCGTTGGGGGCCGAGAGGGACATGAGGAGCCCGTGAGGCGTAGCACCCATTGCGTAGAGATCCGAAAGGTTTTGAGCCGCCGCTTTGACCCCTAATCTGTACGGGTCGAGCCACTCGCATAGAAAGTCTCTTTCCTCCACCAGCATGTCGGTTGTGGTGACGGTGGGGCCGGGCAAGGTGGAAACAGCTGCGTCGTCGCCGGGTCCCACCGACACGTAGTCTCCGGTGTCTACGTGTGACAGGATGCGCTCTAAGACGCGATCTTCTCCCAGGGATCCTAACGACTGTTGCATAGCCACCAGCTTACGCATTTTCATAACGGCTATCCTGGGTCATATGCGTCGTGTTCTGTCGATCTGTTTTGTTGGCCTCGCTCTTGCGGGTGTAAGTGCATGCACCCCAACCGTTGTGGTGGAACCGGCTCCGCAAGCGACGTCCGCAGCATGCGCCGATGTCATGCTGCGACTCCCTGACACAATCGGCGACTTCAAAAACCGCAAAACATCCTCGCAAGCCACCGACGCGTGGGGCAACCCCACCTCGGTCATTCTTCGTTGCGGAATGGAACCTCCCGCACCCACCACCGACCCATGCGTCCATGTGGACGGCGTGGACTGGATTTCGGTGGAAGAAAAGGACGACTCATGGCGTTTCGTGGCCTATGGCCGCACGCCTTCCGTCGAAGTGATTGTGGACCCCAAACAGGTGTCCGGCGCGAATGTCCTCACCGCGGTCTCAGGAGCAGTGTCCACACTAGAAAAAACCGGTGAGTGCGTAAGCACAAAAGACGCCACGGTTGTTGATGAAAACAACAACCCCATTGCCACAGAATCGCCCACACCGTAGCCACCGCTACGGCTCCGTGCCCTTACGCGGTCGTTGCGCGTTTGTGGTCCTCGACGGCGATCGTCAGCAGTTCGGTAATGAGGTCCCGGTACGGCAGTCCACTGTTTTGCCACATGACCGGGTACCCAGATGACGGGGTAAATCCGGGGGACGTGTTGATTTCGTTGACCAACACTTCACCGTTTGGTCTCACGAACGTGTCCACGCGGGTCAGGCCTGAGCAGTCGAATGCTCGGAACGTTTGGCAGGCGATTTCGCGAACCCGCTCAGCCACGTCTGGTTCGACATCGGCTGGGCACGTGAGCGTGGTCGCGTCCAAGTCCAGGTATTTGGCGTCGAAGTCATAGAATTCGTGGTCGCCCGACACGGTGATTTCACCTGGCGAAGATGCCCTGAGCTCAGCGTCGTTGACTGACCCAAGCACCGCGCATTCGATTTCGCGACCGTCAATAAAGGGTTCCACGATGACTTTGGTGTCGTGTGCGAAGGCATCGTCAAGCGCAGCTTTAAAGCCCGAGGTGTCACTGACCTTGCTAATGCCCACCGAGGACCCAGCGCGGGAAGGTTTAACAAACGCGGGTAGCCCCAGCTCCTGCAGGGAGTCGATGGCAGCGCGTGGGTCACTGTTGTACTGGGTAAACGTGATGGTTTTCCACTCCGCTGTGGGAATGCCGGCTGCGCGCAGCACCATTTTGGTGAAGTGCTTGTCCATCCCGGCGGCCGAGGCAAACACTCCGGGGCCCACAAACGGCGCGTCGAGGAGGGTCAAGAGGCCCTGCATGGCACCGTCTTCCCCGTACTTTCCGTGTAGGAGTGGGAACACGATGTCCGGGGAACCTAAATCGGTGAACGCCCCTTGTGCGTCGCGCTCGATGAGTGAACCGTTTCTCGATGGTGACACGAACACTTCGGTCTGGTTGTCTGCGACCTGCGGCATGTTGTCCCGGTCAAAAGCAAAGGACTTCCAGTCGTTAACAACCCGCCATTTTCCTTCCTGTGTGATGCCAATGGGAAGGAGGCGAAAAGCGTTCGGATCGATTTCGTTCATCACTCCGGCTGCCGTTACACAACTGACTGAGTGTTCAGAGCTACGGCCACCGAAGAGCACGGCGACAAGGGGGCGTTTCGTCATTATCACTTCACTTCATATGTGGTCTGGATCCAGGCACGACCAAGCGAGGCGAAGAACATGTTGAATCCAACAAAAGCTGGGGTTGCGTCAGGCTCAAGACCAAGAGGCTTGGAAAGAGCGTGGACAATGAAGTAGTAACGGTGCGGGCCGTGTCCTTCCGGTGGAGCAGCACCCACAAAACGTACAGAACCTGCGTCGTTGCGCATCATGACAGCACCTTCTGGAAGCAGTCCCGCATCGGGGTCACCCGCGTTGGCTTCAAGGGAAGTCACGTCTGCCGGAATGTCGGTGAGCACCCAGTGCCAGAATCCGGAGCCCGTTGGTGCATCGGGGTCAAAGCACGTCACAGCGTATGCCTGGGTACCTTCTGGGGCACCGCTCCAAGACAGGGCAGGCGAACGGTCCTGACCACCGTCGATTCCCATGATTCCCGAGGTCTGGGCAACCGCCAGTGGCTGACCTTCAGTAATGTCGGGGCTGGTGAGATCGAAGCGGGGAACTTCGTTCATACGTGCAAATGGTGAGTTTAGATAGTCGGTTGATGTGGACATGTCTTCCTCCTCCTTTTGTGGTTCTTTCAGCCTAACGAACTGGAGCTTCGTCCTTACGTTTACGCGCCAAAAGAACACCTGACAGATCTGAAACTGCCAGCGATCCATCCAGGGCGGCTGCCACAGCTTGTGTGATCGGAAGTTCCACTCCGTGAGCGTCACCCAGCGCCAGAACTGCGGGTGCGGTTTTCACGCCTTCGGCAGTTTGCGTCATCTGGGCGGCGACTTCGTCAACCGTGTTGCCCTCCCCCAGCAAGCGACCAAAGGTGCGGTTTCGCGAAAGTGGGGACGCGCACGTGGCCACCAGGTCACCCAAACCGGCCAGACCTGACAGCGTGTGTTGCTGAGCCCCCATGGCGACAGCTAGACGAGTCGTCTCTGCCAGACCTCGGGTAATGATCGACGCTTTTGAGTTGTCGCCTAAGCCCTGACCGTCTGCGATCCCCACCGCCAGTGCGATCACGTTTTTAATGGCTCCGCCCAGCTCAATTCCCACAACATCGGCGTTGGTGTAGGGACGGAAGTAGTTGTTGGCACACAAATCGGAAAGCGCCTCGGCCGTGGTCGCCGACTCGCACCCAATCACCGTTGCCGTTGGCTGGGACTCCGCGATTTCCTTTGCCAAATTCGGCCCGGACACAACAGCCACACGGGACAGCGGAACCTCTGCCACCTCGGCGATCACTTCAGTCATCCGCTTACCGGACGCACCCTCAATCCCCTTCATGAGGCTCACCAAAACACAGTCCGGTTTCAGGTGGTCCTTCCACTGCGACAGGTTGGCGCGCATGCTCTGCGCGGGAATCGCAAGCACCACAACATCTGCGTCGGAAACGGCCTGGACCGGGTCTGACGTGCTGGTGATGAGATCACTGAGCACAATGTCACCCAGGTACCGGGAGTTGGTGTGCTGCGTGTTGATTTCGTGGGCGACCTCGTCTTTACGCGCCCACACCGTTACGGGGTTACCCGAATCAGCAATCACTTTGGCAAAGGTCGTTCCCCACGACCCGGCGCCCATGACCGCGATTTTCATAAGGACAGCTCCAATGCGTGCGTGTAGCGTTCGGGCAGTGGTTTACCGCTGAGCCGTGCGACGTCGCGTGCGATCACGGCTTCAACGTGGTTGGTGATGGTGCGCAAGTTGTCGCGGGTAGGTTCAATACCCGAGACGTCGATGGGTTCACCGTAGGAAATGCGCACGATGTTACCTGGTTTGAGGGCAGGCTTTTTGGCCCCCGGTGGCATGAGGGCGCTGGTCCCCCAGTGCGCTACCGGCACGATGGGCACGCCACTTTCCAGCGCGAGGCGGGCCACACCAGTTTTGAAGTTTTCGGGCCAGAGTTCGGGGTTCTTGGTTAGGGTTCCTTGCGGGTAGATGACCACGCATTCGCCCGCGTCAAGTGCCTTGCGGGCATACTTTAAGGAGTCCGAGGCGGTCGCTGAGTTGCGAAGAACCGGGATCTGTCCCAGCGCGCGCATGGGGCGTCCGATGATGCCGGTGAACAGTGGGGACTTGGCCATGAAACGCGGCATGCGTCCGTTCGACCACAGGGATAGCGCAACGAACACCGGGTCGAGCAGGCTCGCGTGGTACACCGCCAGGATCGCTGGGCCGTCTTGAGGGATGTTGTGTGGGTTTTCGTCTACCCACCGACCAAAAACGCGATACGCGGTTCGTAGCGGTGGCGCGACCACGCGGGCCAAGCGGTGCGTGCGCTTTTGGTCTTCAGGCGTGAAGGTCACGTCGTAGGGTTTCTGGGTCATGGAATCTCCATTCGCGCACCCAGCGACTCGAGTTTGTGGGTGAAGTCTTCGTATCCGCGGTTCAGAAGTTGAAGCCCGCGCACATTACTGGTGCCTTCAGCGGCAAGCGCTGCGATGACGTGTGAGAAACCGCCACGCAGGTCCGGGACCTCGATGTCTTTGCCCGTGAGCGTTGTGGGCCCGGAGATCACGGCCGAGTGGTTGAAGTTCATACGACCGAATCGACATGGCGTACCGCCCAAGCATTCACGGTAGAGCTGGATGTTCGCCCCCATACGCACAAGCGCGTCCGTGAACCCAAACCGGTTTTCATACACGGTTTCGTGGATGATGGACAGCCCATTTGCTTGCGTAAGCGCGACCACCAGTGGCTGCTGCCAGTCGGTCATGAATCCTGGGTGAACATCGGTTTCCAAGGCTACTGACTGCAGGTCGGTTCCCGGGTGTGCAAAGAGGATGCCGTTTTCGCGAACGTCGAACTCTCCACCGATTTTTCGGAACACGTTGAGGAACGTGATCATGGGCTCTTGCTGGGCGCCTTCGACAAAGATTCTGCCCCCGGTGGCAAGTGCGGCCGAGGCCCACGACCCGGCTTCGATGCGGTCTGGCAGGGCGCGGTGGGTGTAACCGCGCAGGGAGTCGACACCTTCAATGCGAATCACGCGGTCAGTGTCAACCGAAATAATGGCGCCCATCTTCTGTAGCACTGCTACGAGGTCCATGATTTCCGGTTCAACAGCAGCGTTCTTGAGCTCAGTAGTACCTTCTGCACGGACTGCGGTGAGAAGGACCTGTTCGGTGGCTCCCACAGATGGGTACGGCAGTTCCACTTTGGTGCCGGCAAGTCGCCGAGGTGCTTCGAGCTTGATGCCGCCCGGCGTCTTATCGACGGTTGCCCCAAACTGGCGCAGAACGTCCAAGTGGAAGTTGATGGGGCGGTCGCCGATTCGACACCCACCGAGGTCAGGGATAAACGCTTGGCCCAAGCGGTGCAACAGCGGACCACAGAAGAGGATCGGTACACGCGAAGACCCTGCATGTGCGTCGATGTCGGGAATCGAACCGGACTCGATGTTGCTTGGGTCCATATGGATTTCGCCGTCTGGCTGGTCACCATCTGGCGCTGTGTGGGTGCGAACACCGTGTAGTTCCAGAAGACCGGTCACGATCTCAACATCGCGAATTCGCGGAACGCTACGCAGAACTGACGGGGTCTCACCCAGAAGCGAGGCCACCATCGCCTTAGACACCAAGTTCTTGGCTCCGCGTACGCGAACTGTGCCGGCCAGAGGTGTACCTCCGTGCACGATCAGCATCGGAATCCTTTCTTTGGGCAACTAGAGCAATGCTAGCCCAGGCAGGGTTCCTTTGTTTTCAGTTTGCTCACTCTGGGACAGGAACAGTTGTGGGCTTGAAGCCTGGTCGCTGGGCTTCATACGTGTCGATATCGCCTTCGTGCTGCAGTGTCAGGCTGATGTCATCCAGCCCCTCCATGAGGCGGTAGCGCGTGAAGTCGTCGATGTCGAAAGGCAGTGTGAGGTCATCGCAGTGGACCGTCCGCGTTTCGAGGTTGACGGTGACTTCGATCCCAGGCTGGTTTTCGATGCGCTTGAGCAGCAGATCGATGTCACTTTGCTCAAGTTGGGCCACGACAAGGCCGTTCTTTCCTGCGTTTCCGCGGAAGATGTCGGCAAAGCGTGATGACAGAACGGCTTTGAAACCGTAGTCGCGTAGCGCCCACACTGCGTGTTCACGGGATGAGCCCGTTCCAAAGTCGGGTCCTGCCACCAGCACTGACCCGTGTGTGTACGGTTCGCGGTTGAGAACGAACTCAGGGTCTTTGCGCCAGCGCGCAAACAACGCGTCGTCGAAACCAGTTTTGGTTACGCGTTTGAGGTACACGGCCGGAATGATCTGGTCAGTGTCAACGGCCGAACGGTTCAATGGAACACCCACGCCGGTGTGTGAAGTGAACTTTTCCACGATGACTCCTATGTGCTCTTCGTTGCGTGGCTCTATGCCAGGTCTGCCGGGGTTGACAAGGTTCCGTTGACTGCGGTGGCCGCGGCCACGACTGGGCTGACCAAGTGGGTGCGTCCGCCTTTTCCTTGGCGTCCTTCAAAGTTGCGGTTCGAGGTGGATGCGCACCGCTCGCCTTCCGAAAGCTGGTCCGGGTTCATTCCCAGGCACATGGAGCATCCGGCGAAACGCCATTCTGCGCCGAAGTCGGTGAATACCTTGTCCAGCCCCTCTTCTTCAGCCTTCAGGCGCACTTTAGCCGAGCCGGGGACCACCAGCATGCGTACATTGGGAGCCTTTGAACGACCTCGGAGAACGCTTGCTGCGCTACGCAGGTCCTCAATTCTGGCGTTGGTACACGAGCCTAAGAACACGGTGTCCACCGCGATGTCTTTCAGCGGGGTGCCAGGTTCCAGGTCCATATAGGCCAAGGCGTTTTCTGCCGCGATTCGTTCGTTTTCGTCAACGATCTGGGCGGGGTCGGGAACCGACTGTGAAAGTGGCAACCCTTGGCCAGGGTTCGTCCCCCATGTGACATAAGGTTCGATGTCCGCGGCGTCCAAAACGACCTCGGCGTCAAATTCCGCATTCTCATCCGTACGCAAGGTCTTCCAGTACGCAACCGCCTGGTCCCACGCGTCACCCGTGGGCGCGTGGGGGCGACCCCGCAGGTACTCGAACGTGACGTCGTCGGGTGCGACCATACCGGCGCGGGCACCTGCTTCAATCGACATGTTGCACAGGGTCATGCGCGCTTCCATGGACAGGTTGCGGATCGCTTCGCCTCGGAACTCAAGCACGTGGCCGGAACCACCGTTGGTGCCGATTTTTGCGATGACAGCCAGGATGATGTCCTTGGCCGAGGAGTGTTCGGGCAGGGTTCCGTTGACCGTAATGGCCATGGTCTTAAACGGCTTGAGGGAGAGTGTCTGGGTGGCCAGCACGTGTTCGACTTCGCTGGTGCCGATCCCGAACGCAAGAGCACCGAACGCACCGTGGGTCGAGGTGTGGGAGTCACCACACACCACAGTGGTTCCCGGTTGCGTCAGGCCCAGCTGAGGGCCCACCACGTGTACGATCCCCTGCTCCACGTCACCCAAGGAGTGCAAGCGGATGCCGAATTCTTCAGCGTTCTTCCGCAGGGTTTCGATCTGGGTGCGGCTGGTGAGGTCGGCGATGGGTTGGTCGATGTCAACGGTAGGGGTGTTGTGGTCTTCCGTTGCGATTGTGAGGTCGGGGCGGCGTACTTTGCGGCCTGCGAGTCGAAGCCCTTCGAATGCCTGAGGGCTGGTGACTTCGTGGACGAGGTGGAGGTCGATGTAGATGAGGTCGGGTTCGTTGTTTTGACCGGCTGTGACAACGTGGTCAGCCCAGACCTTCTCCGCCAGTGTGGTTCCCACGGTAGATCTCCTTCACGACACGCAACCTGCACCTGCTACGTGGCGCCGGCGCTCACATGCGATTTTCGAGACTCACACTAGCCAGATGTACCACCATCCGAACTTGCATCTTAGATGGTGAGACCTACAATTGAGGGTATGAGCAACCAAAATGGAAGTGGCGTTGGAGTTATCGACAAAGCCGCACTCGTCTTGTCCGCACTTGAAGCCGGGCCCGCTTCGCTGGCTGAACTCGTGAGCCTCACCGGCTTGGCCCGCCCCACCGCACACCGCCTGGCGGTTGCTCTTGAGTATCACCGGCTGGTTGGGCGAGACCTTCAAGGGCGGTTCGTTTTGGGCCCACGCCTATCCGAGCTTTCATCCGCAGCCGGCGAGGACCGTCTGCTCGCTGCCGCTGGCCCTGTTCTCAACCAGTTGCGTGATCGCACGGGTGAGTCCGCTCAGCTGTTCCGTCGCCAGGGTGACTTGCGCTTGTGCGTCGCCGCAGCTGAACGTCCCGTGGGTCTGCGCGACTCCGTTCCTATTGGCGCAACCTTGAGCATGCGCGCGGGTTCCGCTGCGCAGGTTTTGCTCGCATGGGAGGAGCCAGACCGTATGCACACAGGCCTGCGTGGCGCACGCTTTTCTGCCACGATTCTTTCTGGTGTCCGCCGCCGAGGTTGGGCACAGTCGATCGCGGAACGTGAACGTGGCGTTGCTTCAGTTTCCGCTCCCGTGCGTGGGCCAAGTTCGCGAGTTGTGGCGGCGGTGTCGATTTCCGGACCGGTTGAGCGATTGACCAGGCAGCCTGGTCGCTTGCACGCGCAGTCCGTTCTGGAGGCGGCGAAGGCTCTCACGGATGCGCTAAACCGCGCATAAAACGCTTTTACACAGCGGGGTTGCCCTCACGTGGGGTAGCCCCGCTTTTTATGTCCGAATTGCGTAACATGTGTGGTGTAGCACCACCATGGACAAAGGATGCCAGCATGACTGACAACTACCCTTCAAACGGCGCACCTAATAACCCGACGCCACCCTCCAACGCACCCAGCGCGTACGGTTCAAGCCCATATGGTTCCGCCCCGCAGGCAACCCCGGGCAACGTGCCTCAGGGATCGGCCCAGACGAGCCAGGTTCCGCAGCAACAGTATGCTTCTGCACCTGTTCAACCGGCCGCTGGCCAACCGTACCCAACGACCAATTACAGCACGGGCGGGGTTCCCGTCCAGAACGTTCAGCCAACTGGCCAGGTTCAGACGCAGGCTCCTAAAGGCAATGTGTTTACGCGCTTCGTCAAGGCACTGTTTGATCTGAAGTTTGAAACCTTTGTCACGATCAACTTTGCAAGTGTCTTGTACACGCTTTCAATCGTCACTGCAGTGGGAACATGGCTTCTGTGGATCGTCATCACCGCGCTTGCTTCTGCGGCCGCTAGTGGTCTCAGCTACGCCCTTTCTGGTGAAGGCGGTGGACTCTTGGGCATGATGTTCCTGCCCACTATTTTCCTGGGGTGGATTCCTGCTCTTGCGCAGATCATTTTGTCGCGTATTGCGCTCGAATTCATGGTCGCCAATATCCGCACAGCTCAAAACACCACCGAAATGCGGAGGGCTCTGACCGACTAGTCGGAGCTAGCAACCGCATACGGCACGCATGAGGGGCGCATCTGTGTAGATGCGCCCCTCATTTGTATGAAGTTTTGGAATGTGTACCCCCGAGCAGGTTCGAACTGCCGTTTCCGCCTTGAGAGGGCGGCGTCCTAGGCCACTAGACGACGGGGGCTTGTGCTGAAATAGCGCTGGGGTACCAGGACTTGAACCTAGACTAAATGAACCAGAATCACTCGTGCTGCCAATTACACCATACCCCAATGCAAGACTCGGGCTTGAAGCCCGCGTCGGCAACGAAAGACTACTTTACATACCTCGGCGCTCTTGTGCAAAACGGACTCGCATTTGTGTTGCCCATCACAGGGGGGCGCTATCATCAAACCATCTCACCGGGTGTTTTCAAGGAGGCGAAAATGTTCGTATCAACTGTGGCGTTGTGCTCCCATCTTGTCATGAACACCGGCCCGCAGGTTCCCTTCTATGCCGACGCAGGTGTTGTGGCCATGATGTTCGTAGCTCCTGTTTCACTCATATTGCTGGTCACTGCGATAGTCCTGGTAGTTTTCGCCCGGCTCAAACCGCTACACACGACACTGCTGATTCTGTTAGCAGTATTCGTGCCCATTCTGGGTCCGATCATCGCGATCATCATCGCTACCGTACTCAAACGGCGCAACCAAGCTGTGAGCTAGCTACTCGCACCTAGGCAGACCGCGCGCCATCACACTTCGCCGCGCGTCATGGCCAGCAGGCGGTCCAGCACCCGCTCCCCTGACGCACGCAGTCCGTTGTGCTCATACTCGTTAGTCACCCACGGCTCAACACCCGCGAGCTTGGCAGTGGCCAAGGAATGTTTGCACGGCACATACGCATCGTCGAAGTACACCGCAGCAGCCGCGGGAACCTTGCCACGTGCGTGAGCAAGCTTGTCCGCGTCCCACATGACCGGCCACTCGTGGTCTGCCAGCAGATGCGCCACATCCTTCCACGCCTCCAGAGGACCGGACTCAAAGTGATCCTGCGTCACGTGCTCTCCGGCCAAAGCGAACGGCGACTGCCCTTCCGGGCGGGCCCGCTCGGCCGCCCAACGCGTAACGACACCGGATGCCCAGCAGCTTTCGTGCAACACCGCATAGATGGGGTTGCGCGCACCAAATGTCAAAGCGTCCTGGAGGTCGTGACGCCCGGCGACCGAGTCACCCAGTGCCAACAGATAGTTCAAGCGTTCCGCTCCCCCGCTGGCGCCCAGGAACTGGCCCAGTCCACGCACATGAGCCTGCGTAGCCACTGTGCCATCCGGCAACTCAATCCCATCAGATGCCCGCTCAAACAGACGCTCATACGCCTCGCGCGCATGCGGATAGCGCTTGAAGAACCGCTCCGATTTCCCGGCCATGATCGTCCACGTGTCCTGGTACGCCACCGCAGGATCAGCTTCACCGCCGTCCGCACCTGGCACCCGTGGTAGCCCGCCGGTGAACATGACACGCTCCAAGGACTCAGGGTGTTCGGCCAAGTACCGCAACGCGGTAAATCCGCCGAACGACTGCCCCAACACCGCCCATGTGGAAGCACCTAGGGACTGGCGAACGACCTCGGCGTCCTCCACAATGGCGTCCGCCCGGAAATGCGTCAGGTAGTCCGCCACCGTGGCCGGTGTCTGGTTGTCGCCCGTGCCCACAAAGTGCCCGTCAACAAAACCAACAGGGCTGGACTGCCCGGTGCCCCGCTGGTCCAACATGACCACGTTGTAGTCGCGAAGTGCGCGCCCGACCCATCCGGAAGGGTCGGTCACTCGCTGGGCTTCAAACCCCGGCCCACCCTGCAGGTACACCAGGTACGGCTTCTCTGCGGAACCCGGCAGGGAGTACACGCGCGCGAACACCTCGAGCTCCCCTGGGGTGTCCCCAAAGTGATCGAGCGGCACCGTGACGGTGTGTTCGTCAACGTTGAGTCCGGGAATCGTGTACGTGCGGGTGAGCATGGGTCTCCTTGTCGTTGTTCGCCGAGGTGGTTGCCGGGTTTCGTGGCTCAGGGCGTGCTTGCGGGTTACTCAGCCAGGTGCTCGCGTAGTTTGTTGAGACGGAACATGGACGAGTCCTTGCCCAGAATCTCCATGGATTCGAACAGAGGTGGCGAGATTCGGCGTCCAGAAACTGCCACGCGAAGTGGCCCGAACGCCAGACGAGGCTTAATGCCGGCCTTGTCCACCAGGGTTTCTTGCAGTGCCGTGTGGAGCGTGTCTGTGGTCCAGTCGGTGATGGGTTCCAGCGTTTCGATCGCTTGGTCCAGAACCTGTGGCGCGGTGTCTTTCAGTGTTTTGAGGCCGTCTTCGTAGAACTCGAAGTTGTCGTCTGACACGAAGAGGAAGCGCAGAAGATCAGGGGCTTCGCTGAGCAGGTTCATGCGGGTCTGCACAAGCGGCGCCGCTTCCTTCAACACTGCCAACTGCTCGGCGGTCGGTTCCTGGGGCAACACCTCGGCCGCTTGCAGGTACGGCACCAGACGCTGCGCAAAGTCGTCAACGTCCAACATGCGAATGTGGTCGGCGTTAATGGCCGTGGCTTTCTTCACGTCGAAGCGCGCCGGGTTGGGCAACACGTCGTGGATGTCGAACGCTTCGATGAGTTCATCAACGCTGAAAATGTCGCGGTCAGCAGCGATCGACCAGCCCAAAAGCGCAAGGTAGTTGATGAAACCTTCGGGGATGAACCCGTTGTCGCGGTGGTGGAACAGGTTCGATTCGGGGTCACGCTTGGACAGCTTCTTGTTGCCTTCGCCCATCACATAAGGCAGGTGACCAAACTCTGGGGTGCGCTCAGCAACACCGATCGCCTTGAGGTGTTCATACAAGACAATCTGGCGTGGGGTTGAGCTCAACAGGTCTTCACCACGCAGCACGTGGGTAATACCCATGAGCGCGTCATCAACCGGGTTCACCAGGGTGTACAGTGGCTGGCCGTTGGCGCGCACGACCACGAAGTCGGGAACAGAACCGGCCTTGAACGTAATGTCGCCGCGCACCATGTCGGTGAACGTGATGTCTTCATCGGGCATGCGCACACGCCACACAGGTTCGCGGCCCTGCGCCTTAAACTCTGCGATCTGTTCCTGGGTCAGGTCACGGTCATACCCGTCGTAGCCCAGTTTGGGGTCACGGCCGGCAGCCCGGTGACGGGCTTCAATTTCTTCCGCGTTGGAGTACGACTCGTAAATGTGGCCGCCGGCCTTGAGCTTCTCAATGATCTGGGCGTAGATGTCGCCACGCTGTGACTGGCGGTAGGGACCGTGTGGTCCGCCCACGTCGATACCTTCGTCCCAGTCCAGCCCCAGCCACTTCATCGCTTCGATGATTTGGCCGTAGGACTCTTCTGAGTCGCGGGCGGCGTCGGTGTCTTCGATACGGAAAACAAAGGTTCCGCCGGTGTGCTTGGCGTATGCCCAGTTAAACAGGGCGGTACGCACCATTCCCACGTGCGGGGTTCCGGTTGGTGACGGGCAAAAGCGGACTCGTACAGTCACGGTGTTCCTTCTTTGTATGTGTGTTCGTGTGTGTAAGTGTGGTGGTGAAGTTACGTTACGACGTTAGACGTCCATGACGGGGTTGGACAGGACTCCCAGCCCGTCAATCGCAATGTCAACGCGGTTACCCGCCTCAATGCGGCCAACTCCCGCGGGTGTTCCCGTCAAGATGACGTCACCGGGCAGCAAAGTCATGACTTCGGTGAGGTGGGCAATGACGGTGGGAATGTCGAAGATGAAGTGTTCTGTGTTCCCGTCTTGTTTGAGGTCACCGTCAACCCACGAACGGATGCGTACGGTTTCTGGGTCGTATTCGGTTTCGATCCATGGCCCCAGCGGGCAGCTGGAGTCGAAGCCTTTGGCCCGTGACCACTGTTTGTCGATCCGCTGGATGTCGCGAAGTGTTACGTCGTTTGCCGCGGTGTATCCCAAAACATAGGAATACGCGTTTTCTGGCGCGACGTTTTTGGCGATCTTGGAAATGACCACGGCCAGCTCAGCCTCGTAGGACACTTCTTCACTGATGGCAGGCAACCGAATAGGTTCGCCGGGCCCCACCACCGAGGTGTTGGGCTTGAAGAACGTCAGCGGGCTCACCGGGACCTCGTTTCCGAGTTCGCGGGCGTGGTCGGCAAAGTTCCGGCCCACACCAATGACTTTTGAGCGGGGCAGGATCGGGGCCAACATCCGCACTTCGTCATAAGGCAGGCGTTCGCCGGTCGATTGCGCAGGGCTAAAGAATGGGTCAGAACTTAGGACAGCCACCTCCAGTTCCGAGGTGTCGAGAGTTCCGTCGTCGCTAACTTCAGGGAGGTTTCCTTCAACTACGCCGTAGTGTGGCGCGTCGTTGTGAACAAAACGAACGATTCGCATGGGCACTAGTCTAGTAGCCATGGAAACCCTCGCTTCGAATCCTGCGTATTCCCCTGTCACCGAATACTTGCAATCGATCCATGAAGCCGGTTTGAGGAAAACCGGTGGGGCGATGGCAGATTACATCCCCGAACTCGCCAATCAGGACCCCACTCTGTTTGGGCTGTCCCTGTGCACCCCAGAAGGAATCGTCTATTCCGTGGGAGACTCCGATACGCAGTTTTCTATCCAGTCGGTATCTAAGCCGTTCGTATATGCGATGGCACTTGCCGACCGTGGCCTGGAGCGCGTCAACGAATCTGTCGGTGAGGAACCGTCTGGCGACCCGTTTAATTCGATCAGTTTGGATGAAGAGACCGGACGGCCAGACAACCCCATGATCAACATTGGTGCGGTGACCACCCACGCTTTGGTGCATTCAAAAGGCGCCAGCAGGGAGGAGCGCGAAAAGCGGATTCTTGCCGGGATGAGCGCTTTTGCTGGCCGGGAGTTGTCCTATGACGACGCCGTGTATGAGTCTGAGATCGACAAGGCGTGGCGTAATTTGGCACTGGCTGCGTTGGTGCGTGCAAATGACCTCATCATCAGTGATCCCGCCGAGGTGGTGCGTGGCTACACGCGTCAGTGTTCCGTTGCGGTGACGGCCAAGGACCTGGCAGTGATGGGCATGACTCTGGCTTCCGGTGGAGTGAACCCGCAGACGGGTGAGCGCGTGGTTCCCGAATGGGTGGCCCAGCAGGTGTTGTCCGTGATGACCACGTGCGGAATGTATGACGCGGCTGGTGACTGGCTCACCAATGTGGGGATTCCCGCCAAGTCGGGGGTTTCTGGCTGCATTATGGGATCTTTACCCGGCCAGATGGGTGCGGCGGCGTTCTCGCCTCCGATTGATAAGTTCGGCAACTCGGTGCGTGGCGTGGACGCGTTTGAACGCATGAGCGAAGATCTGGGTCTGCACATGATGAGGCCGCCAAGCCCTGTCCTGTCGTCTGTTCTGGAAAAGGAAACGGATAGCTCGGGCCGCCTGCACATCCACATTCAGGGAAGCATGGACTTCTCGCTGGCTGAAAAAGCGTTGCGCTCCATTCTTGAGACCTCGCAGAACAACCAGCGCATCGTCATCGATTTCAGGAGCGTGCCATCGGTATCCCTGGTGGGATACAAGTTGCTCCACGCTGGAATCTTTGAACTCAAGCGCCGTGGTCACACAGTGACCATTCTCGACCCCAATGAGCACTTTGCGGACCTGCGCGATGAGGTCTACACGTCACTGTCGGACATCGAACCGACCGAAGAACCCGTGGATTCGAGCTGGTTCGCTAAGTAATGTTCGACCTCGGACGAATCTCTGCCAATCTGCCCGCAGCCTCGCTCGTGGAGCAGATTGCGGATCAACGACCTCGGGTAGCTGTTATTCAGGCACCCCCGGGTTCCGGTAAGACCACTGTGGTCCCGCCTGCGGTTGCCAATCTGGGTTCAGGGCGGGTGATCGTCACGCAGCCGCGCCGCATTGCCGCTCAGGCGGCGGCTGCCCGGTTGCGGGAACTGTCCGGGTTGCCAGTGGGGTATACCGTCCGAGGTGACCGTGACGTCCCAGCGAATGCGAAGGTTGAGTTCGTGACGACTGGGGTGTTGATCCGTCGGTTGTTACGGGACCCGGAGCTGCCCGGAGTTTCGGCCGTCATTTTGGACGAGGTCCATGAACGGTCGATCGATTCGGATCTTGCGTGCGCATTCGTGGCTCAGGTCGCGGCGATGCGGGATGACCTGCGCGTGTACGCGATGTCGGCCACGTTGGACAGTGCCATGTGGACGGGTCTTCTCACGCAAGCCACGGGTGAAGAGGCGGCGCTGTTGTGCGCTCACGTGCCCACGTTTGAGTGTGAGACCGTGTGGGAACCTGGGCCGCGTCCGCTCACTGAGCGTGGCGTGGACTGGGGCTTCTTGGACCACGTGGCAGGCGTCGCGGTCGCCGAGGCCGGGCACCGCGGCGAGCGCGGTGGGGACGTCTTGGTGTTTGTGCCTGGCGCGCGCGAAATTGAGCGCGTGGCGGCCAGTGTGCGCCGTGACTTCCCCACCGAGGAGCTGTCCGGCCGTCTCAGTGTCGCGGCACAGCAGCGGATCGTGCGCGGTCACGTACCTGGCAGCACCCGGGTGATTGTGGCGACCAACATTGCCGAGTCGGCGATCACGGTTCCAGGTGTTCGTTCTGTGGTCGATGCTGGTTTGGATCGGCAGGCGCGGTTTGATTCCGTGCGCGGGATGTCCGGCCTGGTCACGGTGGGTGCGTCAAAAGCGGCCATGGTGCAGCGAGCGGGCCGTGCGCACCGCGAAGCCCCGGGCCTGGCCATCAGGTGTATGAACCAAGCGGATTTTGCGTCCCGGCCAGCCCACACTCCCCCAGAGATCACAACCTCAGACCTCACGTCTACTGTGCTTGATTTAGCGGTGTGGGGAACCCCGCTGGGAGTCGGGCTGGACATGCCAACGGAGCTGCCGCCTCGGGCAACGGAGCGGGCGGTGCAGGCACTCACTGCGCTGGGAGCGTTGGACGAGGACGGGGAGGCGACCCCGGTTGGGCACAAGCTCGCGAGCGTCCCGGCTGATCCGCATGTGGCTCGCGCGCTGTTTGACGGGGTGGAGAAGGTGGGGCCGCAGGCGGTGCGGGTCGCGTGCGCGCTGGCCGCTGATGAGAGGGCGCGCGATGTGCCGGAGTTAGTGTCGAAGCTTTCGGGCACGGCGGCATTTGAGCGCGAAGTTGCGAGGCTTTCCCGGATTGCCGGTGTTGATGCGCCCCAGGGTGCCGTGCCACGTTCTGTTGTGGGGTTGGTGACCGCGTTGGCGCGGCCGGAGTGGATTGCCCGCCGCCGAGGTGACACCTACCTGGCTGCTTCCGGAACCGGTGTGCGCGCGGATGGGTTCGATGACTGGATCGCGGTTGCCAGCATGGCACGTGCGGGCAGTGAGGCGCGTGCACAGTTGGCCGTGTCGATCGATGAAGCGACTGCGCTAGTGGCCGCCGGGGCGCTGCACCGCACGGTTGAGCGTGCCGAGTTTGTGCACGGTAAAGTGCAGGCCCGGAAGGTGGAGGAACTGGGTGCGATTGAGCTTGCATCAACTCCGGTGCAGCCGTCAGCTCAGGCGGTTGTGGACGCTGTGCGTGTTGCGTGTGCGACACGTGGGCTACACGCCGTGGTGCCGGGGATTTCCGAGCAGCCGGGTGAGGGTGATCCCGCGTTTGAGGCCTTGCGTGCACGGTTGGGTTTTGTGCACGCCGTCGTGGGTGATCCGTGGCCCGATGTCACCTTGGATGCTCTGCGGGATCTCACATGGCTGGAACCTGATCTGGAGAAACTGGGGCGTGGACACAAGGTTGACCTGGTGGCGGCCCTGCAGCGCGTGTTCCCGTGGCCGGAAGCGGCCCGGTTTAACGAGTTGGTTCCTGAACGTCTCGAGGTTCCCAGTGGTGCAAAAGTCCGGGTCACCTACCCCACGCCTGAGTCCCACGGCGACGAAGCGGAAGCGCCTGTGTTGGCGGTGAAGCTCCAGGAGTGCTTTGGTCTGGCGGACACGCCTTCGATTCTGGGGCGTCCAGTGCTCATGCACTTGTTGTCACCGGCCCGCAGGCCCCTGGCAGTCACGGATGATCTGCGCAGTTTTTGGAATGGCGCGTATGCGCATGTGCGGGCCGAAAATCGGGGCAAGTACTCCAAACACCCGTGGCCTGAGGACCCGTGGAACGCGATTCCCACGGCGCGCACTAACCGGTCAGCACCTCGGTGATCTGCCCGCACCTGGCCGATAGAATAATTCCAGACTTCAGAAAGGGGCGCTCATGAAAATCGTTGCTGTTTCAGGTGCTGCAGGAAATATCGGATACAACGTTCTGGGCCGGCTCGCTGACGGCTATGTCTACGGGGACGAACCCATTGAGTTGCGCCTCCTCGAAGTCCCACAGGCGGTTCAGGCTCTGGACGGGGTCATTATGGAGCTCGTGGACCACGCCTCGCCGCGCATCGCAAACATCGTGGCCACCGATGATCCCGAGGTTGCTTTTGACGGCGCCCACGCGGCCTTGCTCATTGGTTCGGCACCCCGCAAGGACGGCATGACGCGTGGCGATCTTCTTGAAGTCAACGCTGGTATTTTCGCCACCCAGGGCCGTGTTCTGGGGCAGGTCGCGCACCCTGACTGCAAGGTCGTCGTCACGGGAAACCCTGCCAACACGAACGCGTTGGTGGCCGCCCACCACGCAGAAAAAGAGGGATTCAACCCCGCAAACATCACCGCGCTCACCCGTCTGGACCACAACCGTCTGATTGGACAATTGGCCCAGCGCGCTCGCGTGAGTGCGGGTGAGATCGCTCAAGTGGCCGTGTGGGGTAACCACTCGAACACACAGTTCCCTGACCTCACGTTCGCAACCGTGAGTGGCGCTCCTGCCTTGGACGTCATTGACAGGGAAACCTGGTTGGACACCATCGTCCCTACCGTCGCCACCCGCGGTGGCGCCGTGATAAAGGCCCGAGGTGGTTCCTCGGTGGTATCTGCAGCGTCAGCGACCTTGGATCATCTCCGCGACTGGGAGCAGGGAACGGACGGCCGTTGGGTGTCCATGGCGGTCCCCACCCAGACATTGCCTGAAGATGCGCGCTACGGTGTGCCAGCCGGAGTGGTCTGTTCCTACCCGGTGACGATTGCGAACGGCACTTACACGGTGGTTCCCCAGCTGGAACTGAACGATCTGCAGCGGGAGCGGATTACTGCCTCGGCCAACGAACTTCTTGACGAACGCTCCACCGCAGCGGGCAAAGGACACCTCGACTAAACCGTGCACATTCTTTCACCCCGCGAATGGCGGGAACTTCGTGACGTTCACGAACAGGCCGTTCATGAACGCACTGCTTCCCACCTGGAACGCCGGTCCCGTGGCGAAAAACACCCGGTTGAGGACTTCCTTTTCACGTACTACCCGTTCAAACCCGGCAAACTCGCCACATGGCACCCGGGTGCGGGAACAGCGGTGGTGGTTGAGACCTCGGCGGATGAGGCCTACTTCAACCGGCGCTGGTACACATGCAGCCAGCACGCCGGGCACACGGTAGCCCACGTTGACGTGCACGCGTGGGCATCCGACCGCGGCCAGGGGGCCACATTCATCCGGCAACTGTTGGAAGCGACCGTGGACCGGGAGGCCTCATTCGGGTGTTTTGGGCTCCACGAATGGGCCATGGTGTACAAGCAGACGGCTCACGAACACCGCCACTCGCAAGTGCCATTGCGGTTGAGCCAAGAAGAGACGGACCGCGTGGTCGAAAACCACCGCATCCAGTGCAGTCACTACGATGCGTTCAGGTTCTTCACTCCCCCGGCGCGTCCGCTGAACACGCTGCAACCCACGCGGCAAGGGATGCGCGCGAACGAACAACCCGGGTGTCTACACGCCGGAATGGACTTGTACAAGTGGGCGATGAAGCTGGAGCCGATTGTGGAATCTGCGACGGTGTTGGACGCGTTCGACCTTGCGCGCGCGATTCGCACTCTCGACATGGAAGCCTCACCTTACGATGTGCGCGCGTGGGGGTACGGGGTCGTCGCGATTGAAACCGCCCAGGGGAAGGCCGAATACATGCACCGGCAAGAGGATTTTTCCCTGCAGGCTCAAGACTTAAGACGCCGTCTCATCACCCAGATTGACCAGGCACTAGAGCTGATCTAGTTGCCCGGCTGGTGCTAGACTCCCAGGCATGGGTCGGTTCAGTTTTTTGCAGTGGCCGGTGGTGCGTCAGCTCACCACTGGTGACGCGTTTGGTCGCGGCCCTTCCGTGACCAGTTCAAAGACCCAGAACACTGAACCGCGCACGGTGACCGCTGACAAAGTCGTTCAGTCCGTGTGCCCCTACTGCGCCGTGGGATGTGGGCAACGCATCTTCGTGAAAGACAACAAGGTTGTACAGATCGAAGGTGACCCGGACTCCCCTATTTCACGTGGACGCTTGTGCCCTAAGGGTGCAGCCTCAGAACAGTTGGTCAACGCGCCTGGGCGTGTCACGGATGTCCTGTACCGTGCTCCCCACTCCACGGATTGGGAAAAGATCAGCTTAGACACCGCGATGGACATGATCGCGGATCGTTTCATTGAAGCGCGTCGCGCTCACTGGCAAGACACTGACGAACACGGTCGTCCGCTCAACCGCACCATGGGAATCGCGTCCCTGGGTGGAGCCACGATCGACAACGAAGAAAACTACCTGGCTAAGAAACTGTTCACCGCCGCCGGCGCTGTTCAGATGGAAAATCAGGCGCGTATTTGACACTCTGCCACGGTCCCCAGTTTGGGGTCCTCATTTGGGCGAGGAGGCGCCACCCAGTACCTCCAGGACATGGCCAATGCCGACTGCATTGTGATCCAAGGTTCTAACATGGCTGAAGCTCACCCCGTTGGGTTCCAATGGGTGACGGAAGCTAAAAAGCGTGGGGCACGCGTCATTCACATCGACCCTCGCTTTAGTCGCACCTCGGCACTTGCTGACAAGTACGTGCCTATCCGGGCGGGTTCGGACATTGTGTTCTTAGGAGCGCTGATCCGGTGGGTTATTGAAAACGACGCGTACTTTGCTGAGTACGTGCAGGCCTACACCAACGCCGCCACGATCATCAACGAAGACTACCGCGACACGGAGGACCTCGACGGGCTGTTCTCTGGGTTCGACAAGGACTCCAAAACCTACGACCAGTCCAGCTGGGCGTACGAAATCGACCCTGAAACGGGTCGCCCAGCCACCGACCCCACATATGAACACCCCAGGACTGTTTTCCAGATCCTTAAACGCCACTACGCGCGCTACACCCCTGAGCTGGTGGAACAGATGTGTGGCATTAAGCGTGAGGACTTTAAGTACGTGGCACGCTCCATTACGCAGAACTCTGGGCGGGAACGCACCACGTGTTTTGCCTACGCAGTGGGCTGGACGCAACACTCCATGGGAACGCAGTTCATCCGCACGGCAGCGATCCTCCAGCTTCTGCTTGGAAACATGGGACGCCCCGGCGGTGGAATCATGGCGCTGCGCGGGCACGCCACCATTCAAGGTGCCTCCGACATCCCAACCCTGTTCCACTTGCTTCCCGGCTACCTGCCCATGCCCAAAGCCGGAACACACGACACCCTGGACCAATACCTCGGCGCCGTGGGTGACAAAAAGAAGAAGGGCTTCTGGGCCAACGGTGATGCGTACGCGGTGAGCCTGCTCAAGTCGTGGTGGGGTGACAAGGCCACACCAGAAAATGACTTCGCGTACGACTACCTCCCCCGCATCAACGGGCCACACGGCACGTACCAGTCATGCATGTTGATGCTTGAAGACAAGGTTGACGGGTACTTCTTGCTGGGGCAGAACCCGGCGGTGGGTTCCGCGAACGGTCGCATGCAGCGCATGGCCATGTCGCACCTCAAGTGGTTGGTTGTGCGCGACTTCAACATGATCGAATCGGCGACCTGGTGGAAAGAAGGGCCCGAAATCGAAACGGGCGAACTGCGAACAGAAGACATCGGCACCGAAGTCTTCTTCATGCCGGCTGCCAACCACACGGAAAAGGCCGGAACGTTCACCCAAACTCAGCGCCTTGTACAGTGGCGCCACCAGGCCATCACCCCACCCGGGGATGCCACCTCGGACTTGGAGTTCCTCTACGACTTAGGAAACCGGATCCGCGCAAAGCTCGCCGACTCCACCGACCCGCGTGACCGTCCGCTCTTGGACCTCACGTGGGACTACCCGGTTGATGAGCACGGCGAACCCGACGCGTCAGCGGTCCTTGCCGAAATCAACGGATTCCACCTCGACGGCCCCAACAAGGGTGAGCCACTTGCCAACTTCAATGAGATGCGGGCGGACGGAACCACCTCGGGCGGTTGCTGGATCTACACCGGTGTGTTTGCAGACGGAATCAACCACGCCGCCAACCGTAAACCGGGGCAGGAACAGGACGTCGCGGCCCGCGAATGGGCCTGGGCATGGCCGGCCAACCGTCGCATGCTTTACAATCGCGCATCCGCTGACCCGCAGGGAAAGCCGTGGTCAGAACGGAAGAAGTACGTGTGGTGGGACCAAGACCAGCAACGCTGGACGGGTCACGACATTCCGGACTTCCCAGCCGACCGCGCACCCGACTACGAACCGCCAGAAGACGCGGTGGGCCCGGCTGCTCTTGCCGGTGACGACCCATTCGTGATGCAAGCTGACGGTAAGGGGTGGCTGTTCGCGCCCACCGGTGTGGTCGACGGGCCTATGCCCACGCACTACGAACCACCGGAATCAGCGATTCCTAATCCGCTGTACGACTCGCAGAACAGTCCAGCGCGCATGACGATCGCAGACGACATCAACCTGTACTCGCCGGGCAGTGGTGAAGCGGGCAAGGACGTGTACCCACACGTGTTCACCACGTACCGCCTCACGGAACACCACACGGCAGGTGGAATGAGTCGCTGGTTGCCGTACTTGGCGGAACTCCAACCGGAAATGTTCTGTGAAGTGTCCCCTGAACTGGCTGAGCTTGAAGGCCTGACGCACGGGGAATGGGCCACCTTGATCACGCCGCGTTCAGCGATTGAGGCCCGCGTGATGGTCAGTGAGCGGTTCACGCCACTGGACATTAACGGGCGCACGGTTCACCAGATTGGTTTGCCGTACCACTGGGCGCAGGGTTCGCACGCGGTGGTGTCTGGGGATTCGGCGAACGACCTCATTGGTGTCACCATGGACCCCAACGCGCAGATTCAGGAATCCAAGTCGATCGCGGTTGCCATCAAACCGGGGCGCAGGCCACGGGGTGAAGCGTTGCGGGATTTGGTTGATAAGTACCGGGCCGAGGCGGGAGTCACCTTGGATACCGGCCACGACCTCCCAGCACAGGAAGGTGCAGTTCCTCCACCGGGCGAAGGGCCTGCACCGGTCGAAGGTGCTGAAGCGACGCGGGAGAATCAAAAGTGGGATGATAAGCGTGCGCGATTTGAACGAGGTGACAAGTAATGGGCCAGCTAGCTGGAGCGACCGACCCGATTGCTGATGCCAACTGGCACACCCCTCACGAACGCAAAGGCTTTTTCACCGACTCCTCCATTTGCATTGGGTGTAAAGCGTGCGAAGTTGCGTGCAAAGAGTGGAACCGGAACCCGCAAGACGGCTCCTTGGAGATGCTGGGTTCGTCCTTTGACAACACCGGTGGTCTAGGCGCGAACACGTGGCGTCACGTGAAGTTCGTTGAGCAGGGCAAGGACGATATTGCGAGCGCACGCGAGTCCGGCCGCAAGCTGGTGAGCCTGGGTATGCCACAGGTGCGCCCTGCAGGTAGCTCCCCCGAGGCGCGGGCCACCTTGCCTGCCCCGTCAGAAGATCTGTCGAACGTCGATGTTTTGGGTGGTTTGGCTAATCCCACTGGCGCGGGTGCTCCCACCGGCGCAGACGCGCAGCCGGATACCCCTGAGTTCCGCTGGTTGATGAGCTCGGATGTGTGTAAGCACTGCACCCACGCAGGTTGTTTGGATGTGTGCCCCACGGGTGCGCTTTTCCGCACGGAGTTTGGCACTGTCGTGGTGCAAAACGACGTGTGCAACGGGTGCGGAACGTGTGTTGCTGGGTGCCCGTTCGGGGTGATTGAGCGTCGTGACGATGGCACGGTGAACACAAACCCGGACCGTGAACCGTTGGACCAAGAAGTCCCGAATCCCGGCACGGCGAACAAGTGTACGCTCTGTTATGACCGGCTGGTGGAGGGTCAGACCCCTGCATGCGCGCAGACGTGCCCCACCACGTCAATTAAGTTCGGTGACCATGACACGATGGTCGAAACCGCGCAAGAACGCGTGGCCGAGCTACGTGAGTCCGGCATGACTGAAGCGCGGCTGTACGGCGCCAACCCCAACGACGGTGTGGGCGGAACGGGTTCGGTGTTCCTGCTGTTGGACGAGCCCGAGGTGTACGGCTTGCCACCTGACCCGCGGGTGCCCACAGCGGATCTGCCCAGCATGTACAAGCGTGCGGGAGTGGCCGCGTTGGGTATGCTCGCAGCTGCTACAGTCGCGTTTTTGGGAGGTCGCAAGTGACGCAAGAGTTCGACAGTTACCGGCCTCCTAAACGCGAAAAGCGTTTCCGTAAGTTCTTTGGGCAAGGTGGCAAGCGTAAAAAGCGCGGTGGCGAAGACCTCATGGTGGATGAGGCACAGTTCGAGTCGTATTACGGTCGTCCCATTGTAAAAGCGCCGCCGTGGAAGCACGAGATTGGCGCGTACCTGGTGTTGGGTGGGATTGCCGGTGGTTCTGCTCTGCTGGCGGCTGGTGCTCACATGACGGGGTTGCACGAGCTTCGTCGTAACGCCAGGCTCACGGCATTGGGTGCGATTAGTGCCGGTGCGGTGGCGCTGATTGCTGACCTGGGGCGTCCCGAACGCTTTATTAACATGATGCGCACCGTGAAGGTCACGTCTCCTATGAGTTTGGGGTCGTGGATTTTGGGTGGTTTTTCCACCGGTGCGGGTGTGGCTGCCGCGGCCGAGGTCGTGCGCATGTTGGAAGGTCACATCCCCGGCGAAGATACCGCGTTGGTGAAGGTCGGTAAGAAAACCCTGTTCGCCATGGAAACCCCGGCAGGGTTCCTCGCGTCTGCTTTGGGTGCGCCGCTTGCCGTGTACACGGCAGCTCTCTTGTCCAACACAGCAGTTCCCACCTGGAACGCGGCCAGGCGAGGGTTGCCGTTTGTGCTTGCCTCCTCGGCGTCTTTGGCAGCCGGAGGCGCGGCCATGGTCACCACCTCCCCCGCGCAGGCGGGGCCAGCGCGGCTTTTAGCGCTCATGGGTGTGGCCGGTGACCTGATTGCGCTGACGTGGACCAAGAAGGACATGCACCCATTAGAGGCCGAACCGCTTGAGATTGGGCACGCGGGCAAGCTCATGCACCTGTCCGAGGCGTGCGTGATCGCCGGCGGTGTGGGCACTGCCCTGGTGGGGCGCAACCGGGTGGGTGCGATTGTGTCGGGCGCGTGCCTGGTGGCAGGTTCGGCACTGACCAGGTTTGGGGTCATGGACGCGGGGCACGCGTCAACGCAAGACCCCAAGTACGTGGTGGAACCGCAGAAGGCCCGGTTGCGGGCACGTCAAGAGGCGGGTATCACGCACGACTCAATTGTCACGTGAAGTGACTGGCTGAGCGTAAAGACTGCGTAAGCCTGCGGTCATAACTCTAAAACGTCGCCGCTCCAGTTGCGCCGTAGCCACCTGTCGTGTGATGCAACCACGACTGCTCCTGGGTACCCCGGAATGGCTGCCTCAAGTTCAGTGACGAGCGCCAATGACAGGTGGTTCGTGGGTTCGTCCAGCAACAGCACGTCTGGCGGATCGGCCAGCTGGATCGCCAGGGCCAGGCGACGTTGCTGTCCCACGCTTAAAGCTTCGACAAGACGATTCTGGTCCCAGGGCGCGATCAGCCCAAACGTCGACAGAGGAACCTGCTCCGCCCGCGCAACTCCCACCATGTCTGCGTACGCCTGCGCTACCGTGCGACCTGACCTCCGGCGGTGAGGATCGGGAAGAGTTGTCTCTTGCGCCAGCATTCCTACGCGCACACCACTACGACGAGTCAGGGCACCTCGGGACGGAGATAAATCGCCGGCAAGCACGTGAAGCAAAGTGGACTTTCCCACCCCGTTTGCACCGGTGACCAGCAGTTTTGTAGACGGACCAACCGTGAGGGACACTGTAGCAAGCCGGTTCTCAACGCTGACCTTCACGGCGCTGAGAACGGTACCAGTTTTAACCGGTTCAGGTTGATTAGCGGCGGTCAGACCTTGGAACTCTAACTCTCGAGGTGGACGCTGAATTTGTCGTTGTTGAAGCTCCTCTAACCGTGCACGAGCGTCGTTCACGCGGCGCGAGACAACTTTAGCGTTCCGGTCAGCGTAGAACTTTTTGGCCATTCGAATCTCACTACGAGGTTCGCGTCCCGGATGGCCGACCGTCCGACTGTTGCGCAACGTGGCGCTTAACCGTTTGAGCTCTGCTTGTTCTTCTTCGTATTGGAGCTCCCATCGGTTTCGGACCTGTCGACGTTCGTCTAGATAGTCGGTGTAGGTACCCGTGTAGCGAGTGACGCCCACGCCTGAAGCTGGACCGGCCGAGGTGTCTTGTGCCTTATGAGGTACTGGGCGGGGGTCAAGGTCAACCAAGCCGGTGACAGACTCATCGAGGAACGCGCGATCGTGACTTGCTATCAACACAGGTCCGGTCCACTCGGCCAACATTTGGCACAGGTGCTCGGAAGCTGCGTCGTCCAGATGGTTGGTGGGTTCGTCCAACAAGAGTACGTCCGGTCGAGAAAGCAACAGCCACACCAGAGACAGGCGGGCACGCTCGCCACCTGACAAGGATCCAGTAGGAAGCTCACGGTCGAGGTGAGCGAGCCTGAATCCTGCCAGCGTTGTGCTGATCCGGGTATCTATTTCCCAGGCTCCCAATCGTTGAGCGGTTTCCAACGTTGTGGCAAGTTGTTCGGCAGCACCTGGCGCATGTGGATCTTCAGCCAGCGCTTGTGAAGCCTGTTCAACTGCTGCTGCAGCTCGCCGGACATGGGCTACGGCGGATTCGAGGGCGTGAGCGACAGAATCGTCCATGTCAAACGGCGGACGCTGGTGTAATAGGCCCACCGTAGCCAGTCCCCCTGGCCGAGACACGTGGACAATTCCGGTGTCTGGTTGAGTGTGTCCGGCAATGATCCGCAATAACGTGCTCTTGCCAGAGCCGTTCTCCCCGATCAATCCCACACGGCTGTCAGCAGGAACGGAGAAAGAAATGTCGGTCAGGACACGGCGGTCGCCAAATGATTTAGAGATCCCCTCAACTCGAAGGTGAGCAGGGGATGACGCAGGTGAGTTGGTGGTAGACATAATGATCCTCGTGGTCGCGCGGTCTCCCGCCGGGCACGGCCTCGGTCGCGGGAGCGGAACGAAGATCACTTGAGCATGAGGCCATCATACACAAGGTGCTTCACCAGATGTGTGGCAGGGGCTGTTCTTAGCTGATCTGGATGCCCGGTTCGTCCGTGGTGTAGCCAATCACCGGGTGGCCCGGAATCTCACCGACGAGCAATAGTCCGCCCGAGGTTTGAGCGTCCGCCAACAGGATCACGTCGTCATCGCTGATGCCTGAGCCCACCTGGAACTGCTCGGCCAGATTCGACTTCACCCAGTCCAGGTTTCTGCGTGACCCGCCGGGGATGAACCCTTCGCTCACACTTGTTCTGGCGGCGTCCAAAACAGGAACAGCGGACATGTCGATGCGGGCACCCACTCCTGATGCACGGCACATTTTGAACAGGTGACCCAGCAGGCCAAAGCCGGTGACGTCGGTGGCTGCGGTAATGCCAGCCTGTGTCGCGGCAACCGCTGCGTCACGATTGAGCGTGGTCATGGATTCGACTGCTTCAGGGAAGACGTCGCCGGTTGCCTTGTGGCGGTTGTTGAGGATTCCCACACCCAGCGGTTTGGTCAACGTAATGGGTAGGCCCGGCTTGGCAGCGTCGTTGCGCATGAGCGCCTCAGGGGTCACGGTGCCGGTTACGGCCATGCCGTACTTGGGTTCAGGGTCGTCCACCGAGTGCCCACCGATCACGGGGACTCCCGCTTGTTTACCGACCTCGAGTCCACCGGCCAGCACGTCCTTGAACAGAGATGGAGGCAGGACCTCACGTGGCCAGCCCACCAGGTTGATGGCCACCACTGGGGTGCCACCCATCGCGTAGATGTCGCTCAGCGCGTTAGCCGCTGCGATGCGTCCCCAGTCGAACGCGTCGTCAACGACAGGGGTGAAGAAGTCCGCTGTTGAGAGCACGATCGTGTCGTTGCCGATGCTCACTGCGGCGGCGTCGTCACCGTCGTCCAGTCCAACGACAACCGAGTCGTAGTCTTGGCCGGCCAGTCCTTTCACGGCTTCTTCGAGTTCGCCCGGCGGGATTTTGCAGGCGCACCCGCCACCGTGAGCAAGGGACGTTAAACGTGGAAGGTCGTGAGCAGTCATGGGCCCAGCGTATCCCAGGCTTACAGCTCATGCGCGTAGCGCACCCCACGTGTGCAACGATGTTCTCAATGTGCGTGTGAGCGCGCATTCAACCAAGCACCGGCTATGAGGGAATACGTTTTCGATGGAGAACGCCAGCGAACAAAACTTTGTCTTGACCGTTGCAGTGAAAATCAATTCAGCTGAATACGAGAAATTTGTGGAAAGTGTCGAGGCAATGCTCCACGCTCATAAGGCTTCGAACTGGGTGATTGACCCATTCGGAACTGACGAGCAATTCGACTTCTACGAAGAAATGTTAGACAACTAGGTGAGGCCCTTCGATGGTAGGTTTTGCTCATGGAGGCGTCCGGGTCCTGGTGGGCCCCGCAGTCTTCAAAACTGTTGAAACCGAGTAGCTCGGTTTGGCGGGTTCGATTCCCGTCCGCCTCCGCCACAGGAAGGGGACACGTGTCTGAAGATCCGCGTCGCAATTTGCCACGCACCGATGCTCTGTTGGCCAGTGACTGGGTTCGCGCGGCCTCAACGCACCTCAACGCGACCACCACACGGGCAATCGTCCGACGGCACCTAGACCGCGCACGCACGCAACCCTCTTTCACCTCGGCGACCTTCCGTGACGACCTCGTCGCAGACCTCACCCGCTTCAACTCCGGCATTTACCGCTCCACGATCAACGCGACAGGCGTGGTGGTCCACACCAACCTGGGCCGCGCCCCGTTGAGCCCGTGGGCCTCAGAAGTCGCCGGGCACACCGCCGCGTACGTCGACATTGAGATGGACCTGGAATCCGGCAAGCGGGGGCGCCGAGGTGTCGAAACCACCGACGCTCTCACCCTCCACGTGGCTGCCGCTGAGGACGCGCTGGTGGTGAACAACTGCGCCTCGGCGCTCATGCTCGTGGCCGCACAGAGCCGGCCCGGCCGCATCCTGCTTTCGCGCGGGGAGTTCGTGGAAATTGGGGCGGGTTTCCGTTTGCATGAACTCATGCGTTCGGTGGGTGCCACCATCACCGAGGTGGGATCCACCAACCGCACCCACCTGGCGGACTATCGGCGCGAGTGTGAAGCCGGCGAGGTGTCCGCGATTCTCAAGATCCACCCGTCCAACTATGCGCAGTCCGGGTTCACGTCCTCCCCCAGCACGCAGGCGCTCGCACAGCTGGCGCGCGAATACGACGTACCGCTCGTTGTGGACATCGGTTCGGGCCTTTTGGCACCCAACCCGCACTTGCCCAACGAACCGGATGCCACCTCGGAGTTGGAAGCCGGGGCAGACATTGTGCTGTTTTCTGGCGACAAACTGCTAGGTGGCCCGCAGGCCGGCATCATTCTGGGCAAGCGGCAGCTGGTCACGCAGCTCGCGACGCACCCGTTGGCGCGGGCGGTGCGGGCCAGCAAGTTCGTGTTGGCCACCTTGGCGGCCACGGTCGTGGGTGAGGAACCGCCCGTCCACACGTATGTGGGGTTGTCGTCTGAGAACCTCCGCGAGCGCACCGAAACGCTGGCGGCAACGCTCAATGCCGCCGAGGTGTCAGTCGAGATCACGCCCCACGCCGGTCGCGTGGGTGGCGGCGGTGGTACCGGGGTGGAGCTTCCCGGGTGGGCCGTACGGCTGCCGGAGTCGTTTGCGAAGCCGTTGCGCGTGGGTGAACCGTCCGTGGTTACGCACGTGCAGGACGGGGCGTGCCTGGTGGACGTGCGGTGCGTTGACCCGTCGGACGATCACGTGCTTGCGTCGCGGATCATCGAGTGTGCCCGGGCGGCAGGCAATGCAGGCGCGGAAACTGAGCACACGGATCGCTGACATGTCGTTTGTTGTCGCCACGGCCGGGCATGTGGATCACGGTAAGTCCGCACTGGTGCGCGCCCTGACCGGGTCGGATCCAGACCGGTTAGATGAAGAAAAGCGGCGCGGGCTCACGATTGATTTGGGCTTCGCGCACTGCACGCTGCCCAGTGGCACGCACGTGTCGTTTGTTGATGTGCCCGGCCACGAACGCTTCATTGGCAACATGCTGGCTGGGCTCGGTCCGGCTCCTATTGTGTGTTTCGTCGTGGCGGCCGATGAAGGCTGGTCGGCGCAGTCCACTGATCACCGTGACGCGCTCGAGGCTCTGGGAATCTCCCGAGGTGTCATCGTGCTCACCAAGTGCGACTCGGCAACGCCCGAGCAAATCGCTCACGTGAGTTCCCAAGCCCGCACCGAACTCAGCTGCCTGCCGGGCGCTCCCCTGGTGACCACCTCGGCGGTCACCGGGGACGGGCTTCCGGAACTCCTTGACGCCTTGGACGAGGTCACCAGTGCCGCTCCCCCACCTGCCACGCACGGGCGGGTGCGCATCTGGGTTGACCGCGCGTTCGCCATCACCGGCGCGGGCACGATTGTCACGGGAACTCTGGGCGAAGGCACGGTGACTACCGAGCAGAACCTGGAGCTCACCTCGGCGCAGGCCCGCACTCGCGTCACGGTCCGGGGGCTGCAGAATCACAATGCGTCGGTCAGTAGCATCGCGCCGGTATCCCGAGTGGCGCTGAACCTGCGCGGGATCTCTGCACAGGACATTTCCCGAGGTGACGCCCTCATCACGCCGGACGCCTGGCACGTGGCGGACGTTGTGGACGTCGCAGGCGTGGCTGTGGACACGATTCCCACTGACGTGACCGTGCACATTGGCGCGGCCAGCATGCAAGCGCACGTGCGTCCCTTGTCCCACCGTTACGCGCGGCTGAAACTGTCCCATGCGATTCCCGTCCAGGTGGGTGACCGGCTGGTGGTACGTGGAAGCGGGGAGCGCGCGGTGCTGGGCGGTTTGACCGTGTTGGATGTGGACCCGCCCGAGCTTTTTCGGCGCGGATCTGCCGTTGAGCGCGCCCACGCCCTTGACCACTACTCCCCTGCCGACATTACGGCCGAACTGACCCGTCGCGGGTGCGTGCGGGAGTCCACGTTGACCACGTTCGGCTACGAAGTGCCTGGTGAGGCAGACCAGTTGCCGACGGGGGTTGCGCGCATGGGCGCGTGGCTCGTGCGGGAGGACGTTGTGCGCACGTGGGTGGCACAGGTTGCGCGGCTGCTTGAGGACGACGCCCGAGACCCGCTGTCACGGGGCGTGCCGCTTGCGCAGTTGGCGAAGAGTGTGGGGTGCCCGCGTGAGTTGGTAGAGGGGCTGGTTGAGTCCCCCGCCGAGGTGGTTTCCGGCTTTGCGCGTCTACCGGGCTCTGGTTCGTTGGGGACTGCAGAAGCTGGTGTCGCGGAGTTGGAGCGGCGCTTGTCTGAGCACCCGTTTGATGCGCCGGAAGCCCGTGATCTGGAGGATCTGGGCTTGGGTGTGCGTGAGCTTGCCGCTGCCGAGCAGGCGGGCAGGCTGTTGCGTCTCAGCGACGGCGTGGTGGTGCTTCCGTCTACGCCGGCGCGCGCCATGCGAGTGCTGGCTGGGTTGACGCAACCGTTTACGTTGAGCCAGGCCCGGCAGGCGTTGGACACGACCCGCAGGGTTGCCATTCCGCTGTTGGAACACACAGACGCCCGAGGTTGGACCACCCGTGTGGATGGCAACCTCAGGCGTGTGCGAGGTTAGTTTCAGTTGTCCTGAGCGGTTTCTTCGAGGTCTTCCTCTTCACCGTCTTCGTCGTCGAACTCTGCGTCATCGACGTACACCAGGCCGGAGTGGGCCAGCAGAACAGGAGTGTCCTGTCCTTCCCACGTGCCAATGAGCTGGCCCGGCTGGTTTGCTTCTTCTTCGCTGAGGCCTTCAAGGTCGAGTTCTGCGAAAAGTTCAAGAACGCCGATCAGGTTTTCGTCGTCCTCTTCTTCTTCGAGTTCGATCTCACCGGTTCCGATGACGTCTGCGAGACCCTCGGTGATGGGGGTTTGCGTGTCGCCGTCGACCAGGAACTGTTCTGCGCCGCTGCGTTCTTCACTGATAGTCACGTCGAGTGCCTCAGCAAAGACAGGGTCTGACATGCCCAGGTACACGTAGCGTGTTCCCAGCACCGAGTGCTCCATGGTGGTGATGAGTTCGTCTTCTTCGGCATCTTCCAGCGGTTCGGGGCGGTACACCAGTGGCACCTGAAGAACTGAGCCGTCGGGGGTACGCACAATGTGTACTTCCATGCCGATCTGGCCAGCAGGGTCGTCGAAACGGTAGCTTGTGAGTTTCTCGATGTCTGCTTCGTCGGTTCCTAAGACCGTGGCGATGACCTGGTTCTTGGAAGGTGAGAGTTCTGCGTTGTAGATCTGGGCCATGGTGGGGCTCCTTTTATGCTTTGCGTGTGCCGGGAATCCACTCGCCGTCTTCCACCGTGTAGTCGGCGAAGATCGCGGGGGCTTCCTTCTTCATAATCTCACCGATCTTGTTAAACACGAGGCGAATTTCTTCCTCCGCACCCTTAGCGGTGCGCATTTCAATGACGTGGCGCAGCGTACGCAGGTTAGCGGTGAACACGATCCCCGTTGCCAAGCCCTCAGGGGCGAAGCGGCGCATGAACGACGTCATGTGCTTCTTGTGCGTAAAGTTCTGGCCTTCTTCATCAAGCCCAAAGTGTTCGCTCATCCACTTCTGGTGCTCTTCCATCCGGTCAAGCAGGTCCAAGCTACGCTTCATGAGTTCTTCATCTTCACGCGCCCATTCGGGGAACCAGAAAGGAATGTCTTCTAGGCGCACATAGCGCAAGGACTCTTGCGAGTATGCGGCGCCGGCGCGGTGACGGATGAGTTCGTGGGTAAAGACGCGCGACACGTTGTGCAGAATGAACGTGTAGCTGGCGTGTTCCAGAACGGACCCGTGCTGGGATGCGACCACGTTGCCCAAGTACTGCGTGGAGTCCGTGCGCACGCGACCCACGTTTGGGTTAAGCCCCGGTTCCCACGAGCGGTAACACATGCGTCCGGCGAACTCCAGAAGGTCTTCGCTGTCAGGGGACTCCTGGTCGCGCACGCGGTCTGACCATGCGGTTCCGCCTACTTCTTCAAGGTAGGCTGTGATCTCTTCCCAGTCGATTTTGGGGCGTGAAATCAGTTCAACACTGGGCTCAACGGGGCGCACGTGGGCTCCTTCTGTTGTGGTACTTTTGACTGCCAGTCTAGTGGTTTATGCGTGCGGTTCACGCACGTTCAGGGAACTCGTTTCGTCCACTCTTCAGTGCCGAATTTCGTGTCGATGAGTTCGCGTGCTCGCTCCAATTCCTGAGCTGTGACGGCGCCGCTGCTGGCCCCGGTTCTGCGAGTGAACGTGTCGATCATGGTGTGAATGACCTGTTCACGGCTCACACCCGTTTGGCTACGCAACGGGTCCACGCGCTTCTTGGCTGAAGCAACACCCTTGTCGGAAATTTTCGCTTTTCCGATGCGCAGAACTTCGACCATTTTGTTGGCGTCGATGTCGTAGCTCAACGTGTCGTGGTGGAGGACAGCTCCAGCGGACACGCGCTTCTGAGCGGCTCCCCCGATTTTTCCGTGTTGAGACACGATGTCGTTGATGGGTTCATAGGTTGCTCTGACACCCAGCTGGGTGAGCGCATCCAAAATGAACTGGTCCATGAATGCGTAGGACTCTTCGTAACTTAATCCGGCTACCAGGCTGTCTGGGGCGTAAATCGAGAAGGTCACACAGTTGCCACCTTCCATGAACATCGCTCCCCCACCGGACACCCGGCGCACCACCTGCACGTCATAACGCGCAACACCTTCAGGTTCGACTTCGTTGGAGTACGACTGGAATGAACCGATCACCACGGCGGTGTCGTCCCACTCCCAAAACCGCACGGTGGGTTTCCTGCGCCCAGCCGCCACCTCTTCGAGGAGCACCTGGTCGAGTGCCACGTTTTCAACCGTGGGGCGAGACTCGTCGTGGAAAATCTCCCACTCGTGGTCCCAAAAATCGGTGGCACCTGTCAGACCGCGTCGCACCGCGAACGCGACATCAGCGGTACTGAAACCTTGCAAGTCCACCTGGGCGCCCACCTCGGCGGCGGCCTGGTTAACAGCCTTATCCAGCCGCTCAGTGATCTCTTCACGGCTGTCCGCGGTGCTCACACCCACCAGGGCGGGGGCCAGCGCAAAGTACGCTTCGTCAGGCTCTAAGAAAAAGTCGCCGGATACCTGCGCGTGGGTGATGACACCGTCGGTGAGTTCACCGTCGACCACCACGAGTTTTCCGCCAGGGACTTTTCTTTCCGTGTGAAACGTGTTCATACAGACGAGCCTACCGCTTTGGGCCCAGCTGGTGTGGGTGTCCTGTCTGCCGAGGTGGGTGCCGGCTTTAGTCGAGTTCCTCGCCTGCGGTTTCCCGGCCGAAGAACACCATGACGATCACGGCCACGAACACCAGGGCGCCGGTGAGTGCGAACGTGTTGACCAGCCCGATGTTGGGCCACAGGAGCGAACCGAACACGATGGGGGCGATCCCGATGGCCAGGCGGCTGGCCGAGGACGCCCACCCGAAACCAGACGAGCGCAGGCGCGTGGGGTACAGCTCGGTGACATAGGTGTAGAGCGCGGGAACCGAAACCTGGATGAGGAATCCGAACAGCAGGATTGCGATCACGGCTGGGCGCGAAAGCTGTGTGCCGGAGTTTTCGAGTTCAAGTGCAAACCACACGAGTGATCCTGCTGCCAGAACCGCCGAGGCGCCCAGTACCCATTTGCGGCCAATGACTTCGATGAGGAGCGCCGAAGCAACGACACCGGCGATTCCAATCGCGGTCATGCCACCTGTTGTGATGAACGCGGCTTGGTCGGTGAGTCCTTGCTTCTTGAGGATTCCGGGGAGCCAGGTCAGTGCCGCGTAGTACAGCAGAAGCACCGACACGAACAGGGTCCACGAGGTGAGGGTAATCTTCCACGAGTACTGCCACAGCAGGTTCACCTGCCCGGTCATGGCACGCAGGCGTTGCATGAGAGGTGCCGCTTTGGGGGCTTCTTCAACGCCGTCGTGGGACCATTCGGTGACGTTGGCGCCGGTGCGCTTGACGAGTTTTCGAATGACCGCGTCCGCTTCCGCGTTGCGACCCTGGGACAGGAGGTACATGGGTGATTCTGGAATGAAGAAGCGAACTGCAACGATCAGCAGCGCCGGAAGCACCATGACCAGCATGATGGTGTGCCATGATGCGAAGCTCACCAGCCACGCTGAAACAACGGCGCACAGAGTCGCGCCCACCGGCCACCAGCCGTCCATTGCCGTGAGCACGCGTCCGCGGTGTTTCGTGGGTGTGAACTCGCCTACCAGGGCGTAGTCAACCGGGATACACCCGCCGAGCCCAAACCCGGCGCAGAAACGGAAGATCAAGAACAGTGCGTAGTTGGGTGCTAACGCTCCCAGCACCGTGAACGCGGAAAAGATAAGCAGGGTGAGTGTGAACGCTTTTTTGCGCCCCATGCGGTCAGCAATGCCGCCCCAGATGAACGCCCCCAGGGCCATTCCGATGAGGTTAGCGGTGGCGATCCAGGCCGCCTGCCCAATGCTGAGGCCCCACTCTTTTGCCAGCAGTGGGATGAGGAACCCGTTGAGGGCCACGTCCCACGCGTCAAACATGAAACCAAGGCCACCCACAATGAAGATTGCGCCTTGAACATTCCATTTCCAGGGGAGGTTTGATACCACCTGTTGTGCCGTTGGCACTTCCGTTGCCACACGATTCATGACAGTTATTCCTATCTGAAGTGGCGCGCCGATCAGATCTGCCGACCGGAATTTGTGTGCCGTCACTGCGGCCTGGAAGTTGAGTGGCTATTGAGCCCTTCCACGAGCTAGGTCACACACCGTACGCGCTTAGCGGTATAGCTTACTCCGTTTTTGAGTGGGGTGAAGCTATACCGCTAAGCGTGAGACGGTGCGAATTTCGAGGAGCTTAGGCCAGCTTGACCATCCAGCCTTCGGGGCCCTCAGCGCGGCCGTACTGGATGTCAAGCAGGGTCGAGCGAAGTTTCATGGTGACTTCACCTGGTTCCGTGCTCTGCTCAATTGTGTAGTCGTCTGACACCAAGCGACCGATTGGCGTGATCACCGCGGCGGTTCCACAGGCGAACGCTTCAACAATTTCACCGGCAGCGGCGCGTTCACGCCATTCAGCAACCTCGATGTCACGTTCAACTGGGGTCAGGCCAATCGACGGTGCCAGCTCCAGCAGTGAACGGCGGGTCACACCATCAAGAATGGTTTCGGAAACGTTTGGGGTGAGGAGTTCGTTGTCCTTGGTGACCAGCATGAGGTTCATGCCGCCCAGCTCTTCCAGGTACTTCGATTCTTTAGCGTCGGTGAACATGACCTGCTGGCATCCCTTTTCAGCCGCTTGGTTACCGGCCTTCAGGGACGCCGCGTAGTTACCACCGCACTTAGCGAAACCGGTTCCGCCGGTGCCAGCGCGCTTGAGGTCCTGGGACAGCCAGATGTCGACAGGCTTGATACCGCCGGCGAAGTACGGTCCGGCAGGTGACGCGATCACGTAGTAGTCGACTTCCTGGCTTGCACGAACGCCCAAGAACGTTTCGGAAGCGATCATGAAGGGGCGCAGGTACAGCGACACTTCATCAGCTGCGTCCATCGGGGTTGCGACCCAGGCTTCGTCGAGTTCGACCAGCGCTCGGAGTGATCCCACGAAGTCTTCGGCGGAAATTTCTGGTAGTGCCAGACGGGCGGCTGACTTGTTCATGCGTTCCGCGTTCTTGGTGGGACGGAAGGTCCACACCGAACCGTCAGCGTGACGGTATGCTTTCATACCTTCGAAAATTTCCTGCGCGTAGTGGAAGACTGCGGCGGCTGGGTCCAGAACCAGAGGGCCGTAGGGCTTCACGGAGTGCGCGTGCCACCCTTGTTCTTTGGTGTAGCGGATGTGGCTCATGTGGTCGGTGAAGTAGTCACCGAAGCCTGGCTTAGCAAGGATTGCTTCGCGCACACCCTGTGGAGCGGGCTGCGAGTTCTTCTGCTGGACAAATGTGCTCATAGTAAGTCTCCATTAACTCGATTCGCTTCTGTGACCGATGTTACTCCCTTAGCCGATGCGTTGCGCGATCGCGTCCCCAATTTCTGAAGTTGAACGCTTCGCATCGCCGCGTTCGACGATGTCGGCTTCGACTGCAGTTTCAATTGCTTTGGCGACGACGTCGAGTCCCAGGTTCTGTGCCATGAGGGCTGCGGAGAGGATCGTCGCGGTGGGGTCGGCGATCCCCTCACCTGCGATGTCGGGGGCGGATCCGTGGATGGGCTCAAAGAGGGACGGTCCGGTTTCGTTGACGTTGAGGTTCGCCGAGGCGGCAAGACCAATCCCGCCCGTCACCGCGGCGGCGAGGTCCGAGATGATGTCGCCGAACAGGTTGTCGGTGACGATCACGTCGTAGCGCTGTGGGTCGTTGACGACGTACATGGTGCAGGCGTCGGCGTGTTCGTAGTTGACGGCTACATCCGGGAACTCCGGTGCGATTTCTTTCACGACGCGCTCCCACAGGTTTCCCGCATGGACCATGACGTTGGTCTTGTGGACGTAGGTGAGTTTCTTGCGACGCTTGTTGGCTTGTTCAAATGCGTAGCGGACCGCGCGTTCGACTCCGTAGCGGGTGTTGACGGAGATCTCATTGGCGACTTCGTGTTCTGTGTGGGCGCGCAGGAATCCACCTTGTCCCGAGTACGACCCTTCGGTTCCTTCACGCACCACGATGAAGTCGATGTTCCCAGGGTCTTTCAGGGGCGAGCTGGTGCCTGGGAAATAGCGGGAGGGGCGCAAGTTGATCGCGTGGTCGAGTTCGAAGCGCAGTTTGATGATGACGCCACGTTCAAGGACTCCGGATGGCACGCGCGGGTCACCGATTGCGCCAAAGAAAATGGCGTCGTGGGTGCGCAGCTGTTCGAGTTCTTCGTCGGTGAGGGTTTCGCCGGTTTCCAAGTAGCGTTCGGCAGAGGGCCCGAACTCGTTAAGGTCGAGCTCAACGGAGTCGCTGCTTGCTTCAATTGCGCGTTTGAGGACTTTCAGCCCTTCAGGGACTGTTTCTTTTCCGATTCCGTCGCCGGGAATTACTGCAATCTTGAACGTAGTCATAGGTTTCACAGTAGCCCCTGCATCTCACTATTCAGTAACACATCTCACAAACTGGTCGATTCGCGGGCGCTCGTTTCATACACTGCTCATATGCCCACAACGATCCGCAACAAACGCGCTGCCGCACTGCCCGCGAAACTGTCCAGGAGCTGGCTACTGGTCAACGCACTTCGCCCCGAATCCTTTGAAACCGCCCAGACGAGCGAGTCAGATTCGGTGATCTTCGACCTCGAGGCGGCCGTCCCGGAAGTCTCCAAGGACCAAGCACGCGACAACGTGGTCAACGCTTTGTCCACCGACATGGCGGGGTGGGTGCGCATCAACTCGATCAACACGCCCTTGTGGGAAGAGGACCTGGATGCGCTCAACGGCCTGCCGGGCCTCAAAGGCGTGATGCTACCCAACACTGAAGAGCCGGATCAGGTCACGCTGACCGCAATGCGAGCAGGTGCGGGCATTCCAGTTTTAGCCCTCATTGAAACGGCGATCGGGATCGAGGCTGCGACCCGCATCGCGCAGGCGCCGGGCACGTTCCGCCTGGCCCTAGGTACCAACGACTTCCGTAAGGACACGGGCGTGGGCGATGACCCCATGGCGCTTGCATACGCGCGCTCACGGCTGGTCGTTGCCACGCGCGTGGGTGGTTTGCCGGGCGCAATCGATGGCCCTTCCCCCGCGAGCGCGAACTCCAAAGCCCTGCTCCATGACTGTGGCTGGACGTTGAAGATGGGGATGACGGGCAAACTCATTTTGAACCCGCAACAGGCGGTGACCATCAACGACGCGTTAGCGCCCAGCGAGGATGATCGCACGTGGGCGCGCAAGATGCTGGAAGAAGCAGAAGCCGCCGGCGATAACGCGATCGCCGACGGCTCCTACCTGCCCCGACTGTCCCGCGCGAAGAAGATCGCGCAGTTGTCAGACTCCTACGGGCTGTGGAAGAACTAAGTTACTTCTCTTCGATGTTCGCAACCCGAGCGAAGCTTGCCCCAAAGTCAGCAGCGACGGTGTCAACGACCTCGGCCGTCACTTCCGAATCAACTGCGAGCACGGCCAACGCCTGATCATTCTTGGGCGAGACCTGCATGGCTTCAATGTTGATGCCCAGATTGCCCAGCGCCTGACCGAACAGGCCAATGACGCCGGGGCGGTCGTCGTATTTAAAGACGACGAGGTGGTCGCTGAGTTTCATTTCGAGGTCGTAGCCGTCGATTTCGGTGAGTTTCTGCACGTCCTTGGGGCCGGTGACGGTTCCAGCGACGCGGATTTGTTGCCCCGCCGAGGTGGCAGCGACGAGCGTGACGACGTTGCGGAAGTTCTCGCTAAGGGGTTCGGTAGCGAGTTCGACGGTGACGCCGCGTTCTTGGGCAAAAAGTGGGGCGTTGACGTAGGACACTGCGCCGTCGACCACGTCGAGGAAGAGTCCTTTGAGCGCGGACAGTTTGAGGACGCTGACGTCCTTTTGGGTCACTTCGCCACGTACTTCAACGCGCAGGTGAGTGACCGGGTCGCCGGCCATGGCTGAGACGACGCGACCCAGGCGTTCGGTGAGCGCGATGCCGGGGCGTACTTGTGGGTCGATGGCGCCACCGGCGACGTTGACAGCGTCTGGCACGAGTTCACCGGCCAGGGCTTTGCGCACGGATTGTGCGACGGCGATGCCGGCTTTTTCTTGGGCTTCTGCAGTGGAGGCGCCCAGGTGTGGGGTGACGTTGATGCGGTCGTGGGCCATGAGTGGTGAGTCCACGGGTGGTTCTTGGGTGAACACGTCGATGCCTGCGCCACCTACGCGGCCGTCTTCGATGGCTTTGGCGAGTGCAGCTTCGTCGACGATGCCACCGCGGGCAACGTTGATGATGCGCGCGGTGGGTTTGACCTTGGTGAATGCTTCCTCGCCTATCATGCCGATTGTTTCTGGGGTTTTGGGCATGTGAACGGTGATGAAGTCGGATTGTTCGAGGAGTTCGTCGAGGCTCACGACGGTCACGCCCATTGCTGCTGCGCGGGAGGAGGAGATGTAGGGGTCATAACCGATGAGGTTCATGCCAAAGGCTTTTGCGCGTTCAGCGACAAGGCCGCCGATGCGCCCCAAGCCCACGATGCCCAGGGTCTTTTCGTAGAGTTCAACGCCGGAGAGTTTGGAGCGGTTCCACTCCCCTGCTTTGAGGGAGGCGTGGCCTGCGCCGTAGTTGCGGGCGGAGCCCAGGATGTGTGCCATGGTGAGTTCGGCGGCCGAAATGATGTTGGAGGTAGGCGCGTTGACGACCATGACGCCGGCGCGGGTGGCGGCGGGGATTTCTACGTTGTCGAGGCCCACGCCAGCGCGTGCGATGACTTTGAGTTCTGGGGCTGCAGCGATTGCTTCTGCGTCCATTTTGGTTGCGGAGCGGATGAGCACGGCGTTGACGTCTTTGAGGGCGGGGAGGAGTTCGGTGCGGTCTGCCCCGTTGCATTTCCTGATTTCGAAGTCGGGCCCCAGTGCGTCGACGGTTGCGGGTGAGAGTTCTTCTGCAATTAGGACAACGGGTTTCACTGTGCCTCCTGAACACGTGCTGATGACCCAGGTGCGGGATACGGGTCTATACGTATCTTATTCATGGTGATGAATATGTTTTACAGCGGGGTCTGCTTTCACCGCCGAACATTTCATACCGCGGGACGATGAACAGCGCTTGCCCTCTACCTAAACTAATGAGCATGAGAAAACCGTGGCACGTGAGGGCGTCGCAATTCATGTCGGCCCACATGTGGGTGGTGGACTCGCTTTTATTCGCTGCTCCACTGGTGCTCTTTACGGTTGCATTTCCGGCGTATGAGCCCGGCCTGCGTGGGGTACTTCAGGTCGTGCTTTTGGTCGCGATGAGCGCGTCGCTCGTGTTTAGGCGAACGTTTCCCCTGGTCACTGGGTGGATCGTGGTGGCGACTGGGTTTCTTTACGCGTTGACGTTTGCATTCCCGCACCCAGCCCTTATCACCGTCCCTATTACTGTGCACGCGGTCACGGCTTATGCACCTCGGCGGTGGGGAAAGATTTTCCTGGGCATTGGAATTGTGGCGGCGTTTATCTTTGCGGCCAGTAATTTCACGTATTTGTATGTCTCTGATGCCCGGCTTTCGGATGTCACCGCTGGTGAACTGCTGTTCATAGTGTCGGCGGCGCTGGTTTTCCCGATGGTGACGGTGGCGCTGGCGTGGACGCTTGGGGATATTCATTGGCGCAAGCGTGATGATGCGCAGCGGATTGCCGAGCGCAACGCGCTACTGGAGCGCGAACGTGAGAATGAGATTCGGCTGGCGTCCGATGCGGAGCGGATGCGAATTGCACGCGAGATGCACGACATTGTTGCCCACTCGATGTCGGTGATTATTACGCAGGCTGATGGTGGTCGTTATGCCGCGAAGGCTTCACCACGGGCCGCGGTGACCGCGTTGGAAACGATTGCAGAGACTGGCCGTGAAGCGCTGAGTAACTTGCGTGGGATGTTGGGTGTTCTGCGTGATCCCAGTGCCAGCGCTCAGACTACTCCGATGCCAGGTATTCACGACCTCGGCAGCCTGGTTGAGAATGTGCGGGCGGCGGGGCTTGAGGTGACGTTGAGTACTGCGTCGGATTTGCCCGAGTTGGCGCCGGCGGCTCAGTTGGCGGTGTACCGGATTGTGCAGGAGGCGCTTACCAATACGATGAAGCACGGTGGGCCGGATGCGCGTGCGGATGTCACGGTGGAGCCTGGTGAGTTGGGGATTGTGGCGCGGGTTGTTTCGACCGGTCGGGCCGCGTCTGCTGTGGCGCCTGGGTCTGGGGCCGGCATCCAGGGGATGAAGGAGCGTGCGCATATTCATGGGGGTTCGCTTACGGCCGAGCCCACTGAGACTGGTTTTCTTGTTCAGTTCACTCTTCCGGAGGACGTGACATGACGGTTCGGGTGTTGCTTGTTGATGACCAAGTGTTGGTGCGGGCGGGTCTTGCGATGGTGATTGATTCGCAGGATGACATGCGAGTGGTGGCCCAGGCGGAGAACGGCAGTGAGGCGGTCGAGGCGGTGCGGGCGCATGCGGTCGATGTGGTTCTCATGGATATTCGCATGCCGGTGATGGATGGGTTGACTGCTACGCAGGAGATTGTGGCGTTGGGTGATGCTGGGGCGTTGCCGCAGGTTCCCACCATCATTGTGTTGACGACGTTCGATACGGATGATTATGCGTTGACGGCGTTGCGGTCGGGTGCGAGTGGGTTTTTGTTGAAGGATGCCCGGCCCGAGGTGTTGTTGGACTCGATCCGTCAGGCGCACGTGGGTGGCGCGGTGATTGCGCCGACGACGACGCGCCGGCTGTTGGAGACTGTGGTGACGGCGCCTGCGGTGCCGAGTGAACACGCCCAGAAGTTGGAGCGGCTCACGGCGCGTGAACGTGAAGTGTTTGAGCTGGTGGCGCGTGGGAAGTCCAACGCTGAAATTGCGGGCGAGCTGTTTATGGCGGGCCCCACTGTGAAGACACACGTGGGTCATATTCTGACTAAACTCGAGGTGCGCGACCGCATCCACGCCGTCATCTTCGCCTACGAGGCCGGCGTCGTGTGAGGGACGAAACGGCGCAAAACGAGCGAAACTGCGCATTATATTGCGTAGTTTCGCTCACTTTGCGACGTTTGAGCTGAACTACTCCCCAAAAACCAACCTCACCCCACCCAAATCTCATCCTCAAGGATGAGCCGCACACCCAAAGCCATATCCCGCAGGCTGATGTTTCCGCCACACAACTTAGCGACAGTAGAAACATGAACACATCTACGTCATCAGCATTCCCCGCGATTTCGGCTCGCGGCCTCAGCAAAACCTACGGCACCGGCGAGGCGGAACTCACCGTCCTCAACCACTTCGACATCGACATCCAATCCGGCCAGTTCACTGCGATCATGGGCCCGTCCGGCTCGGGTAAGTCAACGCTCATGCACATCCTGGCCGGCCTCGACACCCCCGACTCTGGCACGGTCACGCTCGCCGGCCGCGCCATCACAGGAATCAGCGACACCAAGCTCACCCGCATCAGGCGCGCCCACATGGGCTTCATCTTCCAGGCGTTCAACCTGATACCGGCCATGACCGCTGACGAAAACATCATGCTCCCGTCCAAACTCGCCCGCAAAAGCATCGACCTGGACTTCAAGAACGCGATCGTGGAAAACCTGGGCCTGAGCGAACGCCTCACCCACCGCCCGCACGAACTCTCCGGTGGCCAGCAGCAGCGCGTGGCCGTGGCTCGCGCCCTGGTAAACCAGCCTGACGTCATTTTCGCTGACGAACCCACCGGCGCCCTGGACAAGCGTTCCGGGACCGAGGTGTTAGAGACTCTGCGCGCATGCGTCTCCGAGATGGGTCAGACAGTCGTCATGGTGACCCACGACCCGGCAGCGGCCGCGTACGCCGACCGTGTGGTCCTGCTGGCTGACGGAAACATCGCCGGCGAGGTCTTCGACCCCACCGTTGAAGAGGTTTCCCAGGCCCTTCTGGAGGTCACCAAATGATCGTCAAAGCGAATCTTCGTTCCGGTGGTTCGCGTCTGGTAGCTGCCGGAATCACCGTCATGGTGTCGGTGGCATTCGTCGTTGCAGTGGTCAGCCTGCTCACTGCGTTTAACAACACAATGCGCGACCAGTTCAGTGTGCAGTACTCCGGCGCCGACCTCCTGGTCTCCCCTGACGAAAACGATCTGACGGACAAAACCCAGAAGACCGTCGCATCGGTAGACGGCGTGAAAGACACTCAGATCATCGACCAAGGCTCCGTGTTCACCACCTCGGACGAATTCGCGTTCGTCTCCGTGTGGCCAAAGCACAGCGGCATCTCAATCACAGAAGGCCAGGCCCCTTCTAAAAAGGGCGAACTTCTGTACGACGCGAAAATGGCGGAAAAACAGAACAAGAAAGTGGGCGACAAGGTCGAACTCGTCGTGCCCTCTGAAGACGGCGAAGGCGAAGACACCCACACCTTCACAATCACCGGTCTGGCACAGGTTCCATCCAGCGTCCCCATGTTCTTTGCCACCGACGTTTCGAACCTGTACCCCGCCACCGACCACATGCGCGTTTTCGTCGACAACCCGTCTAACGTCGCCCAGGTCCAAGACGCCGTCGCGAAAGCACTGGCCGGCGCCAAGGACGTCAAAACCGAGGACACCAGTGCCAAATCAGCCGGCGGCCTCCAGGTTTCTACCCCCGACCAAATCGTGCAGCAACGCATGAAGGAAATGACCGGTGAAGCAACGACCCTGGTCGCTTTCATCGCCGCCTTCATCATCGTCGCCCTGTTCGTCGCCGGGCTGGTCATCTCCAACACGTTCCAGGTGCTGGTCGCCTCACGCACCCGCACCCTGGCACTCCTGCGCGCAGTTGGCGCCACCCGCTCCCAACTCCGCAACGCGACCCTCGCTGAAGGCGCAGTCCTGGGTCTCATCAGCGCGATCCTCGGTGTCTTCGTGGGCTGGGGCTTCGCGGTCCTGCTGACACTGGCCGCACGTGCCTTCTTCCAGCCCACCTTCGCGCTGGCGCCGCTCACCCTCCTCGCAGCCGTTCTCGGACTGGCCGTGGGTGTTACCGTGACCGTCATCGCCTCGTTCTGGCCCGCGCTCAAAGCCACCCGAGTGTCCCCTATCGACGCGCTGGCACCCGCCGACATCCCAGCCCCGGCCTCCCGGTTCCCGTGGATCCGTCTGGTAGTAGGGACACTCCTCACCGTGGTTGGAGTCGCCGTGCTCCTTCTCGGCGCCGCCATGGGAGAACTCCTCCTGGCACTGCCCGGCGGCATCCTCGCCTTCAGCGGTGTTCTGGTGCTCAGCCGCGTATTCGTACCACCCATGGTTGCCCTGATCGGTCGCGCCGGAGAAGCGATCTTCCGCTCCCCCGCCTTGGGCCTCGTCGCACGCAACGTCAAACTGTCGCCGCGACGCACAGCCTCAACGACCTCGGCGCTTTTGGTGGGCGTCACCTTGGTGGCGACCATCCTGGTGGGCGCGCAGACCGCCCGCACCACCGCCAACAACGAACTCAACCAGGACGACCCCATCGACGTGGTGGCGACGTCGACCTCGGACAAGACCGCCGACACCATCAAAAAGTCGGACGCCGTAGACAACTTCGTCACCCTCCCGGGCGTGCAGGCCAAAGCCTCCGTGCCACTGGGGCACCAACTCGACGAAAAAGACGACTCCCTGACCCAGGTCGTGGGCGTCGACACGCACGACCAAGCCACCAAGGACGTCCCACGCGACACGCGCTTCCTTCCCGAACCCGGCACCGTGAACGTGCGCGACACCCCGGACACCAAGAAGCACGACGGCAAGAAGGTCGACCTCACCGTTGGCAACAAGAAGGTCAGCCTCACACTCAAGACCGTCGAAGGCGTGCCCCCAAACACGGTTGTTGCCAACAAGGCCGACGTCACCGACCTGGGCCTCGAAGAGTCGAGCGGTCAGACGTGGGTGCGTGTCACGAGCTCCGCATCCGCGCAGGACATTTCCAAGCTCCAGGCTCAGCTGGAAAACTCTGGCGTGATCGCGTACGTCGACGGCGCCAGCCTGCGCGCGCAGTTCTCGCAAGTCCTCAACATCATGACCGGCATTGTGCTGGGACTGTTGGCCACCTCGGTCATCATTTCGATCGTGGGCGTGGGTAACACGCTTTCCCTGGCGACTATGGAGCGCAAGCGGGAGACGGCTCTGTTGCGGTCCATGGGGATGTCGCGGTGGTCGGCGGCGTTCATGGTTGCGGCCGAGGCGGTCCTCATGGCCCTCACGTCGCTGGTCGTTGGTCTGGGGCTGGGGATCCTGTTCGGCTGGACCGGCGTGCGGTCTCTCCTGACGGCCGACGGCCTCGCGGTTCCGCTGGGGATTCCGTGGCTCATGTTTGGGGTGCTCGCGGTGGTGGCGCTCGTGGCGGCCCTGGCAGCCTCGGCGCTACCGGCAATCTCCGCCTCCCGCACTCAACCCGCGCAAGGCGTGGCAATGCGGTAGGGCACCCACCGGGAAACGAAAAAGGAAGCGTGGAGTCCACGCTTCCTTTTTCGTGCTGTTAGCCGTTGAGCTAAACGGACCTCAAAGTCCGGACCTCACACTTAGAAGTCGTTCGGTGTGTACGGTGCGCGTTCCAGCGCGAACAGCGACCGAGCTTCCAGGGCCGCATCTGGGCGGACTTCCGTGATGCGGCCGGCACGGGCAAGCACCACAGGGTCGGCGCCACCCAAGTACAGGGAGCCCAGCTCAGAAACGTTCATTTCCAGGTCGGCAGGTTCGCCGTCCTCCAGCTTGGTAACGGTCGCTTCCTGACCGTCGGATACCAGGCGGTACGTGCCGTCGGCGAATCCCATGTCGTCGTTGATGCGCAACGTCAGTTCGCCACCAACCAGCCACGCGCGCGCTTCCAGCGACTTCTTCACATCGAGGATACGCAACCAGATTCCGTCGTTTTCGTTGACGATCTTGGCACGGCGCGGGTCCGTCAAGAGCCACGGCAGAGGTGACTGGTGCGCTGCGTTGTTGAACTTCACCTTCACGCTCAAGTCGATCGCACCCAGGAATGCCCACAGGGCCGAGTACGCGTCGTTGCTCACTGCGATGAAGTCAAGCAGTTCCAGGGTTCCGTGGGACCAGTCGTCACCTGCTTTGTGCTTAAAGGAAACGAAACCGTCTGGCTTTCCATTTTCGTCATAGTGCAGGGCACCGCGCACGGCGTCATCGGCTTCCCCGGACTCAAGGTCGTGCCCGGCCGCGAAGTCGTAGAGCGCCTGCTGACGGCCAATCGCACCCGGTGACTTTTTCTGGAACTCTGCGTAGATCTGTGGCGCCAGTTCCTGCAGTGCCTTCGCGTCGCATATTTCAACGCGGCGGTCAGGTTCGGCAATCAGTTGGAAACCAGGGGATGTGTCCACTTCCAGGTCGGTGAGCCAGGATGCCGCCCCAAAGCCAAAGCGACGGTAGATACCACCTTCGGTGACCGTGAGCGCTGCGAACGGGTAGCCTGCGTCAGCTGCGTTGGTGAGGTTTTCCGTCATGAGGCGACGCAACAACCCGCGCCTGCGGTGAGTGGGGCGCACCGTCACCCACGTGATGAGGTGAGCGGGAATGAGCTTTCCGCCACCTACGTTCACGTTCTTTTCGAAGTGCGCAAAGGTCGCAACTGGAATGTCGGAATCCAGCGCGTGGTCGTATGACTCTTGGGTGTAAGCAGCAGTGAACACACGATCGTCAGCGATCGCACGATTCACTCGTTGTAGCAGCTTTTCCCCCGACACGCGCTTGTCGTGGAACCCCGCACGCACCGCATGAATGTAGTTGGTGGTTTTTGCATCTGGGGTGTTGTCGGTGATGGTGGGCTTGAACGTCTCAAAAATGTAATCGGTCACAAACTTCAGACTAACGCACCTAGCGGAATAAATGTCATGCGTAGCCGGTTATGCAGTTGGCTTTGAGCCTACCCATGACCTTTACCCGTACAGAGGAACCGAATGGAACGTGTTGCGACGCGCATCAAATGGCCGCGCCTGATGAGCAATTCAACTGCTCGCGCAGGATTCGTCATTGTTGTGTTCTTTTTGTGCATGGTTCCTGCAGCCCCAATTCTGACAGCGATCACCGGTAACGACCCACACTCGTTCAACACCGACCTACTGCGCCCGGACGCCGTTCCGGCCGGCGCGTTCGGTGGCATGAGCCTCCAGCACCCCCTGGGCGTTGAGCCAAAGACCGGCCGTGACTTGCTCGCGATCGTCACGTGGGGCTCGCATGTGTCTCTCTTCATCGGGCTCGCGTCAACCGCGGTGTCAGTGCTGATCGGAGTGGTTGTTGGCGTGGCCGCGGGCTTCTTCGGTGGCGTGTGGGACCGGCTACTTAGCCGCGTCACCGACATCGTGTTCGGCTTCCCGTTCCTCATTTTCGCCATCGCGTTGGCAGCCGTCATCCCACCTGAAGTCAATCGGTCATTGGTCCTGGTGGCAGTGATTGGCCTTTTTGGCTGGCCCTCAATCGCACGAGTGGTCCGCGCGGAAACCCTGAGCCTGCGCACCCGCGGCTTTGTGCGCGCAAGCATCGCTCAAGGCGCAAGTGGCTTCCGTACCATCACGCGCGAAATCTTGCCAAGCCTTCTTGCCACGATCCTGGTTTTCACGACTCTTTCCATCCCCGGCAAGATCGGCGCTGAAGCCACACTCAGCTTCTTGGGCGTAGGCGTGGACCCGTCCACGCCGTCGTGGGGCCGCACCATTTCAGACGCCATCGACTGGGTCCAAGTCGACCCCGCGTACCTCCTGTTCCCGGGACTCGCGATCTTCCTCATCACGCTGGGGTTCACTCTCTTAGGCGACGGTCTACGCGACGCAGTGGCAGGTGAAAAAGCATGAAGTGGTGGCCCATAACTCGTTTCCTCTTGTCACGCCTGGCCGGTTCCTTGGTGGTGCTTCTGGTCATCGCCGTGGCAAGTTTCGCAATCTTCTACATGCTCCCCAACGACCCAGCTCAGCTCAGCTGTGGTAAGCCGTGTACGCCGGAACGCCTCGCTGAGGTGCGCGCGTACATGGGCATCGACAAACCGTGGCTGGTCCAGCTGGGCGCGTTCTTGTGGGGCATTGTCGCCGGTCGCACGTTTGGTTCCGGCCAAGCCGCCATCGAATGCGCAGCCCCGTGCTTCGGCTATTCCTTCCGCTTGCGCGCAGACGTCAGCGACCTCCTCGCTGACCGCATCCCGGTCACCTTGTCGATTGCGATCGGCGCCCTGGTGTTGTGGACGGTCGTGGGTGTTGCCATGGGTACGTGGGCGGCCCTTCGCCGAGGTCGTTTCACCGACCGTGCCCTCACGGGTCTGTCTGTGGTTGGGGTTTCGGCTCCCACCTATTTAGTGGGCCTGCTGTTTATTCTGCTGTTCGGGTTCACCCTCAACGTACTCCCGATTGGCGGGTACGTGGCGTTTACCGATAGCCCGTTCCAGTGGGCGTTCCACCTGATTTTGCCGTGGGTCACGTTGGCAATCATCAACGCAGCAATCTATGTCCGGTTCACCCGTGGTTCAATGCTCGACATTATGAGCCAGGACTTCATTCGCACCTCCCGCGCAATCGGCCTCACGGAGGGCCAGGTTGTGGGCCGTCACGGTTTGCGTAACCTCGTGGTCCCCATTGCGACTCTTGTGGCCTTGGACTTTGGATCCCTTCTAGGCGGCGCCGTTGTGACCGAAAAGGTCTTCTCAATCCAGGGTGTCGGTTCCCTCCTGTTGGACGCCGTAAACAACTTGGATGTGCAGCTGGTGGTGGGTGTAACCCTGTTCGCTGCACTGGCAGTGGTTCTTGCGAACTTCTTAGTCGACATCGTCTACGGGGTTCTCGACCCCAGGATCGGGGCTCCCACGTCATGATGATTCGGTGGTACTTAACCAGGTGCCCGCGCATCGCGTTTGTTTTCCCGCCCGGAACCCGATGTTGAGCGCACGCCAACTCACGCACTCGCTTGCCGCGCACACGTGGCTGCCTCAACAACTTTCTTGACGCAAAGGAAACAATGAAACATCTCAAAACTCTGTCTGCCATTTTTCTTGCAACCACCATGGCAGTCACCGGTTGCAACGCAAACAACTTTGACGAAGAGAAGTCCGGGCTGGGAGAAACCGCTAAGGGTGGAGACTTGACGATCCTCACCTCGGGCACGGAAATGGACATGGACCCAGGTAAGAGCCAAGGTCTGGCCATTACGTCCCTGGGTCTGGTGGCACGGCGTCTGACCACGTGGAAGATCCAACCGGATGCCACCCCCGAGGTCGTTCCCGACTTGGCTACGGACACCGGGACTCCCAGCGAGGACGGTAAGACCTGGACGTTCACCCTGAAAGACGGCGTGACGTTCGAAGATGGAACCCCGATTACGTCCAAGGACATCAAGTACGGGATCGAACGGTCCTTTGCGAAGGAACTTTCGGGCGGTCTGAGCTACCACAAGACGCTCCTGAAGGGGGCGGAGAAGTTCGCCGGCCCGTTCGATGGCAAGGAGCTCGACTCGATCGAAACACCGGACGACAAGACCATCGTGTTCCACCTCAACGAAGCGTTTGGTGACTGGCCGTGGATCGCCTCGATGCCCGCTTTCACCCCTGTGCCTAAGGACAAGGACAAGCCGGCGGAATACGGGAACGCGCCTGTCGCCTCGGGACCCTACCGGGTTGAATCAAACACCCCGGGCACTTCAATGGTTCTCAAACGCAACGACAACTGGAACCAGGACACCGACAAGGTTCGCACAGCCGGCCCGGACACCATCACGTTCAAGATGAGCCAGGACCCCACGGTGGCGGCGCAGTCGCTGATCAGTGACTCGAGTGAAGCGCAGACCTCGTTTGGTGCGGACTTCATCCCTGCAGCTCAGTTGGCGCAGGCGCAGAAGAACCCGTCCGCGAAGTCCCGTTTGGTGACCAGCGGTGATGGTGCGTTGAAGTATCTGGCGATTAACACCGAACGCATTTCAGACGCCGACGTTCGCAAGGCGTTGAACTTCGCGGTCGACAAGAACGCGGTTCGCATCGCTTCCGGTGGTGAGATCTCCGGTAGCTTCGCTTCCACGCTCATTTCACCCGGAATCCCTGGGCGCCAAGATTACAACCTGTACGAGGCACCGGATTCTGGGGACGCTGAAAAAGCCAAGCAACTACTCGAAGGCAAGGACGTGGGCACGCTGACGCTACTGACCCGCAACGACCCGATCTCGTCAGCCCAGGCTCAAGCGATCTCGCAAAGCCTCAGTAAGGCAGGCGTGAAGGTGCGGATCAAAGCTGAAGACACCAACTCGTTCTCTGCGGACGCGACCCAGGGCGAAGGTGACTACGACCTGGTGCTGTCGTCGTGGCAGCCGGACTTCCCATCAGCCAACGCCAACATTGAGCCCCTGTTCGCGTCGTCGCAGATTGGCAACGGAAACTACAACATTTCGCGGTATTCCAACCCCAAAGTCGACGACATGATCAGCAAGGCAACGCACACGATCGACGATAAAGAGGCGCAGAAGTTGTGGGCTGAAGTCGACAAGGCGATCATGGAAGACGCACCCGTTGTTCCGCTGATGTACACCAAGAACTCGTTCATGCACGGTTCTAAGGTGGAGAACTTCATCATCGGTTCGTTCCCTGCCTACCCCAACTACCTCAAGGTGTCGCTATCTCAGTGAGTGCTTTAGAGATTCGGAATGTGTCGGTGTCGTTTAACGGTGCCGAGGTCACCCACGACGTGAGTTTTGACGTGCCGGCATCGTCGGTGGTTGCGCTTGTGGGTGAGTCTGGTTCCGGTAAGTCGGTCACGGCACTTTCGCTGTTGGGTCTCACCGGGGCTTCGGTCACCGGTGAGGCCCACCTGGCCGACGGCACGGAACTCATTTCTGCCTCGCCTCAGCTGCTGCGTTCCGTGCGTGGGAAGCGCATTGGCATGATTTTCCAGGAGTCCATGGGGGCTTTCGACCCCATGTACACGATCGGGCATCACGTGCGTGAAGCCATGCGTGCGCATGGAACTGAGACCCCCGTCGCCGAGGTGTTAAAGAAGGCCGGTCTGAAAGATCCCGAGAGGATCGCGGGGTCGTATCCTCATCAGCTTTCGGGTGGGCAGTTGCAGCGTGCGATGATCGCGCTTGCGACTGTGCATTCGCCTGAAGTCCTCATCGCCGATGAGCCCACCACGGCCTTGGACGTCACGGTTCAGGCGGGGATTTTGGATCTGTTGCGCGACATCGCTGACGAACGCGCGGTCCTGTTGATTACGCACGATATGGGAGTCGTTGCCGATGTTGCGACCCATGTTGTTGTGATGAAGGACGGGCGTGTGGTTGAGACAGCGGGTGTCCGTGACCTGTTTGAAAACCCGCAGCACCCGTACACGCGGACACTGCTGGAGTCGGTGCCCCGGATTACGGACCGGGCCGCGGACGAGCAGGACACGGGTGAGTCTGTTGCGGCTCAGGTGGAGCACGCCCGGGTTGAGCACGGGTCGACGGTTGCGCTTAACGATGTGTCACTGACGATCCCCGCCCACACGATCGTGGGGTTGGTCGGTGAGTCAGGCTCTGGTAAATCGACGATCGCTAACGTGCTTACGGGTGCGCAGAAGCTTGCCAGTGGGACCGCCGAGGTCGCAGGGACTGCCGTTGTTCCGGGGACTTCCCGGCAGCAACGGCGGTTGCGGTCGCGTGTCGGAGTGGTGTTTCAGGACCCGGCTGGTTCGTTGAATCCTCGGCGCACGATTGGGGCTCAGATTGCTCAGCCGTTTGAGTTGCACACGCGGTTGTCGCGCCGAGATATCGCGCGCAAGGTTGATGAGTTGCTGGGCGACGTTCAGTTGCCTGTAGAGTTTGCGCGCCGTTTCCCGCGGGAACTGTCCGGCGGGCAGAAGCAGCGCGTGGCGATCGCCCGAGCCTTGGCGCTGGAACCCGACCTTCTCATCGCAGATGAACCCACCTCGGCCTTGGATGTTTCTGTGCAGACCGGGATCCTGGACCTGCTTGCCGAACTGCACGAGAAGCGCCAGTTCGCTTCCCTGTTCATCAGCCATGATCTGGCGGTGATCAGTCAGGTGGCGTCGCGTGTTGTTGTTTTGCGCGATGGGCGCGTGGTGGAAGAAGGCGAGACGGGGCAGGTTTTGGGGGCGCCCAATTCGGACTATACGAGGTCGCTCATTGAGGCAGCGCCCGTGCCGGATCCTGTTGAACAAGAATTGCGCCGCGAAAAGTCGCGCGGATATCGTTGAAGCATGACTACTTCCCATGGCGTAACCCCACCGAACGTTCCACATTCCCACAACGGGCCGTTTGAAACTCCTGCGCAGGAGCCACGTAACGAACCGTTCGAGAACCACTATCGCACAGCGCACGACCGCTGGTGGATGGGGCTCGTGGGGATTGTTGCGACCCTCATCGTTTTCTTTGTCGTGTCGATTGTGGGTGGCATTGTCGCGGTGGCAGTTGATTTGGCGACTGGCGCGACTTCACAAGAAGACGCCATGGCCGGCAAGATCACCAACACTCCGCTGTTGTTGCTCACGGTGAACCTGTCGCTCATATTGGGTGGTCTTGTTGCTTGGCTCGCGCACCGGATTCTGCACAAGCAGCCGTGGTCGCGCATGTTTTCAGTGTTGCCGCGCATGCGGTGGAAGTGGTGGGGGCTGAGCCTGGCGTGTACGGTGCCGTTGTTCGCGCTGTACATGGGAGTCGGGTTTCTCTTTGACAACGGCGCAATTCAGGGGTCGGGTGACTCGTCGTTCACGTTTGACGGTACGGCGTTGGCGTACTTGCTCATCATTGTGTTGACCACGCCGTTTCAGGCCGCGGCTGAAGAGGTCATGTTCCGTAGCTACGTTCCGCGCGTCTTTGGTTCGTGGATCCCGCGCGTGGGAGGCGTAGTAGGCGTCATTGTTGCCACGATCCTGTTCACGCTTGCGCACGGAGCTTCCGACCCATGGCTGTGGGCGTACTACGCGGTGTTTGGGCTGGTCATGGCTGCGCTCACGCACTTCTCTGGTGGTATTGAAGCCCCCGTCGTTGTCCACGCAGTGAACAACGTGACCATGTTCCTCATAGCGTTGTTCTCGGGCGATATTTCTAATGCGTTCGAACGAGGTGAAGGCTCCGGTGGCGCGTTCATGCTGTTCCCAATGGTGGCGCTCATCGTTATTGCCGGTGTTTTGACGCTTGTTGCGCGTTGGAAGAAGGTCGAGACTGTGGCGCCCGTTCACGTTCGTCCGGTTAAGCAGGACCAGGTTCCTTATGGACAGCCGGGGCAGGTTCAGACGGGGCAGCCAGGTCAGGTTTCGCAGGGTCAGGTTCCTCCAGCTCAGCCGGGTCAGTCTGGGTACGCTCCGCAAGGACAGCCGGGGCAGGTTCAGCCAGGTCAGCCCCAGGGCCAAGTTCCTCCAGCTCAGCCAGGCCAACCTGAAGCGCGCCCGCAGCAGTCGTTCGAACCTCCAGCGGACCCGACGAACCGCCCGCACGCCTAACTCGCACGTGACAGATTAGCTCAGGCCACCTCGGGGCCAGTCGAAACGGCGCAAAGTGAGCGAAACTGCGCATTATATTGCGTAGTTTCGCTCACTTTGCGCTGTTTGGCCTTAGCTAAATCGCCTGGCTCTTCTCTCACGTAGGCGCGAAAACCAGTTACTCTACACAGCTCACGGAAAACCGCGGACTCATGTAGACAAACGGACAGAACCCACCCCTACCGCGAAGCACCTTCCCTCCCAGACACGCATCCCGCTAGAGCAACATCCAGGCTCGTCACCGGAAGATCGGCCAGCACCCCTGTGTGAAGAACGTGCGGCGAGTCCCACAAGTACCTCTGGTTGTGTAGTTCGCGGAAGGTTTGCGAAAACAAGCCCGTCACCCTCATCACAGTCCAGGGAATCTGAATCACCCCAGACGTTTCAGGTTTAGAAGCCACACGCGCAAACGCACGAGCCAACTCAACTTGCGACACCGGCCCAAGCGCCGGCGCATGAACGACAGACGGTAGGTCATACGCGTTTTCAACCGCATACACCATCCCACGGACCAGATCGGGGATATACGTAATACTCCGAGGCGCCCTCACGTCACCCAAACCAAGCGGACGACTACCCTTCATCACGCGATCAAACGCCAACTGGTGAAACACCGCCCCAGCCAATGACGCAGTGGGACCAATGAGATCCGCGGCAACAACGGACACGGTCCTGCCACCGTGCGCCTCGCGGTTGCGTAACAGTTGAGCCCGTACTTCCCCTAATGGCGACGCTGGCTCAACCGGGTCCCCCTCCTTCAGCTCCTGCGCTCCGGTCCCCCACGCATACACAGACTCGGGGAAAACCACCGGCACGTCACCAGCCCATTCGAGCAATTGTTTCTCGCGCGGAATCAGCACGTCCCGCCAGGCGCGCGCACTATAAGGCGCGTGCATACAGTTAAACACCCCGTCGAACCCATCCGACCTCAACTCAGGGAGCACTTCCTGCACATCACCCTGGATAACCTCAACTCCCCTGCGCTGCGCCATACCTGACCGCTTCACGACCGTGACGCGATCCCCACGCTCAGTCAGCTGCCGAACAAGCTCCTGCCCAATCTGGCCATACCCAATTACCAAGTACTTCATTCCGCCCTCCACAATTAAGCGAACACCGTTCACATAATTAACCTACCCCAATTCGCCACAATTGTGAACACTGTTCACAAACAAATCACCTCAACCTTTGCCACACTGTGTACATGACCACTCGAAAGCCTCACGCCGAGTCACGCGCCCAGATGCGCAAGGGCATCATCACGCACGGCACGCGACTTCTGGAGAAGCATGGGCACGCAGGACTATCACTTCGCGAAGTCGCGCGATCCATGGGCGTCGCCCCTTCAGCGTTGTATCGGCACGTGAAAAACCGCGACGAACTCCTCACCGTCCTCCTCGTCGAATCGTTCAACCGCGTAGCAGACCACGTCGAGAAAGCGACGCATACTGCCACAACACCTCACGCGCGCCTTCACGCACTCACCCACGCGCTACTCGAATGGGCGCAACGCCACCCGCAACAGTGGGCCCTGATGTACGGCACGCCGGTCCCCAACTACGCCGCTCCCGCAGAGTCCACAAACGAACCCGGCACCCGGGTCCTCACCCTGTTCGTTCACACGGTCGCCGGCTTCGACCTCGGGACGGAACCTGCCTCCCAAGAACTCAAAGAAGAACTCGCCCGAGGCGCCACAGACCTGGGCGCGGAAATGTCGCCTGAGCGCGCCACGGGTGCGGTGCTAGCGTGGACGTCTCTCATTGGCCTGATTAACGCGGTTCAGTTCGGCCAGCTTGGCCCGGAACTTACTGACCTTGGCAGCGATCTGCTCGATTCGTGGCTACGGAATTTACTTGGCACCCAAACAAGCCGTACTCTCTGATGTGACACACTCCACTTTTGCCCATATCTATTGAGACAAGGAGAACCATGAACGGTGCGCACAGCCTGACGCAAACCCTGCTCGCCAACGGTGTCGACACGGTGTTTGCCAACCCGGGAACCTCGGAAATGCACTTCGTTGCAGCCCTTGATGACACCCCGGAAATCAACTGCATCTTGGGCCTGTTTGAAGGCGTGGTCACGGGAGCCGCCGACGGTTACGCGCGCATGAAGGACACACCGGCCGCAACACTCCTCCACCTGGGTCCTGGCCTGGCAAACGGACTATCCAACCTGCACAACGCGATCCGCGCACAGTCCCCGATCGTCAACGTCATTGGTGACCACGCGATCTACCACCGCCAGTACGACGCCCCGCTCACCTCGGACGTCGAAGGCGCCGCACGCCCGTTTAGCCACTGGGTGCGCACAACCGCGAACGCTGACTCCGTCTCCCACGACACGGCCGCCGCGATCGCCGCGTCACTGACCAACCCGGGCCAGATCGCCTCGCTCATCCTCCCTGCCGACTCCGCGTGGAACCCGGTCGAGAACCAACAAGAACCAGAAAAGGCATTCGTGCCCGCCGCCGGAATCCCTGCAGACGACATCATCGAAGGCGCAGCAACTGCCCTCAAGAAAGCCAAGAACCCAGCAATTCTTCTAGGCAAAAACGCCCTGCGCGAAATCCCACTCCGCAGCGCAGGCCTGATCGCAGAAGCAACCGGCGCTGACCTGCTGTGCCCCAACATGGTCGCGCGCGTCACCCAGGGTGCTGGCCGCGTGCCAGTCAAGCGCGTCCCGTACGCCACCCCTGCCGCCGTTGACTTCCTCAAGGACTACGACCTGCTGGTCCTGGTGGGGTCCAAGGCCCCAGTCGGGTTCTTCGCCTACCCCAACCGCCCCAGCGCGCTCACTCCCCCAGCCATGCACGTGGTGGAGCTCGCCCAGCCACGCCACGACCTCACGGCCTCGCTCCAGGCCCTGGTCACAGCGGTAGGCGCAGACAGTGCGAAAGAGGCGGCGACCTCGGCGCTGGACCTGCCCGGCCTGCCCACCGGCTCTATCACCAAAGAGAAACTGGGCGACCTGCTGGCCAACATGATTCCGGAAAACGGCATCGTGGTCGACGAAAGCATCACCACCGGTTTCACGTTCTTCTCCACCGCATCCACCGCCCAGCCGCACGACTACATGTTGGGAACCGGCGGATCTATTGGCTACGCGCTCCCCACGGCGGCCGGCGCGGCGGTGGCCTGCCCAGACCGCAAGGTGATCTGCCTAGAGTCCGACGGCTCCGGCATGTACATGCCACAGTCGCTGTGGACGTACGCACGTGAGGGGCTGGACATCGTGGTGGTGATCTTCTCGAACCGCAAGTACCAGATCCTGCGCGACGAAATGCGCAACGTGGGCGCCGACTTTGGCGGCCCACGCGCCGAAGCCCTCATGGACCTCACCAACCCCACGATCGACTGGGTGTCACTGGCCAACTCGATGGGTGTGGACGGTCAGGCCGTGGACAACATGGACGACCTCGCAACCGCCTTCCGCGCAGGTCTGGACGCGCAAGGCCCGTACCTCATCGAAGTCGTGATGTAACGCAAGGTCAACCGCCGCCGAGGTGGCAGCAACTCCGCGCGTCCGGCACCTCGGCCCCGTTCCGTAAGCCCCGCAAAAACGCTTGTGGCCCTCAGCTCAATGCTGAGGGCCACAAGCGTCGCAAGGGCAAGCGCTACACGTTAGCGTGCAGCGGTGCCCTCGGTGTAGTCGTCGTCGGAGTCCTTGAGCCATGCGAACATCTTGCGCAGTTCGCGGCCGGTGGCCTCGATTGGGTGCTGCTCTTCCTTAGCGCGCAGTTCGTTGAATTCCTGTGCGCCGTTCTTCTGGTCGTCCATGAAGCGCTGGGCAAACGAACCGTTCTGAATGTCTTCCAGAACAGCCTTCATGGAAGCCTTCACTTCTGGGGTGATGACACGTGGACCGGACACGTAGTCACCGTATTCTGCGGTGTCGGAGCAGGACCAGCGCTGCTTAGCGATTCCACCTTCAACCATGAGGTCGACGATGAGCTTGAGTTCGTGCAGAACCTCGAAGTATGCGATCTCGGGCTGGTAGCCAGCTTCGGTGAGGGTTTCAAAACCGGCCTGAACCAGGTGCGAAACACCACCGCACAGCACGGCCTGTTCACCGAACAGGTCGGTTTCGGTTTCTTCCGTGAACGTGGTCTTGATTCCGCCTGCGCGCAGACCACCAATGGCCTTGGCGTAGGACAGCACGGTGTCCCATGCGCTTCCGGTTTCGTCCTTTTCAACAGCGACAAGTACGGGCACACCTCGGCCGTCAACAAATTCGCGGCGCACAATGTGGCCGGGGCCCTTAGGCGCAACCATGATAACGTCCACGCCTTCAGGCGCCTGGATGTAGCCAAAGCGGATGTTGAATCCGTGGCTGAACACCAGGGTCTTGCCGGCGGACAGTTTGTCCTTGATTTCGTTGTCGTAGATGTCAGCCTGAACCTGGTCGGGTGCAAGGATGACAACGACGTCGGCCCAGTCGGCAACTTCGCCTGGGGTTCCCACTTCGAAGCCCTGCGCGGATGCCTTGTCGCGGCTCTTTGAACCTTCAGCAAGACCAATACGAACGTCAACGCCTGAGTCGCGAAGGCTCAGTGCGTGCGCGTGGCCTTGGCTTCCGAATCCAACTACGGCAACTTTCTTGCCCTGGATGACTGACAGGTCTGCATTGTCGTCGTAATAACGCTCTACCATTGCTTCTCCTTGTTTTTGTGCGTGTGTTTTTGAGTATATGAGGTTGTACGAGGTTGGTTTAGTTCCGCAGGGCCTTGTCCGAAATGGACTTGCCTCCGCGTCCGATTGCCACGGTTCCTGATTGCACGATTTCCCTGATTCCAAAAGGTTCGAGCACCCGTCGCAGCGCGTCAAGCTTGGACTTTTCGCCCGTTGCTTCAATACACACTGCGTCAGCTGACACATCGATGATGTGGGCGCGGAACAGTTCGCATGTGCTGGCGATTTGTGCTCGCGCCTGTGGATCAGCTTTGACCTTGAAGATCACGTGGGCGCGCCTGACGGATTGTTCGGGCTCCAGCTCCACGATCTTGATGACGTTGATCAGCTTGTTGAGCTGTTTCGTCACCTGTTCAAGGGGCGTATCGCGGACGTCAACCACGACCGTGATACGGGAAATCTCTTCAATTTCTGTTGTTCCCACTGCGAGGGAATCAATGTTGAAACCGCGACGGGCTAGCAACCCGGTGAAGCGCGTGAGCGCGCCGGGTTTGTTTTCAATCAGAACCGAAAGCGTATGGCGGCTCACTGTCACAGCTCCTCCATGGGGTCGTCGAAGTCTGGTTGCATGTCGCGGGCGTACTGGATCTGGTCGTTGCTCACGCCGGCAGGAACCATGGGCCACACCATGGCGTCGGCCGGAACGGTGAAGTCAATCACCACGGGGCGGTCGTTGGTTTCAAGCGCGGTTGCAATCGCTGCGTCCACGTCTTCGTTGCGGTCTACGCGCATCCCCAAGCACCCGTAGGCTTCGCTGAGTTTCACAAAGTCGGGGACGCGCACGGATTCGTGCCCGGTGTTGAGGTCTGAGTGGGAATACCGGCCGTCATAGAACAGGGTCTGCCACTGGCGCACCATCCCCAGGGACGAGTTGTTAATGACCGCGACCTTAATAGGGATGTTGTTGAGCGCACAGGTAGCGAGTTCCTGGTTGGTCATTTGGAAGCACCCGTCACCGTCGATTGCCCACACGGTGCGTTCTGGCTGCCCCACTTTCGCACCCATAGCGGCAGGCACGGAGTACCCCATGGTTCCCAGGCCACCTGAGTTGAGCCACGAGTTTGGCCGGTCGAAGGTAACGAACTGGCTGGCCCACATCTGGTGCTGTCCAACACCAGCAACGTAGGTTCCTTCCGGCCCGGTCAGGGCCGAAATCCTTTCGATCACGTACTGCGGGTCGCACAGTCCTTGATCGTTGGGCTCAAATCCAAGCGGGTAGGTGGTCTTCCACGTGTTCAGCTGTGACCACCACGCACCCCGGTCATTCTCCAAAGCCGAGGACCTCGAGGCGGTGAGTTCGGCCGTCAACTGGGCGAGCACCTCGGCGGCGTCCCCCACAATGGGCACGTCTACCGCGCGGTTCTTCCCAATTTCAGCCGGGTCAATGTCAATGTGGATGACTTTGGCGTTGGGGGCGAAGGTTTCGAGGTTGCCGGTGACGCGGTCGTCGAACCGGGCGCCCACGGCGATGAGCAGGTCCGACTTCTGGAATGCCGTCACCGCGCTCACCGTCCCGTGCATGCCCGGCATGCCCACGTGCAGCGGGTGCGAGTCGGGGAAGGCGCCGCGTGCCATCAGGGTGGTGGCAACGGGGATCCGGGTGGCTTCGGCCAGTTCTTTCAGCTGTGGGCTGGCTTGGGCGCGGATCACTCCCCCGCCCACGTAGAACACCGGCCGGGCGGACTGTTCGATGAGTTTGATCGCTTCTTTGATCTGCTTGGCGTGTGGCCGGGTGGTGGGCCGGTAGCCGGGCAGGTTGGGGGCGTCGGGCCACACGAATTCGGTGACGGTGTTTTGCGCGTCCTTGGTGATGTCCACCAGGACTGGGCCGGGGCGTCCGGTTGAGGCGATGTGGTACGCGGATTGGATTGCGTGCGGGATGTCTTCGGCGCGCGTGACCAGGAAGCTGTGTTTGGTGATGGGCATGGTCATGCCCACGATGTCGGCTTCTTGGAACGCGTCAGTTCCCAGCAGGGTTGAGGACTGCTGGCCGGTGATGGCCAGGACTGGAACGGAGTCCATGTGTGCGTCAGCTAGCGCGGTGACCAGGTTGGTTGCGCCCGGCCCCGAGGTCGCCATGCACACGCCCACGCGTCCCGTCGCCGAGGCGTAGCCTTCCGCAGCGTGTCCGGCGCCTTGCTCGTGGCGCACCAGAATGTGGTTGATGGTTTTGGAGTCAAGGAGCGGGTCGTAGGTGGGGAGGATCGTGCCGCCGGGGAGGCCGAATACCGTGTCGACACCAAGGAGTTCGAGGCTGCGAATGACGGCTTGCGCGCCTGTGAGATTCTCTGGCGAGGTTCGTTTTGGTACCGGGTGGGCCCTGGTGGCCGAGGCCGGTGCCGGTTGCGTTGTGGCCAAGATAGCTCCTTAGTCTGGGTGGTCGTGTGACCAATAAAAACGCCCCTTACCGTTATCCGGAAGGGGCGCGCGGGTTCGTCCTTTTTAGAACGCTTGGAGTAACTCCGCGCGCTTGCTAATAAGGACGACAATGTTGTTCATGTCACTTAGTGTAGGGGGCGCCCACCGCGCGGTGTCAAACATTGACATGGAGTGACCAAACTGTGAGATGTGAGAAAGTGGGAGGCGTGGATTGTTCGTGTTTTGACGCCGGCCTGTGCCGCTCCTGCACGCTTCTCCCCGTTTCCATGAGTACGCGCGTGGAGTCGCAGCAGGCCGAGGTCGCTGACCTGTTGGCACCGTTTTGGGTAGCCGGGGAAGAAGGGGCACCGGGAGAAGAAGCGGCAACGGGGACACCGAAACAAAACTGGCTGCCCCCGGTTGTTGGCCCGGAGTCCGGTTTCCGCATCAAGGTCAAGATGGTGGTCGCGGGAACCACCGAGCAGCCCGCGTTGGGCATCTTGGATGACGACGGAATGGGAATCGACCTCACCGACTGCCCCTTGTACCCCGAATCTATCCACACCGTGATTCGCACACTCCCCTGGCTCATCAAGCGCGCGCAGGTCCCGCCGTATAACGTGCGCAAACGTAAGGGCCAGCTCAAGCACGTGATCGTCACGGCAGGTGATGACAACCGGGTGATGGTGCGGTTCGTGTTGGCGTCGCAGTCTGCCCTGCCGCGCATTCAGGAACACTTGCCCGCGTTTATGGACGCGTGTGAAGGGGTCGAGGTGTTTTCGGCGAGCGCGAACATCAACCCTGTTCACACAGCGATTATCGAGGGTGACGAAGAGATCGCGTTGCACGGCCCGCAGTGGTTGCCGGTGACGCAGGGGCGGGTGCAGTTGAAGGTTCGGCCGCAGTCGTTTGTGCAGACGAATACTGTCGTGGCGTCTGGCCTGTATGAGCAGGTGCGTGAGTGGGTTTCCAACGCCGAGGTGTCCGCCACCTCCCACGGCCGTCACCTCAGGGTGTGGGACCTGTTTTGTGGGGTGGGAGGTTTCGCTCTGCACGTCGCCGGGCCGGGTCGGCAGGTCACGGGGGTCGAGGTGGCCCCTGCTGCGGTCGAGTCCGCGCGGGAGGTGGCAGGCGAGAACGACCTCGGGCTGATCTTCATCTGTGCCGATGCCTCCCAGTGGGCCCGCCAACAGACACAGGTGCCGGACGTGTTGATTGTGAATCCACCTCGGCGCGGGATGGGTGAGGACATGGCCGGGTGGGTCGAGCAGTCCGGGATTCCGCACGTGATCTATTCGAGTTGCAATCCGCGCACTTTGGCGGCTGATCTTGCAAAAATGCCCGGGTACAAGATTGAGCAGGCGCGGTTTTTGGACATGTTTCCGCATACGTCCCACGCCGAGGTGGTTGTCAGGTTGGCGCGTCAGGCTGGTGGGAGTACGGACGCCGAGTAGAAAGCGCGAGGAGAGGGATGTCGGAAAAAGACAAGATGCTTGCTGGTGAAATGTACGACTCGTCGGATCCGGAGCTGACGGCGCTTCGGGTTAAGGCTCGGAAGTTGGCCAGGAAATACAACTTGACCGATGAAGACGAGCCTGAAGCGCAGCGCGAAATTCTCGCAGGGCTATTGCCTTCCGCTTCCGCGATTCCAGCCCTGCAGGCGCCGATCTACTTTGACTACGGGTGCAACACGGTGTTTGGCCAACGGTGCGAGGTGAATTTCAACTTCACGTGTCTTGATGTGTGCCCGATCAGCATTGGTGATAACGCGTTTATTGGCCCGAACGTCACGATCGCAACGCCCATGCACCCGTTTGTGCCCAGCGAACGTAATGCCCGGACGCGTGCGGATGGTTCTTCCTACACGCTGGAATACGCCAAGCCGGTCACGATTGAACGCGACTGTTGGATTGCTGCCAACGTCGTTATTTGCGGTGGGGTGACCATAGGTGAAGGTTGTGTCATCGGTGCGGGAAGTGTCGTCACACGGGATATTCCTGCGTATAGTTTTGCGGCGGGAAACCCGTGTAAGGTCATTCGCGAAATCCCCGTCCACGGGAGTACGGGGCCGGAATAGCTGGTGGCCGGACGGACTAGAATGGGAATGAACGTACAAGGCGAGGGGACGATATGCGACTAAAGAAAATTCAGGCGCGTCTAGAAGAGTCACAAACCAACGGGACCCTTGTACAGATCACGCGTGAAGGCGTTGAAATGTGGCCGCTGGTGGGAGTGGTGGCAGGTTTCGACAAGTGGGTGCTCGTTGCGACCGTGAACCGGCAGTTGCAGGCGCAGGGGTTCGATGCTGTGCGCCTGCGCGACATTACGCGAGTGGATCCACCGTTGACGGAACCACTGATTCAGCGAGTTGCTGAAAAGACAGGCAAAGAACTGGTGCGCCAGCCGGCTCACAAGTTGGAGTTGGGGTCGACGAAGGCGCTGGCCCGTACGGTCATCGACGCGAAGGCGTTTGTGGGTCTGTTTACATATTCGCACGGCACTGGGCACGAGATCGATGCGTACAGCGGTCGGATTGGCGAGATTCGTAATCGGATTGTGGCGTTTGACCGGATTTCGGCTAATGGTTCGTGGGACCCAAGTCCGTTGTCGCTTCCCATGGCCGAGATTGCGCGGTTCGGGTTTGACTCTGTGAGGCAGCGGACATTCCAGTTGTTCGGTAAGGACTACCCGGGTGGCCCACACCAACCCATGGACACCAGTGCGACTTTGCCCCAGTACGACGACATTCAGCCGGAGGGCAAGAACGACGACTTCCTCGGTTCGCTGCTGCGGTAGGTGGGGTGGTTACAGGTGGGCTCGTCTGACTGACGCTTTCGCCATTTCGTTTTGCCCCCCGACCGGGGTTTAGAATGACTTTAGGTTGGCGATGGTGCTGACCATTTTCACAGAAAGAACCACCAGTGAAAGTAACCGTCACCTCTCTAGTATTTATTTGTGCGACAGCGCTCTTTGTCACCGGTTGCGGGTCAGAGAGCGAAGACAATGGTTTCGCCGTCCCTGATGAACCACGCAAGGAAATCCGTTCAGAGATCCGTGGACTCTTTAAAGATTCGATGGCTCTGCACAACTACAACCAGCGGTTTATTCAAAAGTGCATGAACCAAGCACACTTTCAATACGAACCAGAGCTTTCAACAGATGCGAAGTCGTTTTCGTCCGTGCTCGATGAAACGGATGTCATTTCGAAAGATGAGGTGAAGGAGAACCGGGGTTACCCGACCGAACCAACCGAGGAAAACGCCCCTCACGACAACGCCGGGTACACCAAGACACCTCAGAGCCAGCGTGAGGACTGGGACAAGGCCTTTCGGGGCGAGCCAAAAGAAGACTCCGAGCTGGCTCAAGAAGCCGCTGGCGGTGAAGAGGACGGGGAACTACGCAACACCAATGGCGGCTGCTCTAACAAAGCCGATGAAGAGCAGTTTGGTTCACTCGAAAAGGCGGACCAAGCCGACTTTATTAGCTCACAACTTATTCTGGACGCGTTTAATGGCGCAATAGACGATCAGGAAATGCAGGATCTGCACAGTTCGTGGGCAACTTGCATGAAAAAGGCGGGTTTCGGAAAGGACAGTCACGGCGAAGAAGTCACCACGCCTGATGTCGCGCAGGTGTGGGCTACCACAGATCCGGCAAAGTCCTACGATATCGCAATGGCGGACGCGACTTGCCAAGAGTCGTTGGAATACGGAACCAAGCGGACGTTCATTGAGGACCGATATCTGACTGGTATCGCCGACTTCTATGAATCGCAGATCCACGGGGCGTTAGAGATTCGTCGCGAAGCACTCGATCGGTCCAAAAAGGAATTTGGATAGCCCCTATGGCTCAGTCTCGCCTGTTCTCCAGGTGGTCACGCAAGCAAGTCATCGTTTGCGCAGTTATTGTCCTGCTCGTAGCCACAAACGTCATTGCGTGGTTGTGGCTCGGCAAAGCACGCACCGAAGTGCAAAAGGCCGCACAAGCCAGCGATGTGTCGCCCTCAACCATCACAGTACCCGTGGAAAAGGGAACCGTAAGTCGCACGGTGACTGCGGACTGTTCAACCACGAAAGAATTCACAAACACACCACGGTTCGTCACCTCGGGCGAAGATGAGGCGATTGTCACCTCAGTACCGTTTAAGGCAGGTGACCGTGTTGAGGCAGGAACGGTAGTCGCTGAGGTGTCTTCCCGCCCCATCATTGTGGCCCAAGGAGACCTGCCAGCGTTTCGCACACTTAAGGTTGGTTCGCGAGGAGCCGATGTAGACCAACTCCACGCGTTTCTAAAAGATCAGGGCATGTACCACGGCGATCTTCACGCCAAGTATTCCGTGCAAACAGGCGACGCGGTGAAAAAGCTGTACGAACAAGCTGGCTACGACCCGGCGTATTCGGACCCAGAAGCCGTCAAACAGTTTTCGCGACTTGAGAAGACAATTTCTCGCGCAAAACGTGGAACCTTGGGTGACGATGAAGAAGTCCCCACACAGGACGAATACGATGAGGCACGCGAAAAAGCAACACCCGAGGTCCCCGCCGGAGAAATCCTGTATCTCAAGCGCACACCCGCAACCCTCACCACAATGAACCTTTCGGTGGGGCAAACGCCACAGGAAGGCCAACTTGTAACAAGCTCTGGTAAAGACGTTTTGTCATGCACCATCAATGCAACCGAACTGCCTGATGTCTCACAAGGGCAAAGAGTTTTTCTCGACAGTAGTGGCACAAGCGAAGAGCTTAAGGTCAAGCGTGTTGATGTAACAGCTGAACAGAAAACCGATGAGAACTCTGAAAATGGGGAGCCACAACCCGAAAAGCCTGATTCTGCGCATGTCATTGTGGAGACACCCGCCAAATTTTCACCATACACCGGCCCAGCACGTATCGAAGTCGAAGAGGGACCAAGAGACACGCTCACAGTACCGAGCACTGCTGTTCGAACCGACCAAAACGGTTCAACCTATGTGAACGTTCAAACGCCTGGGCAAGAGGCTCACCGCGTTTCCGTCACCGTCGTTTTTGAAGCAGACGGAGTGGCAGCAGTCGAGGCAAAGGATCTCCACGAAGGCGATCCAGCTGAAATCACGCAGTAGGAATACCCACACGTATGACCACTACTTCTGCAAGCTGCGTTCTCACGCACATCAGTCACACCTACCGCACTGAGGCTGGCGACGTACCAGTCTTGTCTGACGTCAACATCTCACTGCTTCCAGGACAATTCGCCACTGTGGTGGGCCCTTCCGGCTCGGGGAAAACCACGCTCCTGAGCATCATGGGCCTGCTACTTGCCCCTTCAACCGGTAGCGTCATGATCGACGGTGTTGAGGCCACTGAGCTCACTACTAACGAACGTGCTCAGTTTCGAGCAGACCATGTATCTTTTGTCTTCCAAGCCTTTCACCTCATCGAACACTTGACTGTCGCTGAAAACATCGCGTTAACTCAGACCTATTCATCCTCAACACAATCCCGGGTAGACGAACTCATTGAAGCGGTGTCACTCACACACCGCGCTAACGCGTGGCCCCAGCAACTCTCAGGCGGAGAAAAGCAACGATGTGCAATTGCGCGTGCCCTCAATTCTGAAGCCAATCTGCTTCTCTGCGACGAACCTACCGGCAACCTCGACCGTGAAAACTCTGAACGCGTCGTCACAACGCTCAAAGATGTTGCGCACGTTCAAGGACGTGCTGTTGTCGTTATTACGCACGACCGCAACGTGGCAGAACAGTCGGACGTCATTTATACGATCGACAAGGGCCGGTTGCGCGCTGAGGCCGAACTGCGATGAACCTGTTTCGCGGTTATTTGGCAAAATCGGGACGGCCAGCGCTCACAGCCGTGACCCGACGCAAACGTGGCACGATTCTCACATCGCTTGGAGTCGCAATGGGGATCTTCGCTCTCGTTGCAATGCTTGCAATGTCCACGACAGTGCAAACACAAGTATCGAGTCGTTTTACGGATCTCATGGCGACCAAGGTAGCCGTATCTGGGATCCCGGATTCGTTAGCGTCCGAAGTAGCGCAACTTCGTTTCAATACACCGCAACCTGAAGCGGCGTCACAGCATGAAGAAACTTTGGATACAGGGATCAAGCGGGTGCGGGCGCTCAACGGTGTTAAAACCGCCGGTTTTCTACTTAAGTCGTCAGACCCACTTCCTGTTCGTGTAGCTCCCGGGACCGATCCTCTAGTGGATTCCTCTGTCATGCTTGCCGATGCCGAAACTCTAGTAGCGCACAGATTACATACTGTGTGGGGGCAACCATTCGACTCAGGGCACGTGCAGCGTGGCGCACGAGTTGCGTTCATAGGAACGACCGTGGCGCGACAGCTGGGAATCGACAACAGTGATTCGCCACGCCAAATACACGTTGGAAATGCCACCTACGCGGTAGCTGGCGTGTTTTCTAGTCCAGACCCCGGAGATGGTTTCGACGACGCAATCGTTTTGCCCCTCACGAGCGGTGCTGACTCAGGCGGACAGTTCACCTACCCTCAGTTCGTTGTGTCAACTGAACCAGGGTATGCCCGCCAAGTGTCTATTGAGGCACCCATCGCATTTGACCCTTACCAACGGTACGACCTGACAAGTGAAGTTCCACCCGACCCTGAAAATCTGCGAAAGCAAGTATCCGGTGACACCCAAACAATGGTGTACGCATTCGGCATCGTCGCTCTCATCATTGGGGCACTAAGCATTTCGAACACCATGCTGGCGTCAGTATTCCAACGTCGTCACGAAATCGGTGTCCGTAGTGCGCTCGGCGCTACGTCGCACAACATCGTTAACCAGATCGTGACAGAGGGTGTGATGATTGGCGCGTTCGGAGGGTTAGCGGGAGCGATAGTCGGCTTCAACGCTGTGCTCATCTTCGCCCTCGTTCAAAACTGGACTGCGGTCATACCTCTGTGGCTAATTCCCTGCGGAATTATCTTGGGCGCGTGTGTAGGAGGCATTTCAAGCGTGTACCCAGCGCTCAAAGCGGCACGAATTGATCCCGTCGAAGCACTCATGGGCTAACCCCCAAACGGCGCAACGGGCACACACGAAAAGGCGCAGGCAGTACCTGCGCCTTTTCGTTACCGGAAACCTAGATCAGCACGTCACCGCGCCGGTGGATGCCGATTGCACCAACTTGGCGTACTTACCCAGCACACCGTGCAGGCGTGGGTTCTCCGGAATCACCCACGATTTCTTCCGCTCAGCCAGCTCCTCTTCACTTACATCCAGTTCGATCGTGCGCGCGGCAATGTCAACGCGGATCGTATCCCCATCCTCAACCAGAGCGATAGGACCACCGTCGACCGCCTCGGGAGCCACATGCCCAATACACAGCCCAGTGGACCCACCCGAGAACCTGCCGTCCGTAATCAACAGCACATCCTTACCGATCCCCGCACCCTTGATCGCACCGGTGATCGCCAACATTTCACGCATACCCGGGCCACCCTTGGGGCCCTCATAGCGGATCACAATCACATCGCCAGCCTTGAGTTCACCGTTAAGCACAGCGTCCATCGCGGGCTGCTCCTGGTCGAACACGCGAGCGGTGCCTTCGAACACCTCGGCATCGAACCCAGCCGACTTCACGATCGCACCCTCAGGGGCCAGCGAACCCTTCAACACAGCCAAGCCACCGGTGGCGTGAATCGGGTTGTTCAGCGCGCGCAAGATCTTGCCGTCCGGGTCAGGCGGGTTGATCGACTCGAGGTTTTCAGCCACCGTCTTACCCGTCACCGTCAGCGCGTCACCGTGCAACAGCCCCGCATCCAACAGGGCCTTCATAACCACGGGCACGCCGCCGATCTTGAACACGTCGTTCATGACGTACTCACCAAACGGCTTCACGTTACCCAGGTGAGGCACCTTGTCGCCGATCCGGTTGAAGTCATCCAAGCTGAGCTCCACCCCGGCTTCGTGCGCGGTCGCCAACAGGTGCAGCACCGCGTTGGTGGACCCACCAAAAGCCATGACCACAGAGATCGCGTTTTCAAACGCCTCACGCGTGAGGATGTCGCGCGTGGTGATGCCCTTGCGCAGAAGCCCCACAACGGCCTCGCCGGACTGACGCGCAAACACGTTGCGGTTCCGGTGGATCGCCGGCGGGGCGGCCGAACCCGGCAGTGACAAGCCCAGTGCCTCGGCCGCACTGGCCATGGTGTTAGCGGTGTACATGCCACCGCACGCACCTTCGCCAGGGCAAACGGCGCGCTCGATCGAGTCGACGTCGGCCTCCGTCATCTTGCCTGCACGGCACGCGCCCACCGCTTCGAACGCGTCGATGAGCGTGACTTCTTTTTCCGTTCCGTCCGAAAGCTTGGCCGTACCCGGCATGATCGAACCGTTGTACAGGAACACGCTGGACAGGCCAAGGCGCGCGGCCGCCATGAGCATGCCGGGAATCGACTTGTCACACCCGGCCAGCAACACTGAACCATCCAGGCGTTCAGCGCCAAACACAGTCTCAACGGAGTCAGCGATGATTTCGCGGGACACCAGCGAATAGTGCATGCCTTCGTGCCCCATGGAGATGCCGTCGGATACCGAAATCGTTCCGAACTCCAGCGGGTATCCCCCACCGGCATGCACGCCCTCTTTAGCGAACCCGGCCAACCGTTCCAGCGACAGGTTGCACGGTGTGATTTCGTTCCACGAACTCGCCACACCGATCTGCGGCTTATCCCAGTCGTCGTCACCCATTCCTACGGCGCGCAACATGCCTCGCGCGGCGGCTCGTTCCAAGCCGTCGGTGACGTCGCGGGACCGTGGCTTGATGTCTACTTTGTTATCTGAAGCACTCATGCCTGAAGTCTAGCCCGCACGCCTCGCGTCTCATTTGTCGCTTCACCATGTGGTACTGGAGGGCTTAACCTCACCCTTCGATGACGTTAATGAGTGGCTCGCCTGCGATGATTCGGCGGACCTGTTCCGTGAGCATCTGCTCAATGCGGGGTTCAAACGCCGAGGTGTCCCCTCCCACGTGCGGAGTGATGAGCGTGTTTGGGGTCCCCCACAGTGGGTGTTCGTGTGGCAGGGGTTCGGGGTCGACCACGTCGAGTGCCGCTGAGAGGCGCCCTGCACGCAGTTCGGCGACCAGCGCCTCGGTGTCGACGACTTTCCCACGCCCCACGTTCACTACCAACGCGTTGTCCGGCAACTGGCTGAGGAACTCCGCGTCAATAAGCTTCTCGGTCTGCTTAGTCAGCGGGGTCACCGCAATAACGACCTCGGTGTGTGGCAACAGTTTGGGCAGGTCTTCCGGCCCGTGGATACGCCCGTGCTCATCCGTCCGAGCGTGCGCCGCCACCCGCGTGACATGCGCTTCAAACGGCACCAGCCGCTGCCGGATCGCTTCACCAATCCCGCCGGCACCCAGGATCATGACGCGCCGGTCGGCCAGTGAGCGCATGCGCACGTGGTTCCACGACCTCGCGGCCATGTTGCGCACCGCCGTGTCGATTCCGCGCAGGCTGGCCAGGGTGAGTCCCACGGCCAGTTCCGCTGTGGCGGCAGCGTGTACGCCCGAGGCGGTCGCCACCGTGGTATCAGTACCCACCAAGTCTGCGACCAGGTCGTACCCGGTGGTCTGCGTCTGCACGAGCTTGAGGTTTGGCAACTCCCCCAGCCGGTCAACGGTGGGCTGGGCGTCCATGTATGGCAGGATGATCGCGTCGATGGCTGCGCGATTCACTTCTACCGTGGGGTGTTCTGCCGACCACACAACAAACTCGATCCCAGTCTGCTGGTGGTCAGTGATGCGTCCGTCTACTTTGGCCAGAATGTCAGGGTCAGGGAATGCGATTGTGCGAATATCCAGAGTCGACATATCTCCATTATGGGCAAGAGTGTCAAGGCCCCCGCAATCATGCGTCCACGTGCTGGCTTCTCAACGTCTCGCCACGCATACGAGCGTGACGCACGCTCAGCACAATCACCCACGCGCAAATCAACACCAGCGACAGCCTCTGCACGGCACCTGCCCACCCCACGTGTGGAATCAGCGCCAACACGCCACTCACTCCCAGCAAAACCAACAACGCAACGTTGAGAACAACAGGCAAACTCGCAAAACTCCGCCCGGAGCGCACCATCATGACGATGTCGGCGATCACGGCCACAGCGAACCCGAAGCCCACCAACGCCGAGGTCACCGAGTGCAACTGGTGAGCAAGTCCCACGGTGCCTTCCACCTCGGCGGTGGCACATGCCTCACTCAGACTGGGCGCGCATTCATACGAAAGTAAGGTGTCCCCCACCGTGGCCACGCCCGCCACAACCAAACCAGCGCACAACATGAGCGACAGCGCGTGCCGCCTACGCAGGAACACGCCCAACACCACCAGGAGCACGCCGGCCACCGCGTCACCCACACGAATGAGCACGGCGCCGGGCCTGCCCCACACGGCGTATTCGGACACGAACGAATGCAGCACGTCCAAATGCGGGTCGATCGCAAAAAGAACCGTCCACGTCGAATAGCTCAACGTGAACAGGACTGCCACAACGATGAAACGCACACCCACCTCCTCGAGTCAGTGTAGATGGGTGTGCGTTTTCATGTGTGCGCCAAGGCGCGTTGAAGCGCGTTGGCAGGTGGCTCAAGCCCGTTGACAGCCCTTCACTCAAATCCAGATGGCCGGGTCCTCAAGTAGGTGGTTCTGGGGAGTGTCGACCCCCTTGGGCGCGCGATTCTTGGCAGGCACCCCAACGGCCACGTGGTCGGCGGGCACGTCCTTGACCACGACTGCGTTGGCGCCTACGGAAGCACCGTCGCCCACGGTGATGGGTCCCAGGATCTTGGCACCGGCCCCCACCAGGACGTTGTTCCCTAGCGTGGGGTGGCGTTTGGTCTGTTCCATGGAGGTGCCACCCAGCGTGACCTGCTGGTACAGCATGACATCGTCGCCGATCTCAGCCGTGGCTCCCACCACGATGCCGTCGGCGTGGTCAATGAAAAACCTGCGCCCGATCTTTGCCGCCGGGTGGATCTCAACCCCGGTCAGCGTGCGCACGGCCTGGGACAGAATGCGCGCGGGCACTTCCCCGCCTGGCACTTTGTTGAGTTCGTGCAGTCCGCGGTATGCCCACACGGCGTGCAGGCCGGGGTAGCTGACCGCGGTGACGAAGTCGCTGCGCACGGCGGGGTCGCGCCTGCGGGCGGTGTCCAGGTCTTCGCGTAGGGCAGCGCGGGCGCGCTTGCCCAGTGTGGTGGCCGAGGTGGCAGCAACTGCCACTGCCCCTACCCCGGCCATCACGGCGAGTTTCTTGAGAAAACTCATGCGTCCATGTACTCCGCGAACAGTGGAGTAGACAGGTAGCGTTCACCGAACGACGGAATGATGACGACTACGCGCTTGCCCTTGTTTTCAGGGCGGGCGGCGACGCGCTTGGCCGCGTTGATGGCTGCACCGGAAGAGATTCCCACGAGCAGACCTTCAGACTTGGCGGTTTCGCGCGCGGTTTCAAGCGCTACTTCGTTTTCAACGGTGACAACTTCGTCGATGATGTCGCGGTTGAGGACACCTGGGATGAAGTTTGCACCGATTCCCTGGATGGCGTGTGGGCCGGCCTTACCTTCAGACAGGAGCGGTGATGCTGCTGGTTCTACTGCAACGATCTGGACGTCCTTGTTCTTTTCTTTGAGGACTTCGCCCACACCGGTGATGGTTCCACCGGTGCCGATTCCGGCAACAAAGATGTCGACTTCACCGTCGGTGTCGTTGAGGATTTCCTGTGCGGTGGTGTCGCGGTGGACCTGCGCGTTGGCTTCGTTTTCGAACTGGCGGACCAGAACGGCGTTGTCTTGTGAGCCGATTTCTTCAGCCTTTTCGACAGCGCCCTTCATGCCTTCAGCCTTGGGGGTGAGAACGAGTTCAGCACCGAATGCGCGGAGCAGGGCACGGCGTTCCTTGGACATTGATTCTGGCATTGTGAGGACAACGCGGTATCCGCGTGAAGCTCCCACCATGGCCAGGGCGATTCCGGTGTTTCCGCTGGTTGCTTCGACGATCGTTCCGCCTTCGCGCAACTCGCCAGACTTTTCAGCCGCGTCGATCATGGCAACCCCAATACGGTCTTTCACCGAGTTGGCTGGGTTGTAAAATTCGAGCTTTCCAACGATTTCCGCGCCAGTTTCCTCACTGGCCTTCTGAAGTTTGACAAGTGGAGTGCGACCAACGACTTCTGAAACGTTCGCGTAAATGTTCACCAGCGGTCCTTTCTTTGGTGTCTGTTTGTACCCGGACCGCGCATGGAGGTGATCAGGCGGTCCTTCACACCAGCCAATGGCTTCAGCTGTTGTTAATGCGTCATCATGCGTAACGCAACAGCTTCTTACTATATTCCACGCTGGCAAAAGTCTTTTCAGCACTATGATGTAACCCATGGCTATCCACCCGATTGTTGTCTACGGCGAACCTGTTCTGCACCGTAAAGCTGACCCCGTCACTGAGTTTGACGATGAGCTCCACACGCTTGTCGCTGACATGTATGAAACCCTTGCAGCGTCTAACGGAGTCGGTTTGGCCGCACCGCAGATTGGGGTGGGCAAGCAGATTTACGTGTATGACGCTGATGACGAGGTCGCTGGTGTGAGGCGTCGTGGCGTTTTCATCAACCCAGTGTTGGTGGCGTCGAAGGTTCCCACAACCAACCCGGATCCCAACGAGGATACGGAAGGGTGTTTGTCAGTTCCGGCTTTGGACTACCCGTTGAAGCGGGCCGATAAAGTCACCGTCACCGGTGTTGATGAGAACAACCAGCCGGTGTCGCTCAGTGTTGAGGGTTGGTTCGCTCGGATCATGCAGCACGAATTCGATCACTTGCAGGGGACCCTGTACGTGGACCGGTTGGACACTAGGTGGGCCAAGCGGTGGAAGAAGGAACAGAAGAAGCACGGTTATAACGTCCCCGGGAACTCATGGTTACCGGGCACCGACCCCGACCCGTTTGGTCACGGCCAGTAACCTAATCGACCACGCAGACCAGGCCCAGCAAGCCCAAACGTCGCAAAGCGAGCAAAACTACGCAATATAATGCGCCGTGCCGCTCGCTTTGCGCCGTTTCAGTTAATCGCTTTGCCTTCGCGTTCGGCTTGCGCCAGCTTCCGGTCCAGGTCATCAAAGCTTTCAAACTCTTCGACCGACTCTTCAAGTTCACCCAGCATGCCCCGGATCGCATCCGCGTGTGACTCCGCTTCGAGGTTGAGGTCGCTGAACTGTTTCTGCGCAGTGTCGTCGTTGACGGTACGCGATAGCACGTCAAGCACCTGATCGCCCAATTCACGCGATTCTTCCGTACTATCCAGCTGAACCAACTGCACTGACAGTGTCCGCAACTGTTCCAAATACCCGTACATCGACTCAACACGGCGGGCCAGTGAGGCGAACGCTTTGGCCAGGTTCCGTTGGTACACGTCAATGCGGGCATCCAAGTGTGGCTGCCTGATACTGTCGAGCTTCTGGCGCAGTTCGTACAGCTCACGCAACCGCTCACCAATGGAGGCGACAGCATAGTCCAGGTCCACTCGACTCACGTGGCCTTCCAACGCGGGGTGCGTCCATGCGCGGGTACCAACGATAGCCCGTGAGATAGTCACCGCGAGGTGGAACAGCCTTTGTTCGTCAGTGTCACGGCCGTTGACACCCGGCAGGTAACCCAAGTCAAGCGGCGTGACCCAGCGGACGTGTGGTGCGCGCTTCAGTTGCTTGCCGGTCAGCCGTTTGGGGTCGCGCAGAAACCGGCCCCCAGTAAAAATGCCTACACCTGCTGTGGCTACGGCAGCGATTCCGGTGAGTGCCGAGGTGGTGGCAATGGCAACCGTGTCGGCGAATGCGAGTGCGATGAGCGCTGTAGATCCGAAGAATCCGGTGGTGGCCGCGCCGGCGCCGGTGGTCGTTGCGAAAACGAGCTTGGAGCGGATCAGGTTGCGACTGTAGCGCTGAGGAAACACCTGCTGCGAAAGATCAGATGAAGTGAGGTCGTAGCCACGAGCTTTCCACACGTCGATCACTGATTCGGGCACGCTTCCCGGGACGAGCACACGGTACCGCGGAACGTGTCCGCGACATTCCTGTTTCCACAACTCACGCCAGTGAACCATATGACTCCTTCCGCATACTTCATTGTAGTGAGCTGACCTGACATCTAGCTGGGTGCATAAAGCTGTGGCCCGACCACATTTGGTCGGGCCACAGAAGTCTGCGTGTTGCTAGTGGTGACTAGCCAACTCCGTTGTAGCGGATTGGTTCGCCAACGCCCTGGCCGATCAGCTCGTCCTTGGTTGCGTGGCGCGTGTTTGGTGCTTCCTTTCCGGACTGGCCACCACCGTGTTCGAGCAGTTCGAACGATCCGTCTGGATTCACGGCCTTAACCAGCACAATGTGGTTTGGTCCGGTGATCGCGTCACCTGGCTGGAGTTCTTCCCAGGCGATGTCGTGAGCGACACCGTTTGGAACGAAGGTGAATGACGCTTCACCTGGTCCCCCAGAGTTCCATGCGTATGAAACGAATCCAGAGCAGTCGCGACGGTAGTCTTCAAAGAAGTCCTGGCCCTGTGAGTAGTATGGCGCCTTGGCCATGCGGTCTTCAGCACGCTTGATGATTTCGTCGCGGCTGATTCCTGCGCCTGCCGCCTGAGCCTGCGTAGAAGCGCCAGGGGTGTTGTCAGCTGGCGTGGCTGCCTGCGCGGCGCCGGTCGCAGCAAGGAGGCTTCCACCACCGATTGCGATAGCCAGCGCTCCGTGGGTGAGGGTACGTGTTAGATCTTTCTTGAGCATGTCACTCTCCATAATCTAGACATCCTGGGGGGATTTCCAGGCGTGAAACACGCTACGCCTGTGAAGGAGCGTGCGGGGTGGTTCGGTGGCGAAAATGGCCCCATTTTCATTTTCTTCTAAGCGCAGAGCACTGTTTCCGAATGGCTCTATAGAGGTCCCTTACTGGAGCTTTACTGTTCGAATTTCAAACGGTATGTGACGCTCCCGAGGTCGTAGCAGCTTCCAGCGACGCCACCCTAGTGGGGGAATAGAAAAGTGAGTGGTGCGGGGGCAGATTTGGCCGGGCCCCCAAAATTGTTGGGGGGGGGGGTGGCCCGGCCCCCCCCCGTGAAATCCGGTTTGAAAAAACGGTAAATAGGCTTGGCCCAGGAAATTGAAAAACAGC